>JAEUII010000188.1 GCA_016795145.1 Planctomycetaceae bacterium
GCGTGCTCAACTTCCGCAAATGGTGCCGCTCCACTGTCGTCGTCCCGGGAACAACGCCCGGCAGGAACGAAGCTCGCAGCACAACGAGAGTGGCCTCCCCGAAATCGTCTCGCCGCACACAGGCATAGCTGAGGGGAACACGAACCGCAAGTTGAGGCTTGCTGTGACTTTGCGATGTGAGGACAAAGGTGGATGGCACCAGATTCGCCAGTTTCCAGATGGCACCAGTTTCCCTGGCCCAGTTTCCCTGGAGCACCAGTTTCCCTGGACGATCTCGCCCATCAAGGATTAGCCAGCCTGTTAATCATCTGGCAGACGCTTACTGCGAAAGATCTGAACCGCCCGCTGCGGACCCGCACGCCGGGTGGTGTGGGAGGGGCTCAGCCGCAAGGCTGACGCCTATCCCGATCTTTGTTCGCCCTCTCTATCCGATGATGTCTGCTGCCGTGAAGGTCGAGTCAACTCTGCCATCGAG
This sequence comes from Planctomycetaceae bacterium, assembly GCA_016795145.1. Taxonomy (GTDB): domain Bacteria; phylum Planctomycetota; class Planctomycetia; order Planctomycetales; family Planctomycetaceae; genus SXXK01. The sequence goes on from JAEUII010000188.1 coordinate 476, forward strand.
TTCCCTAAACAGCCATTGCAATGGCTCACGACTTTTTCCGTCCGTACACCCATCGATTATGTTGAAGGCCAAAAACAAGTTCCAATCCGTGATGTTGCCACGCAATGCAGCCATCCGTTGTTGATTGTATGAACCTTTTGACTCGAACTGACGCCACAACGCAAACGGCTCATCGTGGAATTGGACCATCGCTAGCAAGTCGACATCATCACAAAAGTCGGCGAGGAATGATTTGGCCAGCGATGCATGGCTGGCGGGATCAGTAATCGGGACACCTGGCTTTGAATCGGCCTTGAACGAGTCATGCGTATGAATCAAGAGCTTAAGTTTCCAAACCTCCGTATCGGACAGCTTTGGCTTAAGCACCTCGAGGTTGGGTTCGATCTCTGCGATGTGTGCGCGAACAGTGCCTTCCGGATGTCCCGGGCGCGCCTCGCCCCAGTCAAGATTGCGCTGGTATCGCGGGTCAGCGATCACCAATTGAAATGCCGAGGCATAGTCCATGGAGTTTCTTCGTGTGCTTGTGGGCGAACGCTGGCCATCACCCGGCACGCGCGAGTGAGGCCACCATGTAAGAAACGCCCGATCGCGTGCTCGGGTGGATGGCTTTGTTCGTCAGCTACATTTCGGCGTCACGAATCTCGCACTGCAACGCCAGCGAAAGTCGTGCGCACAATGTTGAGATCCAACCGGTCCAGTGCGATTGGTCTAGATTTCCATCAATCAGCAGACCGCTTGGTTCAACAGATGCCCAAACATATTTTGGGGATGATAAAGTTCCATACCACTGCGGAGTATTGTCATCTTCTGCGTGACCAACCCAGCCATCCATTTCCCGGAATACTCGGTCAACGGCGAGCCATTGTTCCTCATCAAGATCGTATGGGAGCTTGAGGGTTATAGAGGGCATAACGTTGATCAGGCAGTTTCCGAGTTGTCGTTAGTTGGATGAAGTCATTGCTGACGAACGAATTGCGATCTATGCGTCGGGCGATTAGCCGACGCATAGATCGTGCGTTGAACTTTGCCGCTTTGTGAGCGGTGTGGGCTCTTGCGGGATTCATCACTGTGGCGAATCCTCTCACGGTGCACTTTACCGATGGGGGACCGCGTTGTCACCCTTTGTTTGGATTGCGGAAAACCTTGGCCGAGTGCCGAGGCGCGAGGCGATCTGCGCAAGATTCGCTTTGCGTTATCTGCGTTAATCCGCGTCCATCTGCGGTTTCAAACCGGTGTTGGTTTCCGATTACGCGGGAATGACATTGGATGTTGTACCGGGAAGCTGACGCATCCCGCTCGCCGGAGCGGCAGAGGAATCGCGAAGAGCAGAAACGCAATCAGGGGACTGACGTCGCCCCGCTCGCCTTTTTTTTGTCCCGCATTTTTTGCCCGCACGTTGATCTCATTGCGGCTGCAGTGGTTTTACGGCGTGCACACTCAGGCTTCCGGCGCCTGCGGCACACGCACTGCGTACGTGCTACCCGATGGGCGCTGGGGACGGGGTAGTGCAGAGGCCGTTTTCCACCGGGGTGAACCCGGTGGGGAAGGAAGAGTGTGTGTGTTCTCGGAGGACTGACGTCCTGCCGCTCGCCTTTATCTTTCTGCCCGACATTTTTTTGCCGGATGATGAACTCGTCGCGATCAGTGGTGTGGAGGAATCGCGTAGTACAAAATCGCAATCAGGGGACTGACGTCGCCCCGCTCGCCTTGGTTTGTGGCACAGCTTTGTGGAACGTTGATTGCTGGTGCCCGGGGATCTTTGGCAAGATCCACTACCGCGAAGGCAAGAGTCGCGACCTAAACTCTTTGTCGTCAGGGCGCATTAAAAGATGTTGCTGAAGACGCTGGCTTTTTCGCAGACGAACGTTTGGTCTGGGTCCTGAAATGGCGTTCCTGGCGTGGGTTGTGTTTCACTTGAAACGACTGTCTGGTCACTTGCCAGGGTAGAGGTGTGATCGGGATTCGATCTCCACCAGGTCTCTGCATCTTTCCAGGACCAGTCCGAAGCGCAGCTGCAGGCTTCAAGAGCTTCCTGAAGTTCTCGCGCGGATCCGAAGCGACATTCGGGCTTCTTGTGAAGGCAGCGCAGGATGATCTCCGCCAGGTCCTCGGGAACGGCGACGCCCAACTCCTGAAATGTTGGAGGTGAAGCGGTTGCGTGGGCGACAACCAGCATGACAGGGTTGTCATCTTCAAACGGTGCTCGACCAGTCAACAGGAAATAGGCAACACAGGCCAGTGAATACAGGTCGCCGCGGATGTCCGGCTTCAACCCCTGGGCCTGTTCAGGACACATGAATCGTGGTGAGCCTTGCAATTGAGTGCTCACGGAACGAATGCCAACATTCCCCATCGAAGCAGGAAGCACGAGTCCGAAGTCCAGCAACTTGGCGACGTCATACATCTGCCCACGTTCAGCAAGGAAGATATTGCTGGGCTTGATGTCACGATGAACCAGGCCGTACTGACCCGATTCATGCAGTGCGCCGCAGATCTGACGCAGAATGTAGACGACTCGCCCCGGAGGCTGCGGGCCGTATCGATCCACCAACTGGCGAAGATTCAGGCCCTCGAGGTATTCCATCGCGTAGTAGAACACGCCGTCAGCAGTGCGACCGTAGTCATAAACCTGAACGGTGTTCCAGTGAGTCAGCTTCGCGGTCGCTTTCACTTCACGTTCGAAGCGAGCCAGCATCCTTCGGTCTGATGCTTTATCCTTTCGAATCAACTTGATCGCACATCGGCGTTTTAGAAGCTGATGTTCTCCCAGATAGACATCTCCCATTCCGCCAGAGCCAATCAACTGAAACAGACGGTACGGTCCCAGTTGTTCCTGCTGGCGGATTTGGCGGTAGAGTTCTCGATTCAGGTAGCACAAATAAAAGACGATCCCAAATCCCACCAGGATCGTCGCAGTATGACGAACCAGAAAGTCCTGCATGGCGAATGGTACGCTTTGCCACGTGGCAATCGTGGAGATGATGACCCGTTCAAGAATCAGCCCTGTGACCAGAATCGCAAGAAGCACACCCGCGTGGTACCTCAGTGACCGGCGCTGAGGCGTTTGGAGATCACCCACAGGCTTCACACAACTGCTGCCGCCAATCACCGATGCGTCTTCCGTCAGACCATCCTGGATGGCTGATTTGGATTCCGCGTTTGTTGTGAGGACACCGGTTGGCATTGTGAAGAAGCACGATGAAGGGTATTTGCGGAGTTCGCATGGACAGCAGGATTTCTACCCTGATGTCCGGAAACTCGGAGTCAATTCATCGAGCAACCATAATGCGCTGTTCCCGGGATGCTTCAGAGAAGTCCACAGATTTGCAGTGTCTCCTGATCAACACACTCTGCTGTCTAAATGCCACATCGGTTGTGGTTGATTCCGGGAAACAGAAGTTCAAACACTGATGACTCACAGTGACTCGGTGGCCAGAAATGATGCAATCTGGCAACATGTGGAGCCTGCACTTGCCGGAAGTTGCTTCCGGGAAGTTCCCCCATGTCGATTTCCCTCCGTTCTGACTATCCAGGCTCCACGTATGAGAAATCTGTGCGCACTTACATTGGCCCTCGTTGTCCTTGGGCCCTCGGCGAACGCTCAGCAGAAACCCGTTCTGCAGTCCTTCGAGCGTCAGCAATTGTCAGATGTCTACTATTCGGAGGGAATCTCCGTCGGTGATCTGAACAACGATGGCAAGACCGATGTCATCTACGGACCACACTGGTATGCCGGCCCGGACTTCAAGACGAAGAACGAAATCTATCCGGCGGTCCCTCAGAAGCGTGAAGGGTACGCGGACAATTTCTTCAACTGGGTTCACGACTTCGACAAAGACGGATGGAATGACATCCTTGTCGTCGGCTTCCCCGGAACGCCTGGATTTGTCTATCGCAATCCGGGCAAGGATGGCATCACTGGTCTGTGGGAAAAGCTCCAGGTCGCTGATTCTGTCAGCAACGAAGCGCCGCAGTTTGCAGACATCACTGGCGACGGAGTTCCAGAACTCGTTTGTACTCGACAGGGCCGTTACGGCTTCTACGTGCCAGAGAAGTCGAATCCCCTTGGCGCATGGAAGTTCGTGAACATCTCAGAAAAGATTGCTCCGGTTCCATTCGGACATGGTCTGGGGGTTGGTGATGTCAACAGCGACGGTCGAATGGACATGATTGCGACGGATGGCTGGATGGAGCAGCCTGCAGAAGGTGCCGTCGAAGGGGTTTGGAAATTCCGCAAGTATCCGTTCGCCCGAGCGGGTGCGGATATGTTCGCGTATGACGTCGATGGCGATAAGGATGCCGACATCATCACGGCTCTCAGTGCTCACGATTTCGGGCTGGCCTGGTATGAAAACACAGGAGTCGACGGAAACGGCGACACGACCTTTGAAAAGCACCTCCTGATGGGGGAAACCAAGGAAGACAGTCCCTACGGGCTGCTCTTCACCGAACTGCATGCCGTCAAGCTGGCGGACATGAACGGCGACGGACTGCAGGACATCGTGACGGGCAAGACGTACTGGTCGCACCATACTCAGAGTCCATTGTGGGATGCCGGCGCGGTGGTGTATTGGTTTGAGCTTCAGCGAAACAAGGATGGCGTCGACTTTGCTCCTCACCTGGCAGATGACAAGTCTGGCATCGGCCGCGGTCTTGTTGTTGAAGACATCAATAAGGACGGGCTGATTGACATCGCCGCCGGCGGTATGGTTGGCGCCAGTGTGCTAATGCACGCCGCGAAGGAAGTGTCACAGGAAGAGTTTGAAGCGGCTCAGCCTCAGAAGCGAAAGGAAATGGCGGAAGGCCTGAAGCCGGAAGACGCGGCAAAGCAGATGACGGTGCCTCCTGGATTCAAGGTTCAACTTGCAGCCGGCGAGCCGATGGTTCACCAGCCTGTGGCGATGTGCTTTGACCACAAGGGACGTCTTTGGGTCGCGGAAGCTCATACGTATCCGCTTCGAGCTCCGGATGGAGAAGGCAAAGACAAGATCCTGATCTTCGAAGATGTCGATGGCGATGGGGTCTTTGATACGACAAAGACCTTTATCGAAGGCCTTAATCTGATCAGCGGACTGGAAGTCGGCTTTGGCGGAGTCTACGTCGGGGCGGCGCCTTACCTGATGTTCATTCCGGACCGCGATGGAGACGACAAGCCGGACGCTCCTGCGAAGGGTGAAGTCGCTCAGGCCTCGGTTCAGTTCCCAAAAGACGTTCCTCCCGGCGCCGTTGTTCTGCGAGATGGTTTCGGCTGGCAGGATACTCATGAAACTCTCAACGCATTCATCTGGGGACCCGATGGCTGGTTGTACGGCTGCCACGGCGTATTTACTCATTCCAAAGTTGGCAAGCCTGGCGCTGCCGATAGTGAACGACTGCCGCTCAACGCCGCCGTCTGGCGTTACCATCCGAAGAAGGATGTGTTCGAAGCCTTCATGAACGGAACGAGCAATCCCTGGGGAGTCGACTTCAACGACAAGGGTCAGGCATTCATCACAGCGTGCGTGATTCCTCACCTTTGGCACGTGATTCAGGGTGCTCGTTACCATCGACAGGGCGGTCAGCATTTCAATCCCTACACTTACGATGACATCAAGACGATTGCAGACCACGCACACTATGTTGGCAACATCGCTGACCATGCGTGGTGGGGACACGAACCACGAGCCGCCGGAGCGACATCGGATGCAGGCGGTGGTCATGCGCACTGTGGCGGAATGATTTATCTGGGCGACAACTGGCCGGATGATTACCGAAACCAGATCTTCTTCAACAACGTGCATGGCAATCGAATCAACTGTGACATTCTTGAGCCAGTGGCCGGAACATCTGCGTGGGTTGGCCATCATGGCAAAGACATGATGCTGGCGAACGACCATTACTTCCGCGGCATCAATCTGCGGTACGGTCCCGATGGCACTGTGTACCTGATTGACTGGTACGACAAGAATGCCTGCCACCGAACGAACCCGGAAATCTGGGACCGCAGCAACGGCCGGATCTATCGCATCTCCTATGGTAAGGTGGCTGGCCAGAACGTTGATGTCAGCAAGTGGTCTGACAAGGAAGTCCTCGCATCGCATGAACATCGCAATGAGTGGTTTTCACGCATGGCGCGAAAGATCACGATGCAGAAGGGTTGTTCGGCTGAACTCGCAAAGGGCCTTTGGGACGCAGCAAGTGACAGCACACGGTCCGTGGAAACTCGTCTTCGTTACCTGTGGACGCTGCACGCTGCTCATGGTCTGAGCACTGATCAGATCCAGTCGCTGCTGGCGGATAAGCAGGAGTACATTCGTGCATGGGCGATTCAGCTGGAGCTGGAAGACCAGACTGCAGATGCGCCGATCGTGAAACAACTGGAGAATCTGGCCGCAACGGATTCTTCAGCGACCGTTCGACTCTATCTGACCTCCGCATTGCAGCGACTGCCGCTCGAATCACGCTGGGGAATCGCCACAGCATTGGCAGCCCATGAAAATGACGCCACGGACCATAATCTCCCGCTGATGCTCTGGTACGGCACCGAGCCACTCGTTGCACAGAATCCGGAGAAGGCCATTCAGCTGGCGCTCAGCACGAAGATTCCTCTGTTGCGATCGTACATTTTCCGACGAGCCGCCGCTTCGAACGAAACACTTCCTGCGGTTGTCGCAGCGCTGGGTAAGGCAGATTCTGTCGACCTGCAGAGGCAGATTCTGGACGCCATGATGGCCTCGTTTGAAGGTCGCGTGGATATCCCGATGCCGGATTCGTGGAAAGCCACCTATGAAGCTCTGCTGAAGAGCGATCAGCAGGATATCGTCGATCGTGCCAATCAACTGGCCGTTCTGTTTGGTGATCAGCGAGTCTTTCCGCCGATGCGAGCTTTGCTTGGTGACAAGTCACAGGACATCGGACGTCGTCAGCAGGCATTGAGCGTGCTGGTGAAGGGACAGGATAAGGCCGCGGCGGATGTGCTTCAGGGAGATTCCGTTCTGGGCAACCCGGAACTTCAGGCCGCGGCGATCCGAGCCCTGTCGATCCTTGGCAATGATTCGACGCCGAAGGTCCTGCTTGGAAACTACTCAAGCCTTGGCAACAGCGTCAAAGGTGACACCGTCAGCACTCTGGTCTCACGTCCCGCGTGGACTCGTCTGCTGCTGACAGCAATCGCCGACGGAAAGGTCCCCAGCAGTGATTTGCATGCGTACCATGTTCGGCAGATTCTGGCCTTCAACGACGCTGAACTGAACGACCTCCTTAAGAAGCATTGGGGCGAGATTCGCGAATCTTCGGCGGACCGCAAGGAACAGGCGGCGGCACTGAAGAAGCAGCTGACACCACGAGTGCTCACCAGGGCCAATCTGGGGAACGGCCGACGTGTGTACTCAAAAACCTGTCAGAACTGTCATCGGCTCTTTGGAACCGGTGGTGAAATTGGTCCTGACATCACGGGTTCAAATCGCGCGAACATCGATTACGTACTTGAGAATGTTCTCGACCCCAGCGCGGTGGTTGGACGTGATTATCAGATGACGGTGCTTGCACTGGTGGATGGCCGAGTCATTCAGGGGCTTCTGAAGCAGGAGACCGACAGTGCTCTGACCATTCAGACGATCAATGACAAAGTGGTTGTGCCAAAGTCTGAGATCGAAGAACGAAGTCTCTCCAGCGTCTCCATGATGCCTGAACGTCAGCTGGATACTCTGACACCCGATGAAGTGCGTGACTTGATTGCCTACCTTGCAAGTCCGGCTCAGGTGGGAATCAGCGGTCCGTCCGCTCCGATTGATCCAAAGACGGGAAAGGTCCCGGACGCCGTTGAAGGCGAAGCGATGAAGATCATTGGCAAGACCGGCGGCACCGCGGCCAGTCAAAACATGAGCGGTTTCCCGGCTGCAAAGTGGAGCGGCAATGATCAGCTGTGGTGGACCGGTGCTAAGCCGGGCGACACGCTGAGCCTTGAAGTTCCAGTTCCTGCTGATGGAGCGTACGACGTGGAACTTGTGATGACGAAAGCACGGGACTACGGCATCGTTAAGGTCACATTGAACGACACGGTGCTCGACCCCGGCGTCGATCTTTACAACAACCCGGAAGTGATCACGACGGGCGTGCTGTCGTTCAGCAAAGTCCTGCTGAAGAGTGGCGCAGGAAAGCTGACGCTGGAGATTACCGGGGCGAATGCGGAAGCGGTCAAGGGCTACATGGTGGCAGTTGACTATGTCCGGCTCGTGCCTTCTGAGAAGAAGTAAGCGACTGTCACGCCCGCACTGAGAGCAGCAGCGACGCGGTTCGGAAAGCGGGTCAATCGTCTGATTGGCCCGCCGAAACGCCTGGCGTTAATTGTCTGCCAGGTGAAAAACGATGTCATTCCCGAGTAGACGTGAATCTATGCTGGGTTCCCGCCCTGTTGTCTATACATAAGTGGCTTGCTGCCGCTTGCGAAGGACTGCCAGAAGGGTTCGGGAGTGATTTCGATATCGATGACCCACTTCTCACGAGGCTAAACGGCCGCCCCGTTTGGGGCTTTGCAACCATGTCGGACCGAAAACCTGGGCCGAATGGCGCCGAATGGCCCAGGCTAGGCAAATGGCTGGGCCTTTGGCCCGTAACAGCACAAGACCATTTCAGAGATTTGCTGTGCGTTATTCGCGTTAATTCGCGTCCATTCGCGGTTTCAACGTTCTGGGTTCCCGCCGTTCCCGCCTAATCGGGAATGACAAGTTGGAGGTCTTCTACTTCTGCAAACAGCTGAAAACTGAACACTGAAAACTGAACACTGGTATCAGGCGATTGACATCCCCCGCTCGCCTTAGCGGGCGGTCCAGCCGCCGTCGACGGTCAGAAGGCTGCCTGTCATGTAGCTGGCCGCGGGGCTTGCGAGTAACAGAGCCGCGCCCTGGATTTCGCTGAGCTGTCCCCAGCGTTCCATCGCGACCGCGCCGAGAATGTTCTTCTTTGCTTCCTCGGAATCCGCGATGGGAAGATTCATGGGAGTCAGAAACGGGCCGGGGCACAGGGCATTGCAGGTGATTCCTGTTTGAGCCAGCTCCAGTCCGAGGGCTCGAGTCATTTGCACCACCGCCCCCTTACTGGCTGTGTAGGGAGTTCGGTTCGCCAGCCCCACAACGCCCAGGGTGCTGGCAATGTTCACAATGCGTCCGTACTTCGCATTCTTCATTGCTGGCAACACGGCTTTGCAGCACAGCCAGGTTCCATCTACGTTGGTCTTCTGAACCTGCTGAAACTGATCGTACGTCAGACTGTCGATGCTGCCTCGAATGTTGATGCCGGCACTGTTGACCAGCACATCGATTCGTCCGAACTTCGCAAGCACTGCGCTGACCATGGCGTCAACACTTTCGGGACTCGTGACGTCGCAGGCCACTGCCATTGCTTCGACGCCAAACCCTTTTCGAATTTCCGCCGCAATCTGTTCGGCTTCCGCAAGTCCGCGGCTTGCGATCACCGGAGTTGCTCCGGCTGACGCGAGGCCTGCAGCAATTGCAGCCCCCAGACCTTTGGAACCTCCGGTGATGATCGCGACCTGCTGGTCCATTCGAAACTGTCGAATGCCCGGCAATGCGGCCAGTTCGACCTGAGGAAGCATGGTGCTCACAAGCTGACTCCAGCCATTGTCGGCAATGGCGACCATTCCAGGCAGGCGCAGCCAGCGGTCATCTGTTCCGCGATATCTTCCATGCAGATGCCAGCGCCAAGAAGAATGAGCATGTCTCCGGATTCCGGAGGCTGACGACCATTCGCAGCCAGAACCTCAGGCAGTCTCGACAGGATCAAAGGGATCCCGGCGGAGATCATGTTGCCGTATTCTTTGAGGTTGTTCAGGAACTCAAAACGAGGAAACTCGGAGCGAGCTGCAGCGATCAGCGCTTTGAGTAACTTTCCGCTTGGCTGATGCGGAATCACAATGACTCGGCGTTCATGAATTTCGGGCGATGCCGTCACAGTGGTTCGCAGGCAGTTGAGCATTAGCTCGATGCCGTTCAGGAAGACGGCTTCCGCATTCATTCGCATCACAGTTCTTGCGACCTGCTGACCTCGGAATGAATAGAACGGCCCCTGTTCCTTCCAGAACAATGGACCTGGAGCGGGACGAAGTTCGGCGTACGGAGGAAAGTGATCGGCCTGTGCTCGTGACAGAACCCAGCCACGGCCTCGCTGAATGACAGTTGCCGTGGCGCCAGCAGCGACGATTCCGCAGAACAGTCGATCGGCAGCGTCATGCCAGAACTCAGGAGTCTCCACGTTCAGCAGCAGCACTTTCGGGTCCGGCCGATCGTCGACTTCGTCCAGGAACCGACATGCTTCATCGACCAGAAGCAGGTAGCCCGCACAGCCGCCGTTCAGAGCACGCAGCTTTTGAAGAGACAGTGAATGGTCATCCGCAATCTCTTTGGCCAGTCGTCCCGCGGCCTGAGTGTCGCAGTGAGAATGGCAGAGGAAGATCTGGTCAAAATCGCGGAGTTCCAGACCGGTCTCGGCCTTCAGCTTTTCGATCAAGGCTGTTGCCACAATGAACGGTGTGATGCCCGGACGCAGAATTCTTCGGTGAGCAACACCGGTGGATTTCTGGATGGAATCGACACAGGCAAAGCCCGTTCCTTCACCCATCGACGACAGCTGACAAATCTGCTGATTGTCGAGCAGTTCAAACAAATCCGTTCGGTCACAAACGTCCACGACGCAACGAATCGCTGGCGCAGTCTCTCCGTGAGGTGTATCCGCTTCGGAAAACGCAGACGAATCCGACATTGTTGTATCAGGCCAAAATCAACAGGGTGATATGAGTGCATCAACGAAAACTCCGGTGCCGACCGTCTTCGGGTCAGCACCGGACGGGTCCAATCAGACCTGGATCTCGTAACCCTTGCGCTGCTCTCGCGCCTGCCACACTGCTGCGGCGGGATCATTGACAATCTGTTCTGTTTCCGGATCCCACTGAATCGTGCGATCCAGGCGAATCGCGATATTTGCCAGGTGGCAGACGGTCATCGCCCGATGATGACTGTGGACGTCGCTGATTGGCTGAGTCCGATCGGCAATACACTCGAAGAAGTTCTTCATGTGATTGCCAGGCTCTTTGCCCTTGTAGAGAGCCTTCAGAGTCTCTTCCTTCAGTGGCTTGTCCTTCATGCTGTCGACTGCGGCACCGGTGAGTTTGCCGCGGTTCACGAAGATGCGTCCTTCTGTTCCTTCCAGCATCAGGCCGTTGTCGAAGCCAAGGTCATTTGCCGTGTCGCGAATATGCAGAACGGAACCATTCTTGAAGGTTGCCGTGACATGGAAGTTCGTCGCGGTGTTGTACTGCGAGGGATCAGTCGGCAGACCGTCCTTGAATGGAACAGGATGTTTGGCCATCACAGGTTCCACTTTCACAGGGCCCGTGTTTTCCAGATTGAAAGCCCATGCTGCGATATCGACATGGTGAGCACCCCAGTCGGTCATCTTCCCGCCGGAGTATTCGTACCACCATCGGAACTCATAGTGGCAGCGGGAATTACCGTACTTGCTTCCCGTGTCCTTGAATCGATACTCGGTCATCGGAGCCTGGCCGAGCCACATGTCCCAGTTCAGACCTTTCGGCACATCGGCCACATTGATCGGTCCGCTGGAAGGAGCACCGCCGATGGCACAGGTGACGGTCTTCAGTTCACCAATTCGACCTTCACGCACCAGAGCGACAGCGTGCAGGAACCGAAGTCCCATTTCACTGCGCTGCTGAGTCCCCACCTGGAAGACTCGACCGGTTTCATCCAGCACCTTACGAATCTGTTTGCCTTCTTCGATTGTCAGAGTCAGCGGCTTTTCGCAATACACGTCCTTACCGGCTCGCATGGCTTCGATGGCAATCTTGGAATGCCAGTGATCCGGAGTCACAATCGTGACGACTTCGATATCCTTGCGGTCCAGCAGTTTGCGGTAGTCTTCGTACATGTCGACTGTTCGCTCAGCCCCGGCTTTGCTCTGCTTGCTGAGAGCCGTGGCTTTTCCTTTTTCCACATGAGCGGCATCAACGTCGCACACTGCCACACAGTCGCTGAAATTCATCGCCGCGGGGCCGACGGAATCCCATCGGTCGCCGGTCCCAATGCAGCCAAGCACCGGGCGGGCATTGGGGCTTCGGAATGGGTTCGCCATCGAGGATGGTGCGAACCAATACGGCAGGCTGGCGGATGCGAGTCCGGCAAGACTAGCCTGTTTCAAGAAGCTGCGGCGGGTATTGGACATTGAGGGCCCCCTGAGGTGTCGTAGGAGTGAGCGAGGCAGTCTCAGAACTCAAAACTGCCGCACGGAAGGTCAAGCCGAGAGTCTAACGGACGATTCTATCTGATTCCAACAGGATACAGCCTCCTCGCACGCTTCTGTGAAAAGCGCTGAACCGGATATCGGTCCGGCGGACCGGGCAAGTCGGAATGACTGGCCTCGAATCGCAAAACGACTAATCTCCCATGGCCGAACGACCAGACGACAGTGCAGAAAACGCAGTGTTTTTGAACGTTTTGAGGCACCTGGAGAAAACCAGACGAGATTGACGGTCTGCTGCTCAACCAGCAATCTCTGACCGATGTGGTAAACCCACTTGAAAAGACGAGAACCATCCGATGACAAGTTCGACAGGCAAACGGGTTCCAGAGCCCATTACTCGCATCGTCTCGAAGCTGGGGCTTGGCGACGACCAATTTGACATGTACGGTCGTTATGCAGCCAAGCTTTCGTTAGGCCTGCTGGATGGGATCGAGTCGCGGCCGAAGGGGAAATACGTTGGAGTGACTGCTATTAATCCGACACCGTTCGGAGAAGGGAAAACGGTCGTTTCGATTGGCTTGTCGATGGGACTGTGCCGGCGTGCGAAGAATGCGATCGTGACTCTCCGGCAGCCGTCACTGGGGCCGGTGTTTGGAATCAAAGGTGGCGGGGCCGGCGGCGGATGCTCACGGGTTCTGCCGACCGAAGACATCAATATTCACTTTACCGGAGACCTTCACGCGGTCGCTGCGGCGAACAACCTGCTGGCGGCCATGATCGACAATCACAGTGCCCGAGGCCTCAGCCCGGAAGTTCGCCCCGAAGACATCACGTGGCGACGGTCGCTCGACATCAATGACAAAGGTCTTGCCGATATCGAAACGGGACGGAACGACGTGCCCATGGCGCCTCGGCGAACGACGGGCTTCGACCTGACAGCAGCCTCGGAAGTCATGTCCGTGCTGGCTCTTGCTTCGGACATGCAGGACCTTCGACGTCGACTGGGACGTATCGTTGTTACGTCGCCAAATGCAGCGATTCCCGTCACCGCTGATCAAATTGGAGCAGCCGGTGCGATGGCCGTTCTTCTGCGCAAGGCACTTCAGCCAAATCTTGTGCAGACCTGCGAGCAAACGCCGGCGATCGTTCACGCGGGGCCTTTTGCCAATATTTCTCACGGCAACAGTTCTGTGATTGCCGACCGAATCGCGTTGAGCCTGGCGGATTATGTGGTCAGCGAGAGCGGCTTTGGTTCCGACCTCGGAGCCGAGAAACTGATGAATCTCAAATGTCCGATTGCCGGGATCTCACCTTCGGCGGAAGTGCTGGTTTGCACTGTTCGCTCATTGAAGTATCACAGCGGCCGGTTTGACGTTCGCCCAGGCAGACCTTTGCCGGAATCGCTGCTGAAAGAAGATCTTGCAGCACTGGAAGCGGGCATCAGTAATCTCACCGGACATCTGGCCAGCCTTCGTAGCTATGGGATTCCAGTCGTTGTCGCGATCAACCGTTTTCCAACAGACACCGAGGCTGAACTGTCGCGAGTGCGCGAGCTGGCTTTGAGTGCAGGAGCACGGCATGTTGTCCGAGTCGATTCCTTCAGCAAGGGCGGCGAAGGCGCACTGGAGTTGGCAGACGCGGTGATCGAGGCGTGCAATGAACCGTCACAGTTTCGGCCACTCTATTCTGTGTCAGATACGTATGAGAACAAGTTGAATCTGATTGCGAGGAAGGTCTATGGGGCCGACGGAGTCGATCTGGCTCCGGACGTCCAGGAGAGAATTCGTCGGTGGGAACAGTCGGGGTTCGGAGGGCTTCCGGTTTGTGTCGCGAAGACTCAGTACTCGCTGTCCCACGATCCAAAGTTGCTGGGTCGCCCGACTGGTTTTCGAGTCCCCATTAAGGATGCTCGCCTTAGCGCGGGTGCGGGGTTCCTGCTTGTGATGACCGAGGGAATCAGCCTGATGCCGGGCCTTCCCAACCACCCCGCGGCCATTTCGCTCGACATCGATCCAGCCGGCGAAATTGTTGGCCTGAAAACCGAATGACGCCCGTTGATTGGCCTTCAGTCATCTCCGAGTCCTCAAACCGTCGGTGGTGGAAAAATGAGGGTCCGCGGGGATCGAAGCGACAGGAACAATCGTTCTCCATGAGTGCGGAAAAGTGGGTTCGGTGAGTTCCAGCAACGTTTTCCGGGCGAGAACTGTTCCAGCGCCGCAAACTGTGCAGGTCGTAGCGGTGGCATCCGAGTTGATTCGGTCCAAATCGCGGGAGGAATGTTGAGTTGAACAATGGCCCTTCGTAGAGTCTGCCCGCTGAAATTCCGGCTCGCGGTACTGAACAAAAGCGGAAAAGTGCCAACACTTTCCGGGTCATTACCGTATACGTCAGAGCGGGAGTACTGCGCTTCCTGCGGGCAATCCGTCCCGAAAACACGATTTTCAGAGCGAAATACGAAATGTCTGACGCGGTCATCGAAATTCGAAACCTGTCCAAGATTTACCGGGACTTCTGGGGTCGTAAGAAGGTGCAGGCCGTCAAAAGCCTGAGCCTGGATGTGATGAAGGGCGAGGTTTTCGGCCTTCTGGGACCAAACGGTTCCGGTAAGACAACCACCATGAAGATGTTGCTGGGACTTTTGTTCCCGACATCCGGCGAAATGAAGATTCTGGGCAAGCCAGCATCTGACGTTTCAAAGAACGAGAAGATTGGTTACCTGCCGGAAGAGTCTTACCTCTACCGCTTCCTGAATGCTGATGAAACGCTCGACTTCTACGGTCGCCTGTTCAACATGACAGCCGCAGAGCGAAATCGCCGTGCTGATGAGCTGATCGAAATGGTCGGCCTCGGTAAGGCTCGCCGCCGTCAGCTGAAAGAATACTCCAAGGGGATGACTCGCCGAATCGGTCTGGCCCAGGCATTGATCAACGACCCGGACCTTGTTCTGCTCGACGAGCCAACCAGCGGTCTTGACCCAATCGGTACTCGGGAAATGAAGGACCTGATCGTTCAGTTGAAGGCTCAGGGCAAGACCGTCGTGATGTGCAGCCATCAGCTGGCCGACGTTCAGGACGTTTGCGACCGCATCGCGGTATTGTTCCAGGGTGAACTGAAGGTTCTTGGCCGAGTCGATGAACTTCTGGAAATGCGAAACGAGATGCAGATCCGAACCAGTGCACTCAGCGACGAAGCCGTTGCTGATATTCGCAAGGTTCTGGAGAAGCACAACATTAAGGACGCGGAGTTCAGCCGTCCTCGGGCCGACCTGGAGCAGCTGTTTCTGCGAACGGTCCGCGAAAGCGGCGAGCGTCCGGGCCGTCGATTCTCAACCGAAGAAGTGGCCGCATCAGGTCGCAAGAGCTAGTTCGGAGGCTGCACGACGCAGCGACCGCGAGAAGGGAACAAGACTCAGCGTCTGATCCCGGTTTTGATCGTCAGGGTGTCGAAGAGAATACTCACTTACTTCGCGAACCAGCAGAATACTGAGCCATGGATTTCGATATTCGTCCCTATGATTTCGCTCTTGCAACCCGGTCGTGGCTGATGCTTGCAGGAGCGTTAACAGTCATCTGTCTTGCACTAGCGCTGGTGCTGTCGGTCGCTCGAAACGGAGCACGCGGGATCGGCATTTTCACATCGGGTCTGAAAAGTTATCTCGATGACCTCGTTTCCATTTCACCGCGCCGAATTCTGGCACTGACGAACCTGACATTGAAAGAAGCGATTCGTCGCAAGGCACTTCTGGTGTTTGTGGCATTCGCCGTGTTGCTGATGTTTGCAGGCTGGTTCCTTACGGATGCCAACGAGCGTCCGGAACTTCAGGTCAGCGTTCATGTGACATTTCTTTTGACGGCGATCTCGTGGCTGATTCTGCCGGCGGTGATCTTCCTGAGCGTCTGGGCTCTGCCGGAAGACATTCGAATTCGCTCGCTGCATACTGTCGTGACAAAGCCGGCCCGCCGACTGGAAATCGTACTCGGGCGAATGACAGGACTTGGCATCGTTGCGATTACGATGCTGGTGGTGATGGGCGTTGTCGGACTTGGTTGGCTATATCGAGCTATTCCTTCGACCTCTCGTTCCGCTCTCGAATGCCGTGTTCCGCTCTTCGGTGAATTGTTCTTCATTACAGCGGACGGACAGCCGGCAGACAAAGGTCTGAATGTCGGTGACGTATGGGCGTATCGCTCCCATATCGCCGGTAATACTCGAGCCCGTGCTGTTTGGGTTTTCCCAGGTTTCAATGAATCCGCTCTGACGACAAACGAACAGGGCGAGAAGGATCTTCTGCTGGAGTGTCGCTTCGAAGCATTCCGAACGATCAAGGGCAGTGAAGCGAGCATTAAGAAGGGGATCGAAGCCCAGTACACAATTTCTCACAATCCTCGTGAAGAAGCTTTCGGCTCTCTATCACAGAGTGAATCGCTCCGTCCTTTGGCAGATGCGTTGCGGGACGGACAGTTTCGCAACGCGGCTGACCGCATGAAGGAACTTGCTCAGCGGATGCGAACCGCTCCGGACGAACTGCGTCCGCAGGACTATGCAGGTTTGCAGTTTGGACTGACGATTGCCGGGGCATTGTTGAAAGAAATGAAGAATGATTCGTTCGGTGACGTACCGGACGCGTTTATTGCGGCATCAACAGCTGGCCAGGACTTGATCATTCAGCTCCGACGCAAGGCGGAAACACAGTCGCGGGAAGCAGTGTCTCACGAAGAATTTGCAGCCACGCTTGACCGTGTCGCAGCGGGCCTGGCAGAGAACGCTGACGGACTTCTGGAAGGCATGCCTCGCACAGAAGTTCCACTGCCCCACTTTCATGTGTCCGAGTATCACGACGGTGAAGAATCGATCAACGTGACTGCAGTGCCACAAACACTACGCTTTGTGGCAGACTATGAGACACTGGCACGATTTCTCGCTCGAATCGTCGACGAATGGAATGCTCAGGGAAAACTGCTGGATGGCTCCAGCCTCAAGCCTGGCCTTGCTGAAACGCTCGCTTCTGAAGCGAAGATTTCTCAACTGAACGCTGAACGATTCGTCGAGGTTCTGCAGGAGCAGTTGACGGCAGGAACGGTGCAGGTCGCTGACAACCAACTCAAGGTTGCGAACGGCAAGACATGGTTCATCTTCCTTGATGAATTGATCCGCGGCGAGAAGCTGGTTTCTCAGGACCCGCAGGGCTGGATGATCGAAAAAGACCTGATGAAGGACATGGCCCCCAACGGTTACCTTCGAGTCGAAGTGGCCTGTGTGAACGATCAAATGTACCTTGGGATGGCCCGTCCAGACCTGTTCATTCGCAAGGCGAATCAGTCATTCGCGGTTGGATACAGCAAGGCCTTGATCAACATCTCGCTGATGCTTCTGCTGATTATCGTGCTGGGTGTCACGGTCAGCTGCATCGTGAAGGGCCCTGTGGCTCTGTTCTTCACTCTCACGTTCTTCCTGGTGGGTCAGTTCTTCCACGAGTTCATGCTTCGAAAACTCTCCGGGGTTGAACAGGGGATGGGAACGTTTGAGTCTGCGGTTCTGCTGGCCCAGCACCGCAATCCTCAGGTCGGCATGGACGTTTCCGAAACCGCTCAGGCAGTGGTGAAGGGAGCAGACAAGGGTCTGGAAGGCGTTCTCTGGGCGTTCAGCAACATTGTGCCAGACTTTACGATCTTTAACCGAGCCTCCGCGTATGTGGAGAATCGGTTTGACGTGCCACTTATGGAATGTGTCATTCCGGCAATTGTCGTATTCTTCGGTTTTCTACTTCCCTGCATTCTGATTTCCGGTGCACTGCTCAAGTTCCGTGAACTGGAGTCCAAATGAGCAAGCTCAATTCCAAACAATCCAAACTGGCTTACGGCATTGGGATTATCCTTCTGCTTGGGCCGATTGTGTATCTTGGCTTTCCATCATCGCAGACAGGCGGAGCAGACCGTTCCGGGGGGCTCGGCGTTCTGTCACAGATGCGACGTGACTACGACCTGGGCGAAGCGACGCTGGGTAAGGTTGATCCTTCCAGCGCTGCAATGAACCTGGTCCTGCTGGGACTTCGAGGCCCGGCGGCGAGCGTGCTGCACCTGAAAGCGATCGAGTATCAGGAACGCAAGCAGTGGGCAAAACTGCGCACGACGGTGGATTCCATCATTCTGCTGCAGCCGCACTATGTTCAGATCTGGAAGTTCCAGGGCTGGAACCTGGCCTACAACGTTTCACGTGAATGGGACAAGGTTGACGACCGCTTTTACTGGGTCAAGGAAGGGATCAAGTTCCTGATTCGAGGTACTGAGCGTAATCAGTCTGTGCCAATTCTCTTCCACGATGTTGGTGAGTTCACTTCGTCTAAGATGGGTATTTCTGACGAGAAGAAATTCTTCCGCGAGTTCTTTGAGAAAGACCCGGATCCAAAGTACGAAACTGCACCTGGCGTTGCCGGACCAGACCCGATCACAAACCCGGAAGGAAAAGACAGCTACCTCGTCGCGTTTGACTGGTTCACGAAGGCAAACGAGAAGGACGACAACGATGGAGCCATCGGTGTTGAAGGCAAGACGCACGTCTTCTTCCGACAGGGGCCGGCAAGAGCGTTGATGAGCTATGCTCAGACGCGTGCGGAAAAAGGACTATTTGATGAACACATCGCCGCATTCGATCGTGCGTACAAAGAATGGATGGATGTCTACGGCAAGATGGACTTCTACGGTCTGTACAATCACAAGTACCGTCTGAACAGTACCGAAGATGAGCTGAAGCAGCTGGCGGATGAAAACGGCATCCCGCTCAACGAACAGCGACGGATCTGGGCTCAGAACCTGGACATGACAAACTTCCGTTACTGGCGAGACTTCGCGGACGTTGAACGAGATCCGCTCATGCTGGAAGCTCGAAAGTCCCTCTTCCTTGCGAAGAAGGCCTACAACGAAGGTCGAGGGTTTGACCGAGTTGGAGCTGACGGCTCACTGGAAGTTTCCGACGCAGAGAAGTTCCTCAACGATGCTCAGAAACACTGGGCTGAATTGGAACAAAAGTATCCTCACATGTTCTATGACGGCGACTATGTGGATCAGTGCATGCTGGTCGTCCAGTATTGGCTGGCTGTGCACCAGCAGAACAGCCGTGAAGTTCCGAAGGAATATCCACTGAAGAAGATCTGGGATTCCAACGAGAATGCCCGACCTGACGCAGAGCGAACGTTCCTGATGGAAACACGTAATCGTTCGGTCGGTGGCTAGACTGTCACTGGGAGTTTGAGTTGTGGCTGTTGGACCAATTTTTGAACGAGAAGTTCTGACAGCCCCGCGCCGGCTCAGCCATTACATGATGCGGTCCGGATTCGTCGCCGCTCTGCTGATACTGTTTTACAGCATTCGGCAGGCGACGATCGGATTCCAGGATGTCCTCTTTGCCAGCGACGTCGCTTCCTTCAGTGCGCTGACGTTTCGCGTCTTCGCGCTGCTTCAGCTGACTCTTAGCCTGTTCTTTGCGACACTGTTCTCCGCCTCTCTGGTTGCGCAGGAGAAAGACAGAAAGACTCTGATTCTTCTGTTGATGACCGACCTGCGCAATTATGAACTGGCAACTGGAAAGCTCCTCGCCAGTCTCTTGAATGTGGGCGTACTTCTGGCGGTGTCATGGCCAGTGTTCTGCTTTCTGAAGCTGTTGGGCGGAGTGACCTGGAGCCAGATCCTGTGGTCGCAGGCCATCGTATTGTCGGCAACGCTGGCGGCAGGAAGCTGGGGTTGTCTGGTTGCGTTCTGGCGCGAAAAGACATTCCAGACGCTTGCAATCAGCGTGCTTGGAGTTGTCCTGTTTGTCCTGGTGGCCGAGGCAACCGGTTCGGCACTGGGCGGATCATTCAGCGCTGTGTCTCCGTATTCAGGACTGTTCAAAGTCCTGAGTCCGCTGAATGCGGATGTTCCCGGAGTGATCCATGTCTCTGCGTGGCCCTGCGTGCTGACTTTGCTTGCGATCGCCGGGTTCCTGAGCTTCTGGACTGTATTCCGACTGCGAGTCTGGAATCCTTCGAAAGACGTATTTGTCTCTGTCGCAGAAGAGAAGCCTGCCGGGGACGCCGAAGAGAAAGAGTCCAAACCTGTTTCCGGCCGACAGCATCGCAAGGTCTGGAATCAGGCTGTGATCTGGAGAGAAATGCGAACTCGCGCTTATGGGCGCAGAATGATCTGGATCAAGCTCGCCTACGTCGCGCTTGCATTGATCATCGCCGCCGGGTCAATCCTTCGCAGCTCTGCGGGCGACCAGGCCGGGCTCGTTCTGGGAATGGTCTCCGCACCGGCGTTTTCACTGCTGGGTGTCGGCATTCTCAGCTTGCTGCTGTGCAACGCTCAGGCGGTCACGTCCATCACAAATGAACGCGACGGAAGAACACTTGAGATCCTGCTCGTGACCGACTTACGCCCGTGGGAATTCATCCTCGGGAAGATCGGCGGGGCCCTGTGGAATGCCAGAGAGATGATCCTGTTGCCACTGGCATTGATCATTCTGATGTTGAGTACCGGTCGTATTCCTGGGTTAACGGTTGAGAACGCGATTTACCTGGCCACGACGTACCTGGTGCTTTCGATTTTTGCAGTGACACTTGGACTGCATGCCGGATTGAGTTACGAAAATTCCCGCCAGGCCATCGCACACAGTCTGGGCACGATGTTCTTCCTGTGCATCGGGATCTTTGTGTTCATGCTTCTGCTCGTTGAAGCTCGCTCATCGTTTGCAATTCAGCTGCAGAGCTTCATTCTGTTCATCGGCTTCGGCAGTCTGGGTTTGTATTCGTCTCTGACCTATCGCAACCCATCGAATGCGCTCACTCTGGCATCGCTCGTGCTGCCGTTCCTGACATTTTATGCCATCACCGAATTCCTGCTGGGCGGCAACCTCGGAGTTTCCTTCTGGATCTGCCTGGCTTACGGCTTCACATCTGTCGCGATGATGGTGCCGGCAATGAATGACTTCGACATTGCCCTCGGACGCAATGCCCAGGAAGCAGGCTAAAGTCGTTGTTTGCTCCGCCGAACAGAACGCCTTCCTCAACCCATAGTCGTTGTTCGCTCCGCCGAACAGAACGCCAAACGGCCCGCGGTCAGGCAACCACATCACATCCCAAGTCTTTTGCGCAGTATTTCGTCGTGGTGACGAACGTGCCCTGCCAGAATCCAGGCCAGTGCTCGAACGGAAATCCGGCAATTGCTGGCCGTTCCTGTTCGTTGCCATGCTGACGGTGCAAGATTCTTCAGGAAGAGGATGTTGACTCGTCGAGTCTGCTCGAACATCTCGATGATGTCTGCCAGCGGCGCTGGATGTTCCTCGGACGCCAGTGAGTATGCGTTTTCGTCGAAGCCAGGCAACGGCGTCTGATCTCCACGTCCGATGCGATGAAGTCGATGCCCGAAGATCCGCTCGCCATCCAAAAGATGATCCAGCACCTGGCGAACATTCCACTGATACGGTGGATGAACGATGGTCGCCGCGCTTTCCGGAATAGAACGCCAGAACAGAACAACATCTGACAGTTGCTCTTTCAGGACAGGCATGATTTCCGTCTCCGGAACCTTCGCAACGTATCCCGCATAGAACTCCGCATACTCATCGCTGCTCGGTCGCATTGCTGCACCCTTTAAGAACTGCACCATCCTGAAGACTGGCTGACATGATTCCGGCAGGATGATCGGCTCGCGGAGTGGTTAAGTCAAACCCCCGGAAACTTGTTGTGATCCCGGACACCGTAGTGAACAGGCTGGCCGTTTTCCGGCGACTGCCTATAACCATCGCAGTGATCTCTTTGCGCAGGTTGAACACGGAATCCGTGGTTGAAAAGGACGCCGAATGAAATCTCTTCCCCTCCTGAGTCTCTGTCTTCTTGTGACTCACGGCCTCGGCTATTGTGAGGATTTCACCCAGTTTCGCGGGAACATGGGGAATGGCGTTGCTGAAAAGACCGAGCTTCCTGAAACATGGTCGAGCGAAGCGGGTCTCACATGGAAAATCAGCAGTCCATGTGCGGGCTGGTCGCAGCCGGTGATCTGGAAGGATCGTATCTATCTCACCGGAGCTGTTTCCGAAACTGACATTCGCCCCGCCAACTTTGCTGACGGCCTGAAGTCTCCGCAGAGTATGGGTGTTTCGCTGTTCGCGAAGGCACCGGATGTCACGATGCAGTGGAAACTGTTCTGTCTGGAGCTGGCGACTGGCAAGACGGTGTGGGAACAGACGATTGTCGAAGGGAAGCCAAAGTTCCCGATCCATCCTTCAAACTCCTGGGCCACGGAAACCCCAACGGTTGATGACACGGGAGTCTGTGTCCTGTTTGGTGCCGCAGGAATCGTGGCTGGTGTCTCGCACGACGGCAAAGTCCGGTGGACGAAAGACGTAGGCGTCTTCAAGACTTCGAACGGATTCGGAACCGGCAGTTCGCTGACCTCTCACGACGGTCTTGTTTTCGTTCAGAACTACAACGAAGAGTCGGCCATCGTTCATGCGTTTGACATTCAAAGCGGCGAAGAGAAATGGAAGTATCAGCGTCCTGAAAAAGTCACTTCGTGGAGTACACCGCTGATCTGGAAAAACACGACACGGTCAGAACTGGTTGTTTCCGGAGGAGAACAGATCGAGAGTTTCGATCCTGCAAGCGGCAGAGTTTTGTGGACTCTGCGCAATGTGAAAGCGCCGACGGCATGTTCACCGTGTTGCGATGAGAAGCATCTGTACTTTGGCGGCAGTGATCCGTTCTCGAAGGGTCCTTTGTTCGCTTTGAAAGCAGGAGCGAACGGGGACGTTGGGCCGGAGAAAAAGAACGCTGAGTTTGCGGAATGTGCGTGGCTGCAGGAACGCCAGGGCCCAGGAATGTCGTCGCCTGTTTCAAACGGCGAATTCGTTTACGCCACGGAGAACAATATTCTGAAGTGCTTCCGAGCCGCAGATGGTGAACGCCTCTATCAGACACGTCTGCCCGGCCTCGACCTGATCGCCGCATGCCCGATTCTGATTGGTTCGAACCTGTTCTTTATTGATGAAACAGGAAAGTCGCTAACCGTCAAAGTGGGGCCGGAATTCCAGGTCGTGGGCAAAGCGGACATTGCCGAAACCGTCTGGGCCACACCCGCTGTCGCCAACGGGGCATTGATCATTCGCGGCGTGAATTCGATCTACTGCGTTCCAGCCAAGAATTGAGCTCCCAGCGGCCGCCGTCGCGGTGCAGCTCAGCCACATTCCGAGATTTCAGCGCCCCCCGCTGAGAGCTGCTTAGAGTCATTACCGTAACCAGCTGCGTCATTTCGACGCCATTCGTCGCTCACCGCCTTCGGAGCGGCTGAAAGTTCGGACGGCTTTCGCTATCCTCCTGTGCTGATTGACTTTGGCTTCGTCAGAGGAGGGGCACCGATCATGTCTCGCGGTGAGACGACAGCATGTTACGTGGGTAGTTTTGACCCGATGACATTGGGGCATCTGGACATCATCCGTCGCGCCTCACGGATCTTCAGCCATGTGACTGTGGGCATTGGAATTAACCCCGACAAAAACTCGCTGTTCACCCCCGCGGAGCGCGTGGAACTGTGTGCAGCTTCGGTCTCGGACCTTCCAAATGTGGACGTCCGAACGTTTGACGGACTCGCCGTCGAGTTTGTTCGGCAGTGCGGCAGCCGCATCCTTTTGCGAGGTGTGAGAACCCTGTCTGACATCGAAGCCGAGTTTTCGATGACGCTGACCAACCGTGTTTTGGACGAAGAAATCGAATCGGTCTTTCTGATGTCAGCCGAGCGATTTGCCCATATCTCCAGTTCGCTCATCAAGCAGATCGCGAAAATGGCCCGAGAAGGTGTTCGCGAACGATTGAAGGATTTCGTTCCGGTCCCCATCATCGAACCTCTGATTCGTCGCCTGAACGAGTGAACCGAACCAGGGACTTCGGGAACAGTCAGGCTGAACATTCCCGACGTTCAATGAAACAAATCTCTTCCGGAGAATCCATATGGTAAAGACCGCATCCACGATGTTGCCTCTGGGCACAGAAGCTCCCGATTTTTCTCTTCCTAACGTTGATGGAAAAACTGTGACTCGTTCGCAGTTTGTCGGTAAGCCCCTGGTGGTTGTCTTCATGTGCAACCATTGCCCGTTTGTGGTCCACATTCGGTCGGCTCTGGCAGCGTTTGCAAAAGAGTATGCAGCAAAGGGTGTGGCGGTCGTCGGGATCAGCAGCAACTACACTGGGACTCATCCCCAGGATGGTCCTGAACTGATGAAAAAGGAAGCCGCTGCCGCCGGTTATGATTTCCCATATTTGTACGACGAAACTCAGGCGGTCGCGCGAGCGTACAAGGCCGCGTGTACTCCGGACATTTATCTGTTCGACGCGGATCATTCGCTGGTCTACCGCGGACAGTTCGATTCCAGCCGTCCGGGTAACGGGCTCCCGGTCACTGGAGCTGATCTGCGAAGTGCCTGCGATTCCGTTCTGGCAGGAAAGTCGGTTGCCGGAGATCAGCGTCCAAGCATTGGCTGTAACATTAAGTGGATTCCTGGAAAGGAACCGGAGTATTTCACTGGCATTGCCGCCGGTTGAGTTTCTGCAAAGATCCCGGTCACCCTAAGCTGCTGGATCGGTGATCAGTTCCTGCTTTTGTGTGTTTGAGTGTTCATAACGTCGATCAGAAAGACAACCATCATGTCGTCCGAAATGTCTGCCGGTTTGAAGCTGCTGCACGATTTGCTTTTGAAGCTGGCGGAAGCGGAGGGCGCGATGGCAGAAGGGCCGCGGCTCATTGGAGTTGCTGAGCGACAAGTCGCACTTGGAGAACAGCAGATCGAAGCGCAGAAGCAGACAATCAAGGATGTGCGAAAGGCGGCAGACGACTTCAACCTGAAGCTGAAGACTAAAGAAGGTGAAATCTTAAAGCTCCAGGGTCAGCTGAATACTGCGACATCGAACAAAGAATACGACATCATCAAAGGTCAGATCGAAACGGGAAAACGGGACAAAGGCGACATTGAAGAACAGGGCCTGATGGGACTGGAAGCCGTCGATCAGGCTCAGAAGAAGCTCAAAGAACTGGAGGCCGAGCTGCAGAAACGCAAGCAGCAGGTTCAGACTGCAAAGGCAAACTTCGACGCGGAGAAGCCAAAGCTTGAAGGGAACATTACGTCGCTGCAGACTCAGATCGCTGAATGTGAAAAGGTGATTCCGGCGTCTGAACAGGCCACATGGAAACGGCTACGTGCTGCTCATGGGTCCGCGGCTTTGTCTCCCCTGGATGATGATTTCTGCGCCGCGTGCAGCAACCGAGTGAACACTCAGGACCAGGTGCGGATTCGAACCGGGAACCTGGTACTGTGCCGCGGCTGCGGTCGAATCCTCTACTAGTCATCACTCCTGCCAGCTCAGTCCTGAAGACAACGAGGCCAAGCACCGAAGGTTCTGTCGCGAGCCTGAAACCAGTTCTTAATTCCGCCTGCCGCCAATTGTTGAAAAACTCGTTTTTTCTCGGCCAATTTGCCAGGATTCGAAGCCACAATTCGAATCGACGATGTGGTTCCGGCTGAATGTTAGACACAAGGACTCGCCCATGCCTTCCCGCTCCCGAATCGGCGTTCATCCTCTGCAGTCACTTGTGACAATCGCAGTCATCCTTGGGCTGTCAGCCGGGGTCGCAGCGTCGGCCATGGCACAGGAGATCCATCCGGAGAATCTTCTGCCACGTTCGACCGTGCTTTACGTTGCGATGGATGCACCGCCAGCCGTCATGGCCAGCATCCTGGATCATCCTGTCAGCAAACAGATCCAGACGCTGGACGTATATCAGAAGGCAACGCAGAGCCAGGAATATCGAAACTTCCTGACGGGTCGAAAGCTCTTTGAAATCCAGATTGGCGGGGAGTGGCGTGCAGCGATTGAAGCCGTTGCCGATAAAGGACTCTATGCCGCCTATGACGCGGAAACAAAAGGTGGTGTGTTGCTTGTCCGAGGTAAGGACGAAGCGACGATGGAGAATTTTCGCACGAAGATTCTTGAACTGACTCGGCTGAATGGCGGCGACCAGCAGAAGATCACCGATTACAAAGGCGTCGCCGTCTACCGGCTACCAGAAGGCGGTGCTGCGGTTTACAAGGACTGGCTGATCGTTACGAACAAAGGCGATCTTGGAAAACAAGTGATCGACCGAATCGTCGCGATGCCTGGCGAAAAGCAGGAGTCGCTTGCAGACAACCCGATCTATCAGCAAGCCAGCCAGACTCGCCCTGCGTCGCAGGTCTGGTCGTTCGTTGATCTTGGCACCATTCGCAGCGGTGGCGGCGCTCAGAAGGTCTTCGAAGGTCAGGCGGAAAACCCGCTGGCAGAGTTGATTGTCGGTGGGATTCAAAGCGTTCTTCAACATGCGGACTGGGTCACTTCTGATCTGTCTGTTGGAGAAACTGGCCTGACATGGAACTTCACTTCTCCACTGGCACAGGACTGGATTCCGGAGCAGCGGCAGTACTACTTCGGGCCGGCGAATTCAGGACTTGCTCCGGCACTCCCGGAGGCAAAGGATACTCTGCTGACACTTGCGGCATACCGCGACGTGTCCGCCATGTGGGTTCGCGCTGGGGATCTGTTCAATGAACAAATGAACGACAAACTGGCGGAAGCTGATGCCGGCTTGTCAACGATCTTTGCCGGTAGAGATTTCGGCGAGGAGATCCTTGGGTCGTTTGCGCCGGAAATCGGTGTGGTTGTCGTTCGCCAGGACTTTGCGGACACGAAGCCGACGCCTGCTCTTCGACTTCCTGCGTTCGCGATGGTCTTGAAGCTCAAGGATCCGGAAACGATGCGAGGCGAACTGCGTCGAACATTCCAGAGCGCAATTGGTTTCTTCAACATCGTCGGTGCTCAGAACGGTAATCCTCAGCTTGAAATGGATATGCAGAAAGTCGGCGAGACCGATTTGATTACGTCACGCTATCTGCCCGAGAAGAAGGACAAGGATTCCACAACCGCGCCGATCATCTACAACTTCTCTCCTTCAGTGAGTTTCACCGGTGATCGATTCGTTCTGGCTTCGACGGCCAAGCTCGCGGAGACACTCGGAACGGCTCCTTTGAAAGAGGCGGCTTCGGTCAACACCGCCGTCGAACTTCATGCGGACATTCTTCGAGACGCTTTGATGGACAATCAGGAACAACTGATAACCCAGAACATGCTGACCGAAGGACATTCCCGTGAAGAAGCTGAAGCCGCCGTCGGACTGCTTCTGGAGGTCATGAAGAACTTCAAAGGCGCCGGGTTGCAGTTGAAGGCTGACAAAGATCGATTGAACCTTCAGTTCCACATCGACACGAACACACCGGTGCGATAACCATCCAGCACTCACCCGTTCAAGATCTCTGTTGTTGATCAGGCAGTACCGAATGGCCAGGCTGTCGCACGTGGCTTAACAACCAGGTTCGCCGCCTAACTGCGTGCACCCTGGCCGGATTACTCCGCCATTGTTGGAGACGCTTCTATGAACTTCGAAATCGATCCGGAATGGGCGTGGCGAGAATATTCACCAGACAATGAGACTCCATGGAATCTTCGGACCGCTTCGCATCTGTTCCGAAGGCTGGGCTTCGGGGCCAGTCAGAAGGATCTTGATGCGGCTCTGCAGCGAAAGCCATCGGAACTCGTTGACGACCTGCTGAACATCAATGAACCAGTCGATTTTCAGAGGGAAATGAAGTCGCTCGCTGATTCAGCACTGGCGACCGGCAATGTGAAGCAACTGTCTGCCTGGTGGGCCTATCGAATGCTGGCGTCGCCGGCTCAGGCACTTGAAAAGACCACACTGTTCTGGCATGGACATTTCGCAACGAGTGCTGAGAAGGTCACTGAGGGTCAGCTGATGCTGACTCAGAACGAGCTGCTCCGTCGCTATGCGTTCGGTGACTTTTCGCAAATGCTGCTGGAGATATCTCGCGACGCAGCGATGCTGATTTATCTTGATTCGGCGACTAACCGGAAGGCCCACCCGAACGAGAATTATGCTCGCGAGATTATGGAGCTGTTCTGCCTTGGCGAAGGCAACTACTCCGAGACCGACATTCGTGAACTGGCGCGATGCTTTACGGGTTGGGAAGTTCGCCGCGGCGAGTTTCGCTTCAATCGTTTCCAGCATGACACAGGCACAAAGAATATCCTGGGAAAGTCTGGTGACTTCGGCGGTGAGGATGGTGTAAGGATTGTGCTTGAACAGAAATCCGCGCCAGAGTTTCTGGTATCAAAGCTGATTCGGTATTTCGTCATGGATGAACCAGCGGCCTCGCGGGAACTGATCGCGCCTCTGGCGAAGGAGATGCGGGAATCCGGGATGAAGATTCGCCCGGTACTGCGAAGAATCCTGACAAGCCAGTTGTTCTATTCACCACTGGCAATCGGACGGAAGATTAAGTCTCCGGTCGAGATGGCCATCGGACTGCTTCGTTCGCTGGAAGGCACCACAAACAGTTTTGAACTTGCAGAGTCACTGCAGCAGCTCGGGCAGGGGCTGCTATACCCTCCAAGCGTTAAGGGCTGGGATGGCGGTCGAACCTGGATCAATTCTTCGACGCTACTGGGACGCAGTAATCTGGTGCGAGACCTCATCACGCACGAGAAGACTCGTTTCGGACGAACTTCGCTGAAGCAGTACCTCGCTAGTCAAAAGGTGACACAGCCGCGAGCGATCATCGATCATCTGGAAGAACGATTGTTCGCCGTGGCGATACCGGAAGCGGCGAAAGACAGAATTGCCAGGCTCATGGCAGCGGCTTCAGGCAAAGCAATTGTGGAGGGTCTGCATGCTCTCTGCACACTTCCGGAATTCCAGATTGCGTGACAGCCAGCAAGAGTTCTCCCTCATCATCGTTGTCGGAAGATGATGTCCAGAGTTCAAATACAGACGGCCTGAAAAGTACAAACCCGAGGTGACTGATGCGAAACTCTTCACGACGCAGCTTTCTTCGCCATGCGTCTGCTGGCACAGCCGTATTGACCTTTGGCGGCATCGCTCCGAAAGCACTGCAGGCCGCTGCGATGGCTCAAAAGAGCGAACGAATCCTTGTTGTGATCGAACTGCAGGGAGGGAACGACGGGCTGAATACTGTCGTTCCCTTCGCAGACTCTGCCTATCAGAAGCTCCGCCCAAAGCTGGCGCTGAAAAAAGATGACCTGCTGACAATCAGCGATGGGCTCGCGTTTCATGGTTCACTCAAAGGCTTTGCGGATCTGCTCGAGGCAGGCCAGTTGGCGGTGATCCAGGGCGTTGGTTACGAGAACCCAAACCGCAGTCACTTCGAATCAATGGATATCTGGCACACATGCCAGCGGAAAGAGGAGACTCGAACCGACGGCTGGCTTGGTCGGTTCTTTGAAAAAGAAGCCGCGGTCGCGGGAACGGATCCCGCAGCCCTGCACCTGGGCGCCGACAAGCAGCCGTTTGCATTGATGTCTCGCACAGTACGTACGCCGTCCATTCGTTCGCTGGAACAGTTCCGACTGCAGGGGGCGGATGATGCAGACTTCAGAAAAGCCGTTCAGGAACTCGCGGATGCAAAACGAGGCGGCGGGAACGACCTTCTGGACTTCGTGCAGACAAGCACCAGTTCGGCCATTGCCGCGAGCGAACGACTCAGCGGAGCCGCCAGCAAAGCTACGACTTCAGTCGTGTGGCCGACAAGTCCTCTTGCGGATCAGTTGCAGACTGTCGCACGGCTGATCCGGTCCGGCCTGACCACGTCTGTCTATTATGTCACTCTGAACGGCTTTGATACTCATTCACAGCAGCCTGACGTTCACGCTGCTCTGCTGCGCCAGCTGTCTGATTCTGTGAAGGCTCTGCTGGATGACGTCAAGGAACAGGGCCAGTCGGAGCGAGTCGCCGTGATGTGTTTCAGTGAGTTTGGGCGTCGAGTGGAAGAGAATGCGAGTGATGGTACGGACCATGGAACCGCCGGACCAATGTTCATCGCCGGCGCTGCAAGCCAGATTCACTCCGGCCTGATCGGGGATCACCCAAAACTGAATGATCTGAAGGATGGTGACCTGAAACACCATACCGATTTCCGTCAGGTCTATGCGGCAGTCATCGAAAAGTGGTTTCAAACGCCCTCGTCCGAGATTCTGAAGGGCACATGGACACCCACTCCTGTCTTTCGGTCGTGATGGAATCGCCCATTCCTGTTTGCCTGATATCCAGCCCATTCGCGGATGCCACACACCTTGAAACCATGAGAATGAGATCAGTGGGTAAGTCGCCAAAGAGCAACCTGCCTCAGAAGGTCTGTCGCGTTTGCGGCAGACCTTTTTCATGGAGAAAGAAATGGGAGAAGTGCTGGGATGAGGTGCTGTACTGCAGTGATCGCTGCCGCACTCAGCGAAAGTCTGAACGACACGGAATGACGGGACCTGGAACGGATTGATCCTGCCAGTTTGAACGAAGCGGAAGTCTGGTTCGTCTATTCGGTACGCTCTGGGGAACGAGACCTCGGCGAGACCAGGAGCCAACTCCCCAGCACCAATGCAAAAAAGCACGAATAGCAAATCGTGAACACCCAGGGCGGAAACTGGAAGAAGAACAGCCTCCGCACCCAAAATGCAATGAAGTCATCGCTGGACACGATCTGGCCAGCGGACTGTCGAAGCTGATTTTCAAGCTTCGTCAGCGGGCAAGTGACCCCAAGCCACGATTCTGCTGCTACAACGGCGATCGCAGAAACATGCAGCAGTCGAAACCAGAGATTCCTGACCCAGTCCCATTTTCGAATGCCGCCCACGACCACCAACAGCAGTCCGACGACCACAAACAGAATGAATCCGATGTGCACAATGAGCACGGCATTGGCCAGCCATCGGAGAAGCGTCGAGCTGAACATTGCATGGCCCCTTTGACGAACAAAACGAAGACACTGGGACGTCTTCTGTTAAGTGGCAAACAGGGGTAAATGGTTCACAAAAACTCTGACAATGTTCTGTGCTTATTGACCTCGCATCACAGAAACGACGATTACTTCACCGAAAACCCTGTGATCAATGGCCGATGATCGCTGGTCTTTTCTGTGTCTGGAAAATCGTTCGGGCGCACAATCACTCGTGACACACCGTTCCATGATTTGGCTTCGTTCGCGACGAAAACGAAGTCGAGGATGGAATCGGGATACCGGTCGACTCGCTTGTCGGTCACTCGTCGATCGTCTGACCAGTTGGAATCAATCAGAGGATCCGGCTTCAGCCACTGCCAGGTTCCGCCTTCCATCATGGCGTCAAATCCGGCATTGCCCTTTTGAGTCTTGAACTCATAGTCAAAATTGAAATCGCCAGCGGTGATGACAGGCTCCTTGTTGGTGTCGGCCCACTTGCGGAGCATTCTGGCCTGCTCGGTTCGAAGATCCGCTTCTCCTCGAGCCAGGTGGTTGGCGATCACCCAGAAGGACTTATTTCGGGCTTTGCTCAGTAGTTTCACGGCGAGTGGTGATCGGGCTCGAAGAGCACCCGGGTCAGAAGCATCAGCCGGGTTGTTGAAGTTCCCTTTAATCCCACCAAAGCGATGCAGTTCCATCGCGTCAACGATTTCGAACTGCGTCGTATCGACCAGCAGCATCAGGCTGTCACTGTCAGCAAATCCGCCGCTTGCCGACGAAACATAATCGACCGGCTTTCCAATGCCTTCTGCGACCGCAGTTCGAAAAGTCTCCATTGACTCTGGAGCACACTCGCTCAGGACAAGAATTCCGAACTTTGTCTCCGCTGTCTGGGCAAGCACCTTCAGCTCAGCCGCGATTGTCGCTGGATCACTCACAGGATCCTGCCCCGGGCGATTGCTCTCAACGTTCCAGGAGAGGATTCGGAAGTCTTCACCGTGAGCTACTCCTGCCAGAACCGTCATGACCAACAAGAACCGAACGCAGCCGAACTTCACAAGACTCAAATGCATAGTGTCTACTCTGTTAGATGTCACTTGTTAAAGAATACTCGCCTGTCGACGCAGCATTCTACTGACCTCGCACAGACTCACCAGCTTCACATGCCCTCAGAATGCCAGGCTCAGTTTCCCTGCATCGAAAGTCACATCGACCGGCTCCGGGTCGACTGAACACAGCCGATGAGATTCCAGTTCTTGCTTCAAGTCACCTGTAACAAACAGCGTTTCCAGGTGCAGAGTGTTCGGAATGAACATCCAGCGCTGGGCTCCGTAGCGTTCTCCAATGACCTGCACGACGGTCTGGTCGTCCTTCAGCGTCGCGGGGATTTTTGCTCGATCCATGTCGCCCGTCGTCAGAGTATTGATCAGCGTTTTGTGTTCATCGATCGAACCACGAAGGCGCTGAGTGATGAAGTCCGCGTTGCCGACACCGAGTGCATTCCCCTGTGACGAAGCAGAAAGCTCCAGAGCTGCGATCACTCGAATCCGGGGAGTCACAAGATCCTCGAAGTCATGAATCCCGCGTCGACCAATGACGTTTGTGTCCATCCCGGTACCGCTGTACGTCTTGCCGATGGTTCGCACGATCAGCACGTTCAGGTCATCGACCGGAAGACGCGGGAAGTACGAACGATGATGTTCCAGCAGCTCGGCTTCACGGCGAAGAATGTCGCCAGGAGCCAGAGCGTGGAGTTCAGCGGTTTGATCATAACCGTCCTCCAGGATTCCAATCCCGCCGATGATCTTGCCGGAGTCCAAAACGAACTGCCCCATTTCCAGCAGCATGTCTTTCATCGCGGCTGGACGAGCGGAATGAAACGTTTGAGCAGACCGGATCTTTCCCATCCCGACGACCATCATCTTCGTCAGCCCACTTTGAATCGGGCCGGCGAAGCACGTGTGCAGCTTGATGCGGTTCAAAACCAGGACGCCGGCGGCTTCGAAGCAATACCGATCCATAAAGACTGGACCGGTTCGAACCTTGCCGATCTCGACCACTTCCATGCTGGCACGGATCGGCATGTTCATTGCCGCTTCGGTTATCCCTAACGATTCGACCATGGCTCGCTGGCCTTCAGCCGTCGCTCCGTTGTGAGAACCCATGGCCGGGACGATGAATGGCTGAGCCCCCTTGCTGCGCAGCCAGTCACCACAGGCTCGGACTATCTGCGCCAGATTGCTGATGCCACGACTGCCCACCGTAATCGCCACCTCGCCGGAAGGCACCGTGCGGATCTGCGATTCCAGTTGAGCATGAACTTCGGCAGAGATGTCCTGCAGGGGATTTGAAATCAGTTTCTGATGGACTCGAAACACCTTCATGACGTTCTTCCAAACTCGCAGGAATCAGTTCGCCGCAGCAAGGCTCGTTCGTGAATTCCACACCGGAACCTCCGAAACCAACTGTCGCTGGCAGAGAGGGAGCTTTCGGGATTGGCCCATTTTCCAGCAATACTCGACATTCAAGGAACCTCGGAGGGCACAGCTTGACCGTGTTTCTCCTGGATTTCTATACTCCCCGGCTTGTTTCGGCCCGGAGTAAAGGATGTTCGGGCGTTTGAAAATGTCTCTGTTTGTTTGGAAAGCTCCCGACGATGTCGGACCGTCATTTCGTTCACCATGAAGATGAAGTCCAGCTGGCCAAGATTCTGAAGGAATCAAAACCATGGCTGGAACGTTACGGCACGACAGTCATCTACGGTCTGGCGGCTATTCTGGCAGTGGCGGCAGTGGTTGTGTACATCGGCCGCCAGCCGCCGGCGACCGCGGTTGAGTCTGAGAAGTTGTTGCTGGCCAAGTCAGCCGAAGACTTCCGTGATCTTGCGGATAGTACTCCGGATTCACCGATCGGCATTTCAGCTCGCCTGAAGGAAGCCGAAATGCAGCTGAGCTCAGCGATGGGCAACCTGTATTCGAATCGCAAAGTCGGCCTCGAAGAACTTGACTCCGCAGAGAAGGTGTTCAAGAAGCTGGAAGAACGCAAAGACCTGAACGATGAAACTCGCCTGCGAGTTCTCGTGGGGCTCGCGCGAGTCATCGAAGCTCGCTGTAACGGCAACGACGAAACCGTCAAAGCATCGATCGATGCATGGGACCGAATTCTGAAAGAGTTCCCTGACTCAAAGATGTTCAACAAGGTAGCCGAAGATCGCAAGAAGAAGCTGAACGAAGAAACTACCAAGTCGTTCTACGCATGGTTCCAGCAGCAGGATCCAAAGCCAGGCGATGATCTGCTTCTGCCACAGGACGGACCAGGGAAAGTTCCTGACATTCCGAACCTGAACATCCCGGACTTCACAACTCCAGTGACTCCTGAAAAGGATGCACCGAAGGACGGAACAAAGCCGGAAGGCGCTGCTCCTGCAGAAGGGTCTGCACCAGTCGAAGGTTCAGCACCAGCTACTCCAGCGGAACCTTCAACGCCTGCAGAACCAGCAAAAGAAGGCGCAGCCCCAACTGTTGAACCAGCGAAGCCAATCGAAGGTGCTGCACCTGCAACGCCTGCACCTGCAACGCCAGCTCCTGAAGGCACTGCGCCAGCACCTGCGACACCTGCATCCGCCACAGAAGGCGCAGCTCCAGCAGCCGACCCGGCAGCTCCAGCTGCACCACCCGCACCTGCCACTCCGGAAAAGTCCGGAGAATGACAGAGGATCTGTCGCAGGAAATTTCTGAAGACGACGAAGATGCTTCGGTAACCGCCGAAGCATCTGGCGTTTCAGAGTCTGTAGATGTCACGGTCGAGTCTCGCGCTCATGGCTGGCGGCTGGATCATTATCTCAGCCGACTCTTCCCCAATCACAGCCGCTCGCAATTGCAGAGAATCATCGAAGCGGGTGGCGTTCAATTGAACGGCCTGGCCCCTCGCGCATCCCGTCGCTTAAGAGTCAATGACCGCCTGCAGGTTCAGCTGACTGACTGTGAACGCCCGGGGATTGAGCCGGAGAATTTGCCGATCGACATCATTTATGAAGATGATGTGATCGTCGTTGTGAACAAGGCCGCCAACATGGTGGTGCATCCCGGACGAGGCAGCTCGCGCGGGACACTTGCGGCGGCTTTGCAGTTTCACTTCAACAATCTCTCCGATGTGGCAGGGCGTCATCGGCCAGGCATCGTGCATCGTCTGGACCGCGACACGACCGGAGTCATCCTGATTGCCAAAGACAATCAGGTGCACCAAAAGATCGCCGCTCAATTTGAAAAACGCGAAGTCCGGAAAGAATACCGAGCGATCGTTCGTGGAGTTCCCGAGCTGGCATCCGACTACATTCGAACCTTTATGTGTACTCACCCAAGAGTCCGCGAGAAGATGATGGTCTGCCCAGAAGGTGGAAATGCTCGCGAAGCCGTCACGTTCTACAAAACTGCAGAATCATTCGGACGCTATGCACTGATGGATTTGCATCCCAGGACCGGCCGGACTCATCAGCTTCGGGTTCACATGCAGCACATTGCAACTCCGATTGTTGCCGACAAGCTTTATACGGGAAGTAGTGAACTGCGGAAGTCGGAGATTCGACCAGAGTTGCGGCTACCCTCCGCCGCACCCGATGATGTGCTGATTTCTCGCCAGGCACTGCATGCATTTCGACTGACGATTCGACATCCCGTATCCGGTGCGGAAATGCAGTTTGAAGCCCCGTTACCCGAAGATTTTCAGCGTACGCTGGACTATTTGCGATCGATCTCCGACAGCTTGCGACGCTGATTTGCAATCAAGCCAGGCCTGTTCTGCACGCGTTTTGCGACCGGGCGACAAGGCTCCATGGTGTCAAAGTAGGTCCTTTCTGCCGGAAAGGACTTTCGCCGCCAGGCGAACCTTGCGCGGACGCGGAGCATGGGTTATTGCAAATTGAATATTGAATATTGAAAAATGCAAAGTGGCATCGCACTTGCCCTCAGTTCATTTTGCATTTTTCAATCTCCAATACTCATTAATCATTTCTTCCACCTCCGGGTGCGAAACTAACAAAACTGGTGCTAACAAAACTGGGAACAAAACTGGTACGAACAAAACTGGTGCCATCCCCCTTTGACCTGAAAAAACTGGTGCTGAAAAAACTGGTGCCATCCACCTTTGACCTCACATCGCAAAGTCACAGCAAGCTTCAACTTGCGGTTGATTTTCTTCCCAGCTAAGCCTGTGTGCGGCGAGACGAGTTCTGTTCAGCCACTCTCTTTGTGCTTCGACCTTGGTTCCTGCTGGGCGTTGTTCCCCGGACGACGACTGCGGAGCGGCACCATTTGCGGAAGTTGAGCACGCTCTCGATCCATAACTCTGCCGAGACCTGAAGGCGTTCAAGGAACTGGTGCCATCCACCTTTGCCATGAAACTGGTGCATCGAAACTGGGAAACTGGTGCCATCCACCTTTGACCTCACATCGCAAAGTCACAGCAAGCTTCAACTTGCGGTTGATTTTCTTCCCAGCTAAGCCTGTGTGCGGCGAGACGAGTTCTGTTCAGCCACTCTCTTGTCCTGCGACCGTGGTTCCTGCCGGGCATTGTTCCCGGGACGACGACTGCGGAGCGGCACCATTTGCGGAAGTTAGAAAAAGGAGAAAAAGATCAGGAACTGGTGCGTGGAACTGGTGCCATCCACCTTTGCGGAACTGGTGCCATCCACCTTTGCCATCAAATCGCAAATTCACAGCAAGCTTCAACTTGCGGTTGATGTTCCCCCAGGCTAAGCCTCTATGGGGCGAGACGAGTTGTGTTCAGCCACTCTCTTTGTGCTGCGACTGTCGGTCCTGCCGGGCGTTGTTCCCGGAACGACGACTGCAGAGCGGCACCATTTGCGGAAGTTGAGCACGCTTTCGATCCACAACTCTGCCGAGATCTGAAGGCGTTCAAAGATCGGGGCGAGTTCCTTCGGTGTCGA
Organism: Planctomycetaceae bacterium; assembly: GCA_016795145.1. Lineage (GTDB taxonomy): Bacteria > Planctomycetota > Planctomycetia > Planctomycetales > Planctomycetaceae > SXXK01. Next base: position 37,524 of record JAEUII010000188.1, read on the forward strand.
GCCGCGTTTGTCAGTGCGAATCTGGCGAGCCGTCCAGTCCAGCAACTGCAGGTATTCACCAAGGCTCATCTCAAGGATGCCCTTGTTTGATGCTCGACGCGAGCTGCTCTTGGCCCGCACGGACTGTCGTTTTGATTCCAGAGGCACCGGAGACAGCCAGCCTGCCCGTTCACCATGTTCCACCGCCGAGTCGAACCGGTTCCGTTCCGCTGTGCTTGCCGATGCGGGTTCCTCCAGGGCTTCTGTGGCGGCAATCACTGTGGCTACCGACAACGGCCGGCTGTCATCGGAAGTCTTTCGTTCGGCAGAATGCTCAGTGACCGCTTGCTGAAGATCCCGAATGCGATCCTGCACGCTTGTAAAATCGCTGGCTTCCAGACTCTTTGCAATCCCCGCTCGAATCGGATTCAGGTCCACATACTGCAGACACGCCAGAATCGCTGCATCATCCTTCAGCACCTGAGCCTTGAAGCGGCCTTCCCAGAAGCGGCCAGTGCATTTGTCTTCTTTATTCGAATCCTTCGCGATACGTTCGCAAAGAAAACGCATGAACCACGAAATGCTGGAGAGGCGACGCCGCTTTTCTCTTAACTCACGACGGTTTGTCCGAAGTTCCTTCAGTTCCAGCTCCGTCGGTTCTGCGGGACTGCCGTCTGGATCTCTTCGAGCCGGACAAAGCATCCACCATTTGCGAGCCACATCTTCGTCGGACCATGTCTCCACAATATCCGGCCGGTTTCGAAGGATCGTGTGAAAGTGGTTACTCAACACCGCATAGCCAAGAACTTCAATCCCCATGATGCCGGCGAGAAACTCAAGCCGCTGCCGAATCATCTGACGACGATAATCGTAGTCCCTCCCCGACACCTCATCTTTCCCGCACAGAAACGCTCGCCGCACGCAGCGATTGACACAATGAGCAATCTGAACTTCTCCATCCGCCAAAACGTCCCGCCGATTCTTCCGAGCCATCGCTGTTGTCTCCTGTGTTGCTGTACCCTGATGACCAAGATAGCATGATTTGAATACTAGCACCTAAGCGACATTTGCGAAAGCGTTCTGGCGTTGACAGAATGGATGGATCGATAGGTGGATGGCACCTGCTTATGTTTTCCATGGACTGTTCGATTCTCACCACGGCACTCCGTCCGAAGTGATCGGAATGGCTGCTGAACGGTGGGGAGTAGCAGCAAAGGAAATCATGGGGAAAGCGGGACGACCTAACCGGATCGATATCGCACAGGAACTACACAGACTCGCTCACGCCGGAACGTTGAATGGTCTTCCCAAGTACAATGAGGAGTTCATTCGAAGACTGGAATTAATTGAGGACGCCGGTAGACAAGTGACAGCAGATGACTTTTGGCGAATTAGGGACGAGCTGTTGCGGCTCTATTTTGGAAAGTGACAATGGCCAAACTAAAGATCCGCAACGTGTTTGCAATCGGACGTGAGCATTATGCTACTTACGCTTCAGCATACCACAAGATCCCTATCTCTGAGCAAATGACTTGCGGCATCTGCAGGAGGGTTCTAGATCATTGTCGTCGACTTCCATTTAGAAAACTGATTTGGTTCACGACGTCACAAGGTGCCAAGCGAAAACGTGGTCAGCTCGGCGATTTCACTTGGCATGGTCGAAGCGATGAGGCATTGATCTCAGACCGTTTGAAAACTGAACTGCAGAAGTTTCTTGAAGGTTATCCGCTCAAGGAGGTGCCCTACGAGAATCGTTTTGAATTGCCAAGCGTGAACGCTGGACAGCCGATCTGGGAACTTACGGATCTGCCATTCGCGCAGATCGATCTCGCAAAAACAGGTGCAGAGTTGATTAAGGTGTGTCCGGAATGTGGTAACAGGACGTTCAATTTCAATGCAGAAATGAATCTTGTTGTTAGCCGAAAATCATGGGACAACTGGCACTTCTTCTCCGTGAGGGAGTTCGAAATGATGTTTGTGACCGAACCTGTCCTTCGTTGTTTGCAAGAATTTGGAGCTACCAACTTTCAGATCCGACGCACAGCCACACTGGGCTGATCATACAAATTTGCGACTGCGCGCGACCCAAGGCTTCATAGCCATTGCAGAAAAAGGGCCCATCCATCTGTCAGCCCTCCCCAACTCGGCATGAGCGATGGCCGCAAAGGAACACGAAAGGACACAAAAGAAGGGACGCATGGATAGAGTCGCAAACACAAGGTCGACCGATTGACAGTCGAACGAAGTCGTTTTTCCTTTCGCGTCCTTTTGTGCTCTTTTGTGGCTATCCCATCGCCATATTTAGAGTGACGGAGAGGCGGGGCCATGCGCGGTATCGTGGTTGGGCGAATGATGATGAATGCAGACCGGCGTGTTGACACGCGCCGCTCGCCGTTGTGCTGTGTTGCGTTGTTCGATCCGCGTTCATCCGCGGTTTCGGAGTTGCAGTTTTGTTTTCCGGTGTTCGCGGGACGGACGAGAACTCAGGAAATAAGGGGCAAGGATGTGTCGGCGCTCCGGGCCTGTGAGATATCGAATCACAGAACCGGGGCCTGACGACCCCGGCAGGGGTTGTGTCAGCCCGCTGGGCTTGAACCGCATTCTGTCGAGTGCTGCAATGGGTGCAGTTTGTTGGTAATGGAAGAACAGATGGCTGGCCCCTATGTCTACGGTAATGGAAGAACAGATGGCTGGCCCCTATGTCTACGCCGGCCCCTATGTCTACGCCGGCAGGCAACGCTGTGAAGGATTCATGACCGAAAGAAAAAGGGAAACACCCCTCATCCGGCCTGTCGGCCACCTTCTCCCCTTGCCAGGGGAGAAGGGACATTCACGAAGCTGCTGAAAACACAACGAAAAATCCTTCACAGCGTTGCCCGGCAAGGAATGTGTCAGCTCGCTGGGCTTGAATCGCGATCTGAGGACTGCTGCAATGGGTGCAGTTTGTTGGTAATGAAAGAACAGATAGCTGGCCCCCATGTCTGGCCTACATGTCTCCACGGGCCCCGCACTCTGGACTATTTGCGGTCGAACTCCGACAGCCTGCGACGCTGATCGGAATGTGACCTGGGCTTCGTTTTGACCTCGTTTGTAACCAGGCGACTAGGCTCCCCGGCTGAACGATTGTCTTGACAAGTGTCGTCGAAACGGGCATGCTCCGGCCATGGCATCATCACTTCGATCCCGGAGCACTAAGCGGTTTGATTCGCCGGAGCAGGAAGCATTCCTGAACCTGTGGCGAACGTACGACTGTCTGAAAGCTCTGGAAGACGAGCTGTTTTCCAAATACCAATTGTCTGCTCAACAGTACAACGCCCTGCGCCTGCTCAGGTCAGTATCTCCGGGGTCGATGCAGACACTGGCTCTTGGGAAACGATTGATTTCTCGCGGACCTGACACCACGAGGATGCTGGATCGACTGGAGCAGAGGCAACTGGTTGTCAGGACTCGCAGATCGGAAAATCGGCGAGTTGTGGAGATAGCCATCACTTCTCAGGGGCTTGAGCTTCTGGAGGAGATGGCCGCTGCGGTGAAAGCGATGCATGAAAAGCAACTGGGCCACCTGAGCCGACCGGAGCTTCAGGAACTGACCGAGCTGCTCAAACGCATTCGAAAACCGCATGAAGATGCCAGCTGCGACTGGCTGGATGAATAAGTTCTCAAATCACGTTGAGTTGACTCAAAGCGATTCGGCCGGAGCGTCTGCGAGAATTCTGATCGCAGATTGATCTTTGTGGCCTGTTTCGGGAGGGAGTGGAAGAAATGAAACGACTTTGGAGCACGCTGTTCTGCTGCGGTCTGATCTGCGGAACAGTTCAGGCAGAAGACTGGGCGCATTGGCGAGGACCGAACAATGACGGACAGTCTGCCGAAACAGGACTTCCGGACAAGTGGTCACCCAAGGGAGAAAATCTCCTTTGGCACAAGGCGGATTACGCGTCTCGATCAACACCGGTGGTGATGAACGATCGAGTGTATCTTGTCTGCCGCGCATTCCCGGAAACAAACAAAGAAGGTGAAAAGACTGTCTGCGTTGATGCGAAGACAGGCAATCTCCTTTGGGAAAGCGTTCACAACATTTATCTGTCAGACGCGCCGGCAGAACGAGTCGGTTGGTCCAGTGTCGTTGGCGACCCTGAGACTGACACCGTCTTCGTACTTGGTCTCGGATGTGTGTTCCAGTGTCTTGATGGCAAGACCGGAAAGACCATCTGGGAACATTCGATGAGCGAAGAGTTCGGGATGCTGTCCACGTACGGCGGCCGAACCAACTTTCCAGTTGTCTTCGAAGATACAGTCATCATCAGCGGCGTCATGACAGGCTGGGGCGAAACAGCAGTCCCTGCTCATCGATTCATCGCGTTCGACAAGAAGACCGGCGTGGCACAGTGGCTGATCAGCACTCGAGTTCGCCCGGAAGACACGACCTACAGCACTCCTGTCTTTACGACTTTCAAGGGACAGGCGGCAATGGTCTTTGGAGCGGCCGACGGAGCCGTTTACGCGATTCAGCCACGTACTGGAAAGACCATTTGGAAGTACCAGGCTTCAACACGCGGGATGAACTCCAGCCCACTGGTTGATGAAAACGGTATCGTGTACTGCGGCCACGCTGAACAGAATTCCAACGACACAACGACGCTGGGCGCCGTGTTCGCGTTCGATGGCAACGTCGAAGGGGAAATCACCGAAGACAAACTCCTTTGGAAAGTGCCAAAGCGAACGGTCGGGCGTAGCAGTCCTGTCAAGATTGGCGATCGCCTTTACGTCATCGAAGACGGTGCTTTGCTTGTGATCCTCGATGCGAAGACCGGCGAAACCGTTGGTCAGAAGAAACTGGGCCGAATCATGTTCGGCAGTCCGGTTGTTGCTGACGGTAAGATCTATGTTGCTGAAAACACCGGTCGGTTTTATGTGCTGAAGCCTTCCGACAAGGGCGTCGACGTCGTCAGCGAAGCACGACTGGCTCAGCGTGAAGAAGTGTTCGGTTCGCCAGCGATTTCCAATGGTCGCATCTTCCTGCCATCAATCGAAGCTCTGTATTGCATCGGAGCAAACACGAAGGCAACGAAGGCGACTCCAACAGCACTGAAGCGTGAAGCCGCAAACACTGACAAGACCATTGCTCAGATCGTTCTGACACCAACAGAACAGCTACTTGCCAGTGGCCAGAAGCTGAACCTGACGGTGAAGGGCTACAACAAGGCTGGTCAGTATGTCGGCGTTGTGAAAGACGCAGTCATCACCGCTGAAGGTGGCGGCACGGTTGGCAAAGACGGAGTCTACGTGGCTCCGGCGACTGGGCTGGGCGGCGTTATCCTGACTGCAAAGTCCGGCGAAATGACTGCGAAAGCGCGTCTTCGCGTTGTGCCAACACTGCCATGGAAGTTTGATTTCTCCGACGAGAAGGTACCGCCAGTCTGGATCGGTGCGGACTATCGACACAAGCCGGCTCCGCTGGATGGTGAAAAGGGACTCGTCAAAATTAGCACGATTCCCAAGGGGACTCGAAGCCAGTCGTGGATGGGCTGGACGACTCTGCATGATTACACCGTCCAAGCCGATTTCAAAGCCACAAAGAAGGGTGATCGTCTTCCCGACATGGGTCTGATCAACCAGCGATACACGCTGGACCTGCAGGGCGCACAGCGTCTTCAGATTCGCTCGTGGACAGCTCGACTGGAACTGCGATTCGCCAAAACGATCGACTTCCAGTGGGCAGCAGACACCTGGTACACCATGAAGTTCCAGAGCGAAACCAAGGGTGACAAGGTGACTCTGCGAGGCAAGGTTTGGAAGCGTGGTGAAGCGGAACCAAAGGAATGGCAGATCGAAGCGACGGACGAAACCCCCAACTTCCAGGGAAGTCCTGGTCTGTTTGGAAATGCCACCGACGCGGAATTCTTCATCGACAATGTGCAGGTCACTCCCAATAAATAATCAGACGAGTCATCAATCAGAATCGATTTTCTTTCAGGATATCTCCCTATGAAAAAGCTTGGACAAGTACTCGTGACGGCAATCGCCATCGCGGCACCGTTGTTCAGTCTGCCGGCAGTGTCAGCAGAAGATCCAACGAAGCTGGTGATGGAACAAATTGCGAAAATGAAAGTGGGAAAGAATGACTGGCCCCAGTGGGGCGGCAGCTATTCCCGAAACAACACTCCGGAAGGCAAAAACATTCCTGTGAAGTGGGATGTGAACACCGGGGAGAACATTCTTTGGTCAATGCCACTGGGCTCCGAAACCTACGGCAACCCGGTCGTTGCCAACGGTCAGGTTTACATCGGAACCAACAACGGCAACGGCTACATCAAGCGTTATCCAAGCTCGGTGGACCTTGGCTGCCTTCTCTCCTTCAATGAGAAGGACGGAAAGTTCCTGTGGCAGCACAGCCAGGAGAAACTTCCAACCGGCCGAGTTCACGACTGGCCGCATCAGGGAATCTGCTGTGCTCCGTTCGTTGAAGGCGATCGAGCATGGTATGTCAGCAGCCGAGGCCTCGTGGTGTGCCTGGATACTCAGGGATTCCGCGATGGTGAGAACGACAGCCCGGTCGTGGATGAAAAAGTGTCCGATGAAACGGAAGCGGACGTCGTCTGGGTTCTGGACATGATGAAGGACCTGAACGTTTCACAGCACAACATGTGCAGCTGTTCTGTGACGTGCGTCGGCGATCTGCTGTTCGTGATCACTGGCAACGGGGTGGATGAAAGCCACATCACGATTCCGGAGGAGCGAGCTCCCAGCTTCATCTGCGTGAATCGAAACTCCGGCGAAGTGTTGTGGACGGACAATTCCCCAGGAGCCAACGTGCTCCATGGTCAATGGTCCTCTCCAGCCTACGGAGTCTTCAAGGGCGTTGCTCAGGTGATCGTCGGTGGTGGTGACGGATACCTGTACGGTTTCGCTGCCGAAGGCAAAGATGGCAAAGGCGAATTGCTGTGGAAGTTTGACTGTAACCCAAAAGACTCGATCTACCTTCTCGGTGGTCGCGCGACTCGTAATCACCTGATTGCGACCCCGGTGGTTTACGACGGCTTGGTTTACGTTGGTGTTGGCGAAGACCCGGAACACGGTGAAGGCCAGGGACATCTTTGGTGCATCGATCCAACCAAGCGTGGCGACGTCAGCCCGACACTGGTTTACAATTCCAAGGACCCAAAGACGCCAATCCCACACAAGCGCCTTCAGGCACTTGTGGACAAGGAAGGCGACTTCGAGCGAGAGAATCCGAATTCCGCTGCGGTCTGGCATTATGTTGGTGCAGATCCGGAAGTGTTCGAAACCACGATGCACCGCACCTGCGGTACTGTCGCGATCAAGAACGACCTGCTGTACGTTGCCGACTTCAGCGGTCTGCTGCATTGCCTTGACGCCAAGACTGGCAAGCCTCACTGGACTTACGACATGTTCGCAGCCAGCTGGGCTTCGCCTCTGATCGTCGAAGACAAGGTGTACATCGGCGACGAAGACGGCGATATCTCCATCTTCAAGCTGTCAGCCGAAATGGAAATGGTCGGCGAGAACAACATGGGTTCCTCGGTCTACACCACTCCGGTGATTGCCAACGACACAATGTTCATCGCAAACCGAAATCGCATCTACGCGATCAAGGAAGGCGCAAGCAGCAAGCCTGCGAAGTAGGCAGCTGCTCGGATCTCAAGACAAAAGGCCGTCGCGTGAATTCGCGGCGGCCTTTTTTGTTTCCGGATGACAATGACGGGCCTTTGCGTGTCAGGCCAGCTTCAGTACACGACGATTCAGGAGGTCTTCCTGAGGAGCCAGGTTGATTTCTCTCGCAAGCTGTCGAACGGTCGCTGTTGTGATCAGCGCAGTTGGCCATGCACGATGAAAGACCGCCATGACTTCGGCAAGTCGGCAGAGTGTTTGCATGCGGCCACGGCACATTTCCACTGCTGCGCGAACTCCGGCTTCTTCGCACACGGAGTACGAACATCCCAAACGTGGAAGCAGCTGACGCAGGAAGTCAGACGCTTCAACAGCATCGAGTCGTTCCAGAGAGACGGGGAAGGATACAGTCTGCGAGAGAATCTCAGGCAAGGAATCTGTACCGGCGGCGATGACCGTGACACCACGCGTCATTCGGGCAATGGAGATCAGAAAACGGAGAAACGTCTCCTTGGAGAAGTCCGCGAGGTGTACGTCATCAAGCAGAATCTGAGTTGTCAGACCACACTGAGAACGTCCCTGAAACTCCGCTCGCAGAGACGACATCAGTTCATGCCGGGACATCGCCGGCCGCGCCTGTTCGCTCATTCGTTCCGCCAGCTGGAACAGCGCTGATTCTTCCGTGGCTCCTGCCAGATTCAGCGAAACCGCCTGCAGCCCTGAACTCTGCAGTTCGGCAGCGAGTTTTTGCAGGACGCGCGTTTTTCCGGATCCCTGAGGTCCAGTCAGCAGTCCGCTCGATTCCCTCTGCTCAACCAGGTACAGCAAGCGGTTGACTGCTTCAACGTGTCCGGTGCTCTCAAAGAACCAGGGGGTTATCGAATCCGGTCCAATCATGGGCTGTTCCGCAGTGAATTCACAAGAATCAGTTGAGGCGCTCGAGCCGGGTTCGTAACCGGGATTGCGAGCAGCCTGACCCACCAGCCCCAAAAAGGGCTCAGAGTCTTCCTGATCGGCGCAATCGGCAGAATTCGCTTAAGTTCATCAGCAAAAAGTCGGCATTCCGGGACATGGTACGAATTCGCAAATGCAGTCAGTTGATGAGTCTGCGGCTTTGGCCGCTTGACAGTCACTGTGGCAACACGTGCAATCCGTGTTCAGCGGTTTGACTTGCCCAATCGGGCCCTGACGGGTTGTTGAGTCCTCACGTGTCGCAACACGACACGTGGGTGGTGGACAAGAATCGCAATGATATCCCCATCAGCCCCTCGCTGATGCAACGGGTTGGGATAACATTCAATCGCTTTCAAAACCTCCGTTTGTCTTTCATTGAACCTTTGTCGCAGATAACGAATGACTGAACTGACGTATCGATCCGCGGGTGTTGATCTGGAACTCTATGAGCAGGCGATGCAGAAGCTGCCTCGGCTGATGCAGAGGACGTTTACTCCTGGAGTGATGGAACTTCCCGGCGGCTTTGCGGGGCTGTTTCGTCTCAACGCGGAACGCCAGTGGAAGGACCCTGTTCTGGTTTCCGGAACAGATGGTGTCGGCACGAAGATCAAGGTCGCGATCCATGCAGGTCGCTATTCCACGATCGGAATCGACCTCGTCGCAATGTGCGTCAACGACTGCCTGTGCCTGGGTGCTCAGCCACTGTTCTTCCTGGACTATGTGGCCCTTGGAAAGGACGACCCAATCCTGCTTGAGCAACTGGTTTCCGGTGTCAGCGATGGCTGTCGCCAGGCGGGAGCCGCGTTGCTGGGTGGTGAAACCGCCATCATGCCGGACCTGTATGCCGCCGGTGACTTTGACATGGCTGGCTTCTGTGTCGGTGTGGCCGAACGCGACGAACTGGTCGATGGCCGCTTCCGAGTTCAGCCCGGTGACGTTCTAATCGGAGTGCCATCTTCCGGATTCCATTCGAACGGCTACAGTCTTGTGCGCAAGGTTGTGTTTGAGCATGCGAAACTCACGGTGGATGACACCGTTCAGGAGCTTGGCTGCACCGTTGGTGATGCACTTCTGAAGCCGACTCGAATCTATGCTGACACTGTCGCGGCCGCGCGAAAGGCAGCGGGTGTTGAGAATCTTCATGCGATTGCTCACATCACCGGTGGCGGCATCGCCGACAACTTTGAGCGAGTTCTTCCGAAGCAGACTCAGGCCGTAATCCATCGTTCGGCATGGCAGATTCCTGCGGTCTTTCAGTGGCTGCAGAAGCTCGGCAACGTGGCTGAGTCTGAAATGTTCAGCGTCTTCAACATGGGCATCGGACTGATTCTTGTCGTTCCGGAATCTTCTGCGAAGGCTGTCCAGACCGCTGTTTCAACACAGGAGTATCCAGCAGTGATCCTGGGAGAAATTCGCTCACAGGAAGCAGAAGAGCCAACCGTCGTCGTCGAATGATCCTGTCGCAGGAACGACGCAGAGACTGAGCGGTCGACGGTTCTGGTGAGAGACGGAAACCTGAAACGAAAGAATGTGAGGTCCCTCCATGCTCAGAAGTTCTCGTCGAAGCCACCTGCGTCAAATTGCCGGCGCGGCGTCTGCAGCGTTTCTTCCGAATGCGCTGTGTTCAGCGGCATCACCCTTTGGCTCAACCGTCGACCGTGTTCCAAAGATCGCCGCCGTGGTGACGATCTATCGACCGTTTTCGCACTCTGACGTCATCCTTGGAAAGATCCTGGAAGGCTGGAAACAGGACGGGGGTCCCGGACCTGGTTTGAAGCTGGTTTCCATGTACGTTGACCAGTTCCCATCCGACGATATGGCGCGGAAGATGTCGGCGAAGCACAATGTGCCGATCGTCGATTCCATTGAAAAGGCGATTACTCTCGGCGGCGATTCCGTGGCCGTCGATGGCGTGCTGAGCATCGGTGAGCATGGAGATTACCCGTTCAGCAAACTTGGACAGCAGCTTTACCCACGGCGTCGATTCTTCTCGGAGATCGCAGCGACGTTTGAGAAGTTTGGCAAGGTCGTGCCGGTCTTCAACGACAAACATCTGGGACCCGCCTGGGAAGACGGACTGTGGATGTGGAATCGGGCCAAAGAGCTTCGGATTCCGTTCATGGCAGGTTCTTCAATGCCTGTGGGTTACCGAAAGTCCGACGTTCTGCTTCCGATGAACAGTCCCATCGAAGCCGCAGTGGGGATCGGCTATAGCGGGCTCGACGTCTACGGTTTCCATGCTCTGGAGTTTCTGCAATGGCATCTTGAACGACGCCCTGGTGCTGAGCAGGGTGTCAAGAATGTGCAGTGTCTTCAGGGCGAGAGACTCTGGAAGGCGGTCGATGACGGAACTGTGCCGGTCGATTTGCTGAAGGAAGCGTTCGCCGCGATCCCGGGCTCAACCGGTGTCGATATGCGAACCGACAAAAATGCCACGGCGTTCCTGTTTGAGTATCACGATGGTCTGAAAGCCGCACAGTTCATGTTTCAGTGCGTCGCTGGCACCGGCTGTGCACTGCGAATCAAGGGGCAGCCGACCTACACGAACGTCTTTGATGAACGCACCGAGCCGATGTATCCTCATTTCGCCTATCTGCTCAAAGCCATCGAGCGAATGATGCACACGGGCAAGCCAACGTATCCGGTTGAACGCACCGTTCTGACGGGCGGTGTTCTGGATCGCGCACTTACCTCGCTGGCCGCGGACGGCAGGAAGCTGGAAACTCCGGAACTGAGCATCTCCTATCGACCGATCGATTATCCGTTTGCTCAGCACGTCGACCTGCTCACACCGCCCTACGGCCAGCTGTAATCAGGCCTCAGTGAAGGCGAGCGGCAGAGTGTCAACCCTCCGAGTCAACTCTGCAAAGCCCAGTCTATTTCTGCGCTGGCTTTAGTGGTTTCGCAAGTTGCTTCTCAAGCCACTTGTACGCTCGCTCTCTCACATCATCGGGAAAGTCATGCGCACAGTCCGGGTATTCAGCGACAAGTGAATTATCCGAAACGCCAGCGATGGACAGCAGAGGACGAACCTCGGCAATCACCTTTCGCACTCCCTGATTGTCGAAGTTGTCGTCATTAAGCGGCGCGTTGACGAAAATGGCGCGAGGAACAATCGCTGCAAGGATTTCGGGAAAATCGAACGGCACCTTGTCGGGATCGTTCCCGTAGATCTCACGGATTCGAGGCATGTAGCGATCGCTCGTCCAGCCCTGCAGGTTGCCCTTGTAGTAGTCATGGAATCCTGTGAACCCGCAGCTTGTCACCACGGCACGGATTCGCTGGTCAAATGCTGCCGTGAACAGCGTGTTATGCCCGCCAAGAGAATGGCCGATGCAGCCGATGCGTGATGGATCGACTTCCTTCATTTCACACAGCAGATCGACCGCTCTAATGTTGTTCCAGATCGCCTTCATGGAACCGCTGGCGTAGTGTTTCCCCTGTGTCCTGAAGTCATACGGATAGTCACCAAACGAAGGGTAATCCGGGACCAGACACACAAAGCCTCGCGCGGCCAGTTCCTTCGCGTAATGCAGATTCTCCAGCCCGCCGAGCCCTGCTGGTTCGCCTTTGCCGATCCCCGTGGTCTGATGAAGACACAACATCGCTGGGGAATCTGATGCGATCGACTTCTTCATCATCACCAAAGCGGGAACCCGGTCGCCCTCTTCAGGAGCAAACGTGATCCTGCGGAGAATCACACCGTCAGATTCCGATTCACTTTCAATCTTCACATCCAGCGGACATCGTCGATCCGACGACGGCAATTCTCCCATGGCCTTTTGCATGCCCAGCAGCGTATGAGTCCGACGCAGCAGCAAGTCGTCCATCGACTTGATCGGCTGTTCGTGGCCATCCCTGCAGACAACACTGACCTTCGTATGGTCATACTTCGCAGCAGAGCTTTCATCACCTGGCGGTTGAGCTGCAAACACCGCGGCCAATACACCGATCCCGAAACTCCCCACCACCCACATCGCGCGAATCATCAGCGGATCCTCCGAAAGACGCGCTGATTCTGCTCTGTGTCGCCGGTGAGTCAAGCCTGAGCCAGACTCGACTGTTGCACGTGCCTTATCGGCAATCGAGGATCCTTGCGGCTACTGCGGTAGATTCCACTAAACCGGCTTTGCCGACAACCCACAGGCTTCGCGCACGCGGGCGACGACCTGCTGGCACTTGGCTCGCGCAACACGGGCTCCCTGGACCAGAATATCCTCAACGTCAGCCGGACGTTTTTCCAGATCCGCTCGGCGTTCGAAGGCCGTACCGAAATGCTGCATGGCGGCTTCGTACAGAGTCTCCTTTGCGGCACCGTAGCCCATTCCTCCAGCACGATAGCGCGCTGCCAGTTCCTGCTGCTGTTCGGATGTGCCGAAGAGCTTGTACAACTGAAACACCGCACAGGTGTCCGGATTCTTAGGAGCTTCCATCGGTGTCGAATCGGTTTGAATCGACATGATCAGCTTTCGAAGCTTCTTCGGAGTTTCGAAGATCGGGATCGTGTTGTTGTAGCTCTTCGACATCTTCTCGCCGTCAGTCCCGGGGACCTTTGCCGAGTCATCCAGGACGTACGGTTCCGGCAGAACGAGGGATTCACCATAGAGCTGATTGAATCGCTGCGCCAAGTCACGAGTAACTTCAATGTGCTGAATCTGGTCGGCACCGACGGGCACATGAGTACTGTCGTAGCCGAGGATGTCGGCGGCCATCAGAACCGGGTACGTGAACAGTCCGGCATCTGCGGCGATCCCTTTGGCTTTCTTGTCCTTAAACGCATGACATTTCTCGAGCAGGTGCATCTGAGTGATCGTCATGAGCAGCCATGTGAGTTCCGTGACTTCCGGAACATCCGACTGGCGAAACAGCGTTGCCTTTGATGGTTCCAGTCCCAGTGCCAGCAGATCGAGCGCAGCGTCAGCCACGTTTTGCCTCAGCACCGCTGGCTCACGGACCGTCGTCAGCGCATGAAGGTCGGCGATGAAGTAGAACGACTGTTCGTTGCCCTGCAGCGCGATGTACTGACGGATGGCCCCGAAGTAGTTGCCCCAGTGAAATCGTCCGGTTGGCTGAATCCCAGAAAGAACCTTCATAGAAAGCAAATTCCCTGCTCGGTGATTTGATACGGCATGATGTCTTCAGAGCACGCACTGCCTCGGTGTTTTGCCACGTACAGGGCCCGCCCGATTTTTGTCTCGTTCCGAATCTTACCCATCATGATGATCGTATTGGCGTTCGACAAAATGTCCCCGGAACGAATTGGACGTGAAATCAGATCATCCAGCATGACTTCATGACTGGTGTAAAGGAACAAGCCACCGATGCTGCGGCAATCGTATGCGTGAGCATTGATGGTCGGTTCCTGAGCACGAAAGTGGACTCGGAACAGATCGCGGGCCAGCCAGTCGTGATCCTTTCGAAGGACCTGATGGTAGACGTAATCAAACAGATGAAACTGGAATGAGTCAGAGTCCTGATTGGTCGGTTCGACACCATCGATTACACAACGGCGGACACCATGGACAAAGTTTCCGTAGAAGAAGGCAATCGTCTGATCCAGCCGGCGCATGAGGTCGGCTTTGAATTCCTGCCACTCTTCCGGCTGCATGTCACCAATGGTGACTCGACGACCGCCGCGAGTAAACACGTGCAGATAATCGGAACGAACCTGAGCGGCGTCCCAGACCGAGGCTGGATCAAAATGGTCGACGAATGTTCGTTCTGACATCTGCCAGCCAAACATCCTCTTTGCATACTCAGACTGGTTTTGGCTGTCCCCGCGAGTCGTCAGGTCGAAGATGATTCCTCGCTGGCCTTCCTGAGCAAGACCGGACTGACAGTAGCTCAGTCCCAGCTGCGTCTTGCCAATGCCGGTCGCGCCCATGACCACTGTCAGAGTTCCTGGCAGCAACCCTCCTCCGAGCGCTTCGTCGAGTTGTGGAATTCCGGTCGATTGTCGCATCGTCAATTCAGCTTCGAGCAGTGAGCATCAGTTCAAATTGTGGAAGGGAGCGAACGATAGCGAGGTTTAGCGGAGATTTCACAGAATCAGCCAGAAGTTCCCATCGACTACACAGTTTTGCCCTGAAACGACCTCGTCGCCTTCACAGTGACAGCCCGGCCTGCGGTGTGGTTCGTGGTTCGACGGACAAGCATCTGACAGGGTTACCGAATGATCCCCCTGTTTTGAATTGCCACAAGCAGAATTGATCACCCCTGCAGAATTCCGCATGGTGCATCGGCCAACTTGCAGAAAACACGACACAGAACCTTCAAAACTCCGCTGATTTTGGCATTCACCAAAGAAATCCGACGGTGCGAGATTTCGGCACGTTGGTTGCATTTAGTGGAGTCCGGTGAATGAAGTGAGTCATGGCCCGCCTCACCTCAAAAACCTCGGAAGCGACCAGATCACTCTGGTCGCTTCTTTTTTTGCGCCAGTGTAGAGCCGTTGTCCCCAACTGCTTGTTGTTTGTGCCAGTGTAGAGCAGTTGTCCCCAACTGCTTGTTGTTTGTGCCAGAATAGAGCAGTTGTCCCCAACTGCCTCGTGCCCCACATAGCCGAATCGAACACCAGCGGAGCATGGCCCGGAAGCCCGCCGCGTCGGCATCCCGCCAGCGCTCAAACCCAAACGTTCAACCCCAATTGTCACTTGCATTTATGTGCGAAATACGGGGAAAATGCCGCTCGTGATTTGGGATCGTGCGTGAGCACGATCCAGCAGCAGACGGATGCCCACTCATGGTCTGCTGGTCCGCATTCACAGCGAGAAACTCGCTCCCCTGCAGGGCGCATGATTCGAACGAATGCCAGTGCTGTCTTGAACTGCGTAGTTTGAAACTCGAACCTCGATATTGGAGTCGAGCGATGTCCGGCTTGTATCTCGAACGGAAGCTCCAGGCAGTCAGCCAGCGTCTTCAGAAGGTCCGAATCCTTCGGCGCCAAGCGCTTGTCTGGTTGCTGCTGCTGATCCCAGCCATCGCAGTCACTCTGTACCTGCCTCGCCGAGAAGGTGCGATTGGACCTGAAGTTCCGGTGGTGCTGATTGCCACTCTTCTTGGAATTAGCCTCTCCCGCGTTCTCGCGCGTCGCCCGTCACTCAACGAAGCCGCTCGCCTGATCGAACAGGCCGACAGTGAAGTAAACGATGCGGTACTCACTGCCGTCGAAGTCATGCAGACTCCCGCGAAGCAATCGTCGGTCCTGGCCGGAATGGCCGTGATGGATGCCGAGAAACTCGCGCGACAGCGCGACTGGTCGGCCGCAGTTCCAGGTCGACAAATCGCTGGCTGGACGGTTCTCAGCTTTCTGACATTCCTGCTGATGGCCTCCAGCGTCACCGCCGCCAGCCGATTCGTTCGAACGCCTGCCACTTCAGATGCAAATACAGCCAAAGCAGAAGCGGACTCCGAAAAGAAGCCGCCGGTAACAGAGCTGGTGATCGAACCAGGTAACACAGAAATTGAATTGGCCACGGCGCTGACGGTCGTCGCAAAATTCCCGGGCACCGTTCCGCAAAAGGTTGTGCTGGAGTTTGAGGATGCAAAGAAGCAGGTTCGTCAACTCTCCATGACCGAGACGGTCGATGTGGGCGTCTTCGCAGCACGAATGGAGGAGATCACGTCAGACGGAGTTTACCGGGTCCTGTATCTGGAAACGGAAGACTCTTCTGCGACTCAACCGAACCGATCTCCGGACTATCTCGTGAAGACATTCGTCCGCCCCCGCCTGGAACAGATCGACGCAACCGTCACACCTCCGCACTGGACTCGAAAGTCCGAAGAGACCATTGAGGATATTGCCAGAATTACAGTCACGGAAGGCTCCTCCGTTGTGTTCCGTTTTCAACTGAACAAACCCGGGGTGAAGGCGGAGCTCCGTTCCGAAAATGAAGCCGCTATTCCGCTCACGGTATCTGCCAGCGATCCAACCGTCGTGGAATCCAACCAGGTGGTGAAAGCAAATCACTCGTGGACAATCCATCTGACGGACGCAGAAGGCCGAACGGCTGCCGATGAGGAAACACTCACCGTCAAAGTCACACGCAATCAGCCGCCAGTCATCAAGCCCACTTTCCCGGGCCGCGACGTCAATGTTTCGGCGCTCGAAGAGTTTCAGATCGAAGCCAGCGCGAAAGACGACTTTGAGCTTCTGGATTACGGAATTGAGTATTCACTTTCCGGAAGTGAGCCCGTCAACGTCAGCACCAGGACCACCATCGCAGAAGGTGCCAGCGCGGGCACTGGCGACATCGAAACGGCAGCAACGATTTCGGGGCAGATTCAGCTCGAGACCATGAATGCGGCTCCCGATGATCTTGTGACTTACAGTTACTGGGCCAAAGACTATGCGTCAGACGGAACCGTGCGAACCACGTACAGCGATTTGATGTTTGCGGAAGTTCGTCGATTTGAAGAGATCTTCCGTGAAGGTCAGCAACAGGGTCAGCAGCAGCAACAACAGCGTCAACAGCAACAGCAGCAACAACAGCAGCAGCAAGGCGGGGCGGCGGACGAGCTTCTGAAAGTGCAGAAGGAAATTCTGTCGGCCACCTGGAATACTCTGCAAACCGAAGCGATCAAGCGGGACGCGGGAACGTTCAGCGAAGACGTGGGCGTCATCGCAGAATCGCAGGGCCAGCTCATTCAACAACTCCAAAGTACCCTCGCTGAACGAGAAATGACTCCGGAAATTCAGGCGCTGGCCACGGCGGCTGCGGACCTGATGACTCAGGCTCAGAGTCAGCTTCAGGAAGTCCGCGACGGCAAAGAAGGGACCACACTGCGAAACGCGATGGCAACAGAAAGCCGCATCCTCGCCGCGCTGTATCGAATGCGTGAAGCCGAATACAACGTTCAGCGCCAGCAGCAACAGGGTGGCGGTGGCGGAGGAGGTGGCGGCAGCGCATCGGCTCAACAGCAGCTTCAGCAGCTGGAACTGGACAATGAACGCAACCGCTATGAGTCCGAGCGTCAGGCTCAGCAACAGCAGGAAGCGAACTCAGCACAGCGTGAGGAGCTTCAGATCCTGAACCGCCTGAAAGAACTGGCTCGCCGGCAACAGATGGTGAACGAGCGATTGAAGCAACTCGAATCTGAATTGCGAGCTGCTCAGTCGGACAAAGAGAAGGAAGAAATCGAACGAGAACTCAAGCGACTTCGGGACGAACAGCGAGACTTGCTGCGTGATACGGACGATGTCGCCGAACGCATGGAACAGTCGCAACAATCCCAGCAGTCTCAGCAGCAGCAGCAGTCTCAGCAATCCCAGGAGTCGCAGGGTGCGGATCGGGAGCAAATGCAGCAGGAGATTCAGGAAGCTCGAAATAACGTTCAGCAGGCATCCAGAGCTATGGATGAAGGACGGTTGGCGGAAGCGATTTCGGAAGGGACTCGCGCTGAGAGACAGTTTGATGATCTGAAGGAAGACTTCCGAAACCAGACATCGAATCGCTTCGACGAAGCGGCTCGGGACTTGCGTGATGAAGCAAGAGAACTGGCAGATCAGCAGGAAAAGATCGCTCGTGAACTGTCAGGTGAATCCGAGGGAGACGATTCCAAATCAAAGAGCCCTTCGCTCCGGTCAGAGCGGAAGAAAGAAGATGTCGAACAGAAACTTCAGGACCAGCAGGATCGCCTGAATAAGATCGTTGAAGATTCAAAGAAACTGATCGAACAGGCCGAGGAGACGGAACCGCTTTTGTCGAGCCGGTTGTACGACGCCGTTCGCGACCTGAAAGATTCAAAGCCAGAAGAGGCCCTCGAAGCGGCCGAAATGCTTGCAGGCCGTGGCTTGTGGCCTCAAACCCAGGAAGCGGAGCAACAGGCTCGCAAAGGGATTGAGCGGCTGCGAGAAGGCATCGAGAAAGCTGCCGATGCCGTCGTCGGTAGTGAAGCCGAATCTCTGCGTCGCGCGCAGGAGCAGCTCGAGGGAGTCACGGAACAACTCGCTAACGAAGTTCGCAACGCGACTGGCGAGGAGACTGAGAACGGGCAACAACAGAACGGGCAACAACAGAACGGGCAACAACAGAACGGGCAGCAACAGAACGGGCAGCAGCAGAACGGACAGCAGCAGAACGGACAGCAGCAGAACGGACAGCAGCAGAACGGACAGCAACAGAACGGACAGCAACAGAACGGACAGCAACAGAACGGGCAGCCGCAGAACGGGCAACAGCAGAACGGGCAACAGCAGAACGGGCAGCCGAAGAACGGGCAACAGCAGAACGGGCAGCCGAAGAACGGGCAACAGCAGAACGGACAACAACAGAACGGACAGCGTTCTGCCTTGATGAATGGCGGCCGTGAGAGCAACGGCGGCTTAGGGGCTAACAACACTCCCGGCCAGCCTTTGACTGGCAATGAGTTTGGTCAATGGTCTGATCAACTGCGTGATGTTGAAGAGATGCTGGACGATCCGGAGCTGCGAAACCGAGTTGCCCAGGTTCGTGATCGAGCTCGAGCCATTCGCTCGGAATTCAAACGCCACGGAACCGAGCCTCAGTGGGATCTGGTCAAGTCTCAACTGCTTGGCGAACTTCAATCACTTCAGCAAAGAATCGCGGAAGACTTGCAGAAGATGAAGTCGGACCGAGCCATGGTGCCAATCGATCGCGAGCCGGTGCCGGAAGAGTTCGATTCGATGGTTCAGCGTTATTACGAATTACTGGGCCAGGAACGGCTGAAGGATGAGCCAGCCGGAAAGAAATAGCCGTTCACAATGAAACTCGTGCGGTAGTGGATCTTGCTAAAGATCCCATTGTCGCAGCACCTCGCGCAAAGTCCTCGCCCCGAAATTCAAAACGCAACGAAGTACACTACCGCGCCTCCACATTTTCTGAACTGACTGGTCCCAGATGCCGGTCCAGCCATTCGACGGAGGCAAAACGTCCAAGAGCCCAGCGGAATGATTCCAGTGGTTTCTGAAGCTCATCCTCACCAATGTCCTTCATCCCATTCAGGGAATGAAACCCATCGATGTCGAGTGTGACGGTCCAGTGTTCCGCGCGCTGAAACTGCATCATTCGATCCTGAACTCGGCGAGCCCAGATCAGTCCATAGCACGTCTGAAAACGCAGCCAGACCTGATTCATTCGCTGATGCGTCGAGACTTCTTTCAGGGCCTTGTCATCCCAGCGTCGCAGTTCGTACAACAGCATTCGGGAACCCCACACCAGCAGGAACGGAGTCAGAAGCGGCATCCAGTGAAAGGAAGGACTCAGGCACGGCCAGACGCAGCAAAGGACCGCGATCAGGTGAACCAGGGCCGGTGCCGTCGCAGCGGTCCCCATGCCCGGGGCCGCACTCATCACGGTCACGAGACAGAAACCTGCCATGGCAGGGCCGCTCAGCTGGATCGAATCTCGTCCGTGGCTGTTCACAACCTGAGAAAGCCCCGGCCAGAACAGAACAAAGATCAAAGGCAGGACAACAAACCACTGCCACGGCCCCGCCCCCGGCTTTCGTGCGCCCAGCGTACAAACCTGAGGAGTCAGAAGCAGAATACTGCTGACATATTGAAATGCAGAGACCCATCCTTCAGTCAGGTACGAACCTTCCAGAGACATTGCCAACAGGCAGAGAATCTGCCCAGCCAGTGCGACAGCAGCCCAGTACCACGAATAAATGATGACAAGTCCATTGATCACGCGGCGCAACTGAACCATCTGCCAGACGAGCAGCAGAAGGCAGCCCGCAGCGGCGAGATACACAAAGGGTGGGGCAGGCAGGACGGCCAGTGATTGCATTTCAATGCGCACAAAGCTGATGAAGCGAAACACGCGGAACACAGCTCCGACAGTCTACCGAGGGCAATGTCAGGGGGAACGATGCTCTCGTGTTTTTCCAAATTGGCGGGCAACCCGGAACCCGTTCGGCTGCAGGAGTGTCCCATAAAGTCAGGTTATTCGGATTGTGACTGACATGCCGTTTCAGAACCGGTATTTCGCGGTGTCCGAGTTGCCATGGCACTCAGGATGTCATACCGATGTGGAATAATCTGACTGAGTCCAGTCGACTCGCTCCGCGTGTCCCCAAGGTAACAACTCGCATGCCCAGAACAGCTTCCATCGTCCGAAACACGGCTGAGACACAGATCGAACTAACCCTGAATCTCGATGGCTCCGGCATTGCTGATATTTCAACCGGCGTCGGTTTCTTCGATCACATGCTGACGTTGCTGGCAAAGCATGCTCTGTTTGACCTGAAGGTTCATGCCACGGGCGACCTTCATGTTGATCATCACCACACGGTTGAAGATGTCGGCATTTGCCTGGGACGCTGCCTGCTGCAGGCACTGGGTGACAAGAAGGGAATCTGCCGATACGGCCACATGACTCTGCCGATGGAAGAGACTCTCGTTACCACGGCCGTTGACCTGAGCGGGCGGATTGCGTTCATCTGGAAAGTTCAGTTTCCGACCGAGAAGATTGGTGTGTTCGACACGGAACTTGTTCAGGAATTTTGGACGGCGGTTTCTTCAAATGCTCTGATGAATTTCCACGTCCTGCTTCATCACGGCACGAACAGCCACCACATCTCTGAAGGGATTTTCAAGTCCGCTGCGCGATCACTTCGGATGGCGACCAGCCAGGATCCTCGGCAGACCGGCGTTCCTAGTTCCAAAGGAACGCTGACTGGCTGACCCCGGGCACATCGGAATCGGCAGGCCAGTTTGTCACGGAAATGGCCGCAGAATCTCGACGGAACAGGTTCGGAATTGAGATTGCCGGTCGAATTGCCCTGGAATTGTCTGCCCCGATTGACTTGATTGTGCCAGGCGCAATAATCGCGTTCCTTTCGACGGCCTGCTGTGTAAAGCCGGGCCCAAGACCTGTCCCGAATGGAAAGATCCCGTGTCAGCGCTCAAGAAAACCATCCCGCTGTACCTCAGCGAAGAAGAACGAAACGGTCTTCGCGCCGCGGGACGATTCAACGCGCAGCTCATGGACTTCCTGCGGCCTCATGTTGTGGAAGGTGTCTCCACGGACAAGCTTGATAAGCTCGCCTATGACTACACGATTCAGCATGGCCACAAGCCGGCGTGTCTCGGATACAAAGGCTATCCCAGGACGATCTGTACCAGCGTCAACGAGGTCGTGTGTCACGGCATCCCGAATACTCGCCCTTTGAAAGATGGCGACATCATCAACGTCGACATCACAACGATTGTCGACGGCTGGTATGGCGATCAGTCAGAGACATTTCTGATCGGCAACATCAGCGCTGCAGCTCGCAAGCTGGTTCAGACAACGTTCGATTCACTCTGGATTGGTATTCGAGCCTGCAAGCCGGGATGCACGGTCACTGAAATTGGCCGAGCTATTCAGGCCTATGCAACCAAAGGCGGATTTTCAGTCGTCCGTGAATACCAGGGACATGGCATCGGCCGTGACTTTCACCAGGAACCTGGCGTCCCGCACTTCCCGTCGCTGAATTCGAACCGCGATATCCTTCGCCCCGGCACCTGCTACACGATTGAGCCAATGTTGAACATTGGCACGTGGGAAACTCGGGTCGACAAGAAAGACAAATGGACCGTCCGCACAAAAGACGGAGCACTGTCAGCGCAGTTCGAGCACACGATTCTGATGACCGAAGAAGGTCCTGAGATTCTGACGCTCACTAAGAATGGACCGCAGGAAGGCCATTCGTTCGGCTAATGCCTGTTACTCGCGCGGCCGATTTCCGACAGGGCGAGAGGAATCGCGAGGCTCAGAACAGTGAGTGACGACTATTGCCATCACTCGCTGTTCAATTCAGCTCGACTACTTCTGACCTTCAGATTTTTCGTTAACCGCGTCCATTTCCGAGCCTGTCGGTCGAATCAGCTCGAAGTACTTGCGAATGGTCTGGCGGTGTCCGAGCGGAATTGATTCTGACTCCAGTGCTGATTCGCTAAGAGCTTCGTACTTGTCCGCATTCTGCTGGTACTGACGAACTGCTTCCTGAGTTTGTTCGGGGGCTGTTTCATTTTCAGTTTCTGAATCACCCTGTCCGGAATCAGTGCCGGTCAGCTTCATTTCTTTCTGTGTCTTGTTGCGAGCAGTCTTTTCTCCCTGAGGATTGCCGCCAGACCCTTTTCCAGCCTTCTTGCCGCCTGGCTTATTTCCCTGAGCCACCATTCGGCATTCACTCTCGCACTCCGACTTGCACTCACTCAGACACTGGCACTGCTTCTTCAGGAGGTCAGCCAGTTTCTTCTTCTGACCCTGCTTCTTGCATTCTGAGGCAAGTGATTTTGCACCATCCTGAAACTTGCTCTTGTCACCAGAACTTACACCCTGGGCCATTTTTTGAGCCGCATCCTTGATTGCCTCGCTGGATTTCTTTGCCCCTGCGTTCTTCTGTGCCTGGTCAAGCTTTTCTGTGACGGCCTTCTGAGTCTTTCGATCCATCTCCGGCGTTTCAAGCTTTGAAAGTTCCTGAGCCGCCTTGTCCATTTCCCCCTTCGACAGAGCCTCGCCAGCCGACTGCATGGACTCAGACAATGACAGTGCTTCGCCGATTTCCTTTAGAGTCGCTTCGGATGACTGTTCCTGAAGTTGCTGCTGCATAGCCTGTAGTTCAGCTTCCATCGCTGAGAGCTTTGCCAGTGCTTCCTTGGGGTCGCCCGAGTGTTCCTTCAACCCTTTCAGTTCCTTGTTCATTTCCTTCAGGAGCTTCTCCAGCTCCGGATCTGCTTCTTCTTTCTGAAACTGCTCCAGTTCGGCAAGGCTCTCAGCAGCGCGGTCCGCCTGCTCAGCAACCACAGCATTTCCTTCTTCCCCGGCCTGCAGCGGCTGGGCGGGCGTTGCCACAAAGATCAGGAAGATCGCAACAACGGAACTCACCAATCCCCATCGCCACATTTTGGGTTCAGCGACAGGAGCAATCTTCTGCACATCAATCGCGCTGAGGTGAGCTTCCGTATCTTCAATCTGAAGTCTTCGCACCGAATCATCAGAAGGGCTGGCCAGAAACTGAAGCGCTGTCTGAACACGATCCTTCAACTGACATTCATGGTCAATCAGTCGGGCAGCAGACTGCTCAGACTTTGATTTTGAAAACGCATACGCCATCGAAACAGCAACGGGCGTAAAGACGCTGACGGGTACCCAGTACCATCCAAAGCCCGCATGCGTTGCAACCCTAAGAAGCGCAGTGGCACATCCGAGCATTCCCCCGGTCAACATCCCACCTGCGGCACAGTGCCACAGCCATTGCATTTGCTGTCGTTCACGAACCTCTTTGACACGGCTCTGAATCGTATTCATCGGGAGTCCCCAGGCCACATGATTCCAGCGAGACGCCTGCTGTGGCTCTTGAATTGAAACTACGCGGATCAGCACCACTTCCGTTGCCTCGGAGACCTCAGTGATCTCCCCTGGGGATAGTATCGGCTCAACATGCCTTTGACCAGAGCCTTCCAGGATGGTCTGTGCAAATCACCAGTGGAATTGACCGGTTGAAAACTCTGCTTCCCCGAAAGGAATGGCGGGAAAACACTGCCAGAGAACGTTGTGTGAAGAATGTCGCATTTCCAGTGGCCAGGTTTTGTGACTGGAATACAACGATGCAGACAGGAAGTCGATTCGCGAATCTTCTACCGCATTTTCGGACAATGGCCGCTTTTCGTTTTCGTTGGATGTCATACCAAAGTTTGTCGTCCCGCAACGATTGCTTCGCTGGCTGTTCGAGTTTCATGAGATGAGCCTGCCGGATGTCACGGCGAGCTCGCAGCTTTCAAACGTTCTCGTTTTCCGGGGTCTTCGTACGTCCCGACGGGAACATATTCGATCAACAGTGCAAGGATTGTTTCAATGAAGAATTTGACTCTTCTGCTGTGCTTTTCTCTTCTGTCTTCAACGGCGTTTGGAGATCGTCATGGGCGAGCTGTTCGCCGGACGTGCTCGAGCTCTGCAGCAACCGTCACGGTCGTTCACGCTCGGCCAGTTCACACATCAATGCCGGTTGCGGCATCCGACATTGTCGACACCGCAGTGAGTGCGGGTTCATTCAAGACTCTGGTTGCAGCAGTGAAGGCTGCAGGTCTGGTAGAAACCCTGAAGGGCAAGGGACCGTTTACAGTATTTGCTCCAACGGACGAGGCATTTGCAAAGCTTCCGGCTGGCACTGTTGAAACTCTGCTGAAGCCAGAGAACAAAGAGAAGCTTGTCGCAATCCTTACCTACCACGTTGTGCCAGGCAAAGTGATGGCCGCGGACGTCGTCAAGGTAAAGGAAGCAAAGACTGTTCAGGGTCAGTCAGTTGCCGTCACCGTCACCGACAAGGGCGTGAAGATTGATAATGCCAATGTTGTGAAGACCGATATCGCCTGCAGCAACGGCGTGATTCATGTTATTGATCAGGTGATTCTGCCAAAAGAAGACGTTAAGGGTCCGGACCTTGTCGACACAGCAGTGAAGGCAGGCAAGTTCAATACTCTCGTTGCGGCAGTGAAGGCGGCAGGACTTGTGGAGACACTGAAGGGCGAAGGTCCTTTCACCGTGTTTGCTCCGACCGACGAAGCATTCGCGAAGCTGCCAGCTGGCACGGTCGAGTCTCTTCTGAAGCCGGAAAACAAGGACAAGCTGGTCGCGATCCTGACGTATCATGTCGTCCCAGGCAAACTGCTTGCCAAGGACGTCGTCGCTGCTGGTGAAGTAAAGACCGCCAATGGAAAGACCGCAAAGATCTCTACAGAGAATGGTGCAAAGATTGACGGGGCCACGATTTCAGCAACCGATGTCGAATGTGCGAATGGTGTTATCCATATCATCGACGCAGTGATTCTGCCGTAATCCGTCAGATTCCGCAGGAACGAAATGGTGAGGGGCGATGTGTGTTGCACATCGCCCCTTTTTTCATTTGCACAGGCAAACACTTCTAAACGACGTCCTTTGGAAACTCATCTTTCCGAACGACACGATGCCATCCGAGCTTATTGCAGTCTGGACAATACAGAAACCGAAGGGGCTCGCCAGCTGCCTTATACCGGATGCCTCCGAGGTCCCAGATTGACCGTTCACAGCCACAGCGACACCGAGCGTGCCAGGAACGGGACTCAGCCTCAATATCGTCGCCAAGTCCAGCGGGTAGCAGCTTGACGACTTTCTGAAGCAGACTTGCCGTGTCCCGCGACTTCGCTGCTGCAGGCTTCTTTTCCAGGTCGTCTTTCTCTTCCGGAGCACGGGATGGCTTTGTCTTTTTCATATCAGACGAGTTATCCGATGGGATCAGGAAGAAGAAGATGAACACAATCATTCGCCACGCGAGTTCTATCTGCTGAAGCACAAGCATCGCGAGTAACAAGTAGGGGATGACATTGAGCTTGGTGAGTACCTGCAACCCATCTGTCGACACAGCGGGACATCCGCGAGACACCAAAGCAATCAGATGAATTACAGATGCGAAGTTCAGTGCATTCGCAAAGAGCAGTGAGCGAAACGGGTGAACAGCTTCTCGCCATCTCAACAGGATGAAGGTCGTCACAGCTCCGACTGCCACCAGCCAGTTTGGCACCACGACATCTTCCACTTGAATGGCAAGCGACATGCCATCAAGCCCCACGGGTTCAATAGTCCAGGTCATGAACAGCCCGAAGCAGGTGGCGCAGGCAATAAACAGACTCATGTTCGTACTGCGGATCGTGCCCTTCTCATCGATTGGCCGAGCCACCTTTCGCTTTGCAACCGGGGCCGGCTTCGGTCGACTCACGAGGCCTCCCAAATTCACGATCCGCGTGAACGTCCCAAAGTGGATAGCCTCATTCGTAACACCCGGTGCTTCGGCACTGAGAGCCTGTACCATTTCCATCACTGACTGATAACGAAGTGCCGGATCCACCTGCAGCGCTTTGTTGATTACCGAATCAATCGCTGGCGGGCTTCCGCACAAACTGGAAGCCGGAGGAAAACTTCCGCGCGGAACACGTCCGGTCAGAAGTTCATACAGCAGAATTCCGAGGGCATAAATGTCTGCTCGATGGTCAACCGTCTTCGGATTCTCCCACTGCTCCGGCGCCATGTAGTTCAGAGTCCCCATGGCCTGGCGAGTTTGCGTCAGTGACACTTCGCATCCGGAGTCCATCGCCAGACGAGCAAGCCCGAAATCAGCAAGGGACGCATGACCTGTTTTGGAAAACAGTATGTTCTCCGGCTTGATGTCGCGGTGTACGACTCCTTCGCGGTGAGCATAATCCAGGGCGAGACAAACCTGTTCAAAGACCCGAAGGACCTCACTTGCTGGCAGACTTCCGGCATTCAACAGCTCCCGAAGGTTCATGCCATCCATGTATTCCATAATCAGGAAGCAGACGTCGCCAGCCTGGCCAAAGTCATATACTCGAACCACATTGGGATGGTTCAGCCTCGCCATCGCTCGCGCCTCGCGGGCGAAGCGTTCTGAGAACAGTTCGTCTTTCGCGAGTTCCTTTGGGAGAATCTTGATCGCGACAGCTCGATCAAGCCGTGTTTGGCGAGCCTTGTAGACGCACCCCATGCCTCCGAACCCAAGCAGATCCTGAATCTCGAAGTCCGGGAACAGTGGCGCGAGATCACTCTGTGAAGGAAGCGCGTAGGCTCGCCGAGGTCCGGCAGGCTCCTGATCCAGTGCCAGATCAAGGAGCGATGCCTGGTTCAGCTTGTCCACCAGGTGCGTCGGTTCATTCGGGTTGGAATCACTCATCGTCGCTGCTCCAGAGTCTTTCGCAGTAGTCGAATTTCTTCATCAATGTCGGAGCCCGAAGGAACCGTATCAGCCACTTCCTCGCGGATCAGCTGACCAAGTCGAGTTCGCATTCGGTGAAGAGCCACACGAATGGCACCTTCACTCATCCCCAGCCGAATCGCCAACTCTGCGCCAGCGGCCGGCTTCGCTCCGTCAAGGCTGTCTTTCAGGGTTTCGAACAACACAGATCGCTGATCGGAGTATTCCCGCTGAAGTCGATCCACGGACCGCTGCAGCAGGGTTCTGGCCCAGGCCAGATCAAACTCGTTTTCGGCACTTGCTGATCCCGAGGGTTCTTCAACACTACCTTCGTCCAAAGACTGGTGGATCTGTCCGGCACCACGTTTCAGGGCCATCAACCGGTCTCGCTCGTCAAGCAAAAACTGACGAACGACGTGCAGCAGAAAGCTCCGAAACTGTCCTCGATTCTGGTCAGCTCGATGCAGCAGGTCGCCTCGAATCAGCTTTGCAAAGAACTCCTGAGTCAGGTCTTCCGCCTGTTCAGACTGCACCACCCGCCGTCGAATGAACTGCAGCACCGGAGTCCGATATCTGCGGCACAATTCTTCCATGGCGGTACGTGATTCTTCCGTGGGCGACGCAGCCGCCTGTCGAATCAGCGTCCATCGAGTGGTTGGAAAAACCATGAATTCCCTTAGCTCTCTACGAGTCACTTGCTCCGTACTCTGGATTCCGGAGGAGGTTCGAAGATGTTACACGGGAATTTCAGATTTGTGCGAACTACCAGCAAAAAGCAGCAAAAAATGGTCTGTTACGCACCCACAGCGTACAATTTCAGAAGTGATCACGCCGACATCGGCGTGGCAATGGAAACGGTGTCTCGTAGTTCGAACCAGATGATTTCTTCAGAGACTTTCTTCCGCATTCGAAAGCTGGAAGCGGAGATTGAAACGCTGAGAAATCGACCGGTCGTTGCTCGATCAGAAAACAGCGGAGTTCATTCAATGGATGGTCAGTCCGTTGCTGTGCTTGCCATCGTCGCAGTTGCCGCGGCAATACTCCTCCGACGAGTTTTCTCGTTGAAGAGGCATGCGTCGGGATGCGGAACGGGCTGCTCCGGCTGTTCGAAAAGCGGACGACCCCAGGCTGCCATGCCCCTGGTCCAGCTCGGAACGCCTTCATTTAGCTCAACATCGGACGCAAAATCCACTTCCGCTTCGACACCGACGTCAGCCAGCGAATAGCTTGCTGTAGGTCGAAACCACAGCAAGCACGCCGTAAACAATCGCGCACAGCACCAGACATGCTCGTCGCCATAACGGCGGCTGAATTTGCTTCGGCAGGAACCGAGTATTCACGCGCAGGATCTGAATCGCACCGATGGCCAAAATGGGATTGGCAATCAACCCCAGGTACTGAAACAGATCAAACGCCGACTTGCCGATCGCCAGGATCCCAACTCCCCAAACGGATAACGCTACAAGCAGGCACAGATAAATGCGGCTCGCACGAGTGGAACGAAGCTTCGGGAAGCCCGCCCACAGCACATCCGCAGAAACTCGCGTGAGACAGTCTGTGTTCCCCAGCTGCGTGGAGAACAGAATCCAGAAGCCATTCACAAGAGCCAGCACCCAGAATCCGCTCCAGAGTTTCTCGGCCATGTACGCAGCCTGAAATGCTCCCGCCGCGCTGTCCGCCGGGATATTGTCAGGCGTCACAATTGCCTGAGCCAGATTCACATTCAGATACATTCCGGCCACACAGCCCATGGCCCACAGGATCGACTGATCCATCAGACTGTATTTCCACCAGATCGCCCAGCGACGAAGGTTGTCGGCAGTCGGAAGAAATCGAATGCCGATCGGGCGAACTTCCTGCTCCTCACTGGTCGCCAGAGCACCTCCAATCGATCCCATGTACCGGCCCATTCCAAGCCCCTTGTCGCGAGTCCAGTTGGAAATCGCGAGGTTACCAAGGCCGCCAGAACCCGCGGTAGCAGCAAAGACTCCCAGCAACGCCCAGTTCATGTTTGAGGGAATCAGACGATTCGAAAATGCGTCCTTCCAGTCTGCCCACGACGTCCATTGAATCTCCGTGAGCATCACAAGCGGCGTAAAGAATCCCTTGAAGGTCTTCCATGAAGTGGCGAGTGGCACGAAGAGAACGTTGGCGATCAACAAAAAAGCAAAGATGAAAATCACCATGCCCCAGGAAAGCCGCTCAAGTACTTTTTCAATCGACTTCCCCGACTGCAGCAGGATCACCGTCAACAGCAACACTCCCCAGGAGATCCACATCAACGGAAACCGATCACCTCCTGATCCATCAGGAAGTCGCCCTGAGGCCGCGGTCAACAACACGTTCGCGCAGCTCATTGCCATCGCTGGTGTTGCCAGCTGAGCAAACCCGACGAAAACATAGAACAGCCCCCAGAATTTTGAACCTGGGTTCAGCCGCATGATCCCAGTCACGACAGGCTCACCGCAGTACAGCGTGTAGCGGATCGCCTCCAGGTTGAAGACCATCTGCAGGAAGATGCCAAGCGTCGCGATCCACAGGATTCCTGTACCGTATTTCACTGTTGCAAGCGGTCCGACAATCCACTCTCCGCCGCCGATCGAACCAGCCAGCAGAATCGCCCCTGGCCCGATCGTCCGAATGATGTTTCGCAACGACATCGGAAGCGGCTCAGGAAGATCATTGATCTGCCACGCGGGAAGGTCTCCGTGGTCCGCGTTGTATTCGTCGGGAGACTCCGAGGCAGCAGGGGGCGCAGAATGAACCATGGACAACTCCGGGAGGTGGGCAGGTGCGTGGAGCCCGGAGTGTAGCCTTCTCTGCGCGACAGCAAAGCAAGTAGCCGAACGGCGTGAGCCGTCCGATGCCAACCAAACGAATTCACGAGCCACGTAATTCAACGGTCGGCTCGTGCTGTGCCGCAATGAATTACGCGGCCCGAATCTCTGCGGCGCGCTAACTTAGCTCTTTCAAATCGCCCTTGCTGTCGCCGATCGAGTCGAGATTGGCACCCATGCGGTGGGCCATCGAAACGAACAGATTATTGAGCGGCGTTTCGCTTCCAAGTTTGACGTAACGGCCCGTACGAATCGTGCCGCCACCACCTCCGGCCAGGACAATCGGCAGATCATCGTGGTTGTGTCGGTTTCCATCGGAGATCGCACTTCCATAAAGGATCATGCTGTTGTCGAGCAACGTTCGCTCGCCTTCCTGAATGCCATTGAGCTTCTCAAGGAAGTACGCAAACCGTTCCGCCAGGTAGCGGTCGATGCGAGAAATCTTCTCCATCTTTTCCGCATCCTTCTGGTGATGTGACAGCTCATGATGACCATCACGCACTTCCACTTCCGGATAGGTTCGATTGCTTCCAGCGTCGGCCAGCATGAAGGACGCGATGCGAGTCGAATCTGTCTGGAAGGCCAGAGTCAGAATATCGAACATCAATTGGATATGTTCCTTCATCTCCGGAGGCACGCCTTCCGGCAGATTCAGTTCCGGCACTTCCTTCGGACCTTCTCCCGCTCGCTTTACACGAACTTCCACATCGCGAAGGCTCGAGAAATATTCATCCAGCTTCTGCCGATCAGCACCGCTCAGTGATGGCTGAATACGTTTCGCGTCTTCGCCAACAAAGTCCAGGATGCTGGCACGGTTCTTTCGACGACGCTCCATGTCAGCAGCCTTCTCCGGGTTTCCGAAGATGCGTTCAAAGGCTGATCGTGGATTCACTTCTTTCGAACAGGGAGTCGTTGCAGACTTCCATGAAATGTTTGACGAATAAGCACAGCTGTAGCCCGAGTCACAGCTGCCCGCATTTCGGCCGCGATCAATACCCAGTTCCAGCGACGGCAGTCGAGTCTTCGAACCGATCCGTTCGGCAACGGCCTGGTCGATTGACTGGCCAACACTGATGTCGGCTCCAGACGTCTTACGAGGCTGAGCGCCCGTCAGGTAAGCACTTGCGTTACGAGCATGGTCGCCCGCTCCGTCACCGTTCGCTCGCGCGTGGTGCTGGGCCAGACCATCAATTACCAGAATCTTGTCTTTCACGTTCTTCAGAGGCTCAAGAGTTGGAGAAAGCTGAAAGTCAGATCCTTCTCCGCTGACTCTCCACTTATCCATGATCGCGCCGTTGGCAAAAAACAGACATGCCATTCGCACTGGTGCGGTTTCAGCGACCGTCGCGGCCAACGCTCGCGCCGGCAGCATTGCTTCCAAAAACGGCAGCGCGAGTCCCGCTCCGAATCCTCGAAGTACCGTGCGACGGTGGAGTGGTCGGCGAATCATGAGAACCTCAATATCTCTGAAAACGGCAGGGGATCGTAAGATCTTCGGCAGGCGGGATTTGAGTTGCAGTACCAATTTCGTCGGTACTCAACATCGGCCAACTAAAGAGTAGTCTATCGCCAGCGATTTTTCAGCCTCATTTCGCAATCCGAGCCGATTTACCGCAAGCAACAGGCAACATTTGTGCATTATTTTGCCTGTTCGAAGCGGACAGCCGCCGGAATCGATCGTGGCCGTCGGCACAGCCGCTCTCCCTGACAGACTCACACGCCGGTCGGATCGAGGCTCTCCCTGACAGACTCACACACCGGTCGGATCGAGGCTCTCCGCTTCAGGCCCGAGCGATTTCAGACCTGAGCGATCCGGCATCGTCCTCTACAACCGTTTACGGCTTTGAATCGCGCAGCATCGTCCCGATGCTGAACACAAAAATGGCGGTCAACAGCGCGATCGGCATCACGATCAACTGAAAGCCAAAGTTCAACTGCCATACGATCACCATCGGAAGTATGGCAAGAACAAGCAGCTGCAGAATGACACCAATCGTGTGCTTCATGGCAAGACTCGTCAGCGGTTCAGTGGCTTGAATCGACCCGTCACTGGCTTGTCGGCAGCATCACCCAGTCGCTCACGGCGCTGCTGTTCGTAGATGCGGTAGTTGCCTTCGCACCAAACCACACTGCCATCGCCTTCGAACGCCAGAATATGAGTCGCGGTGCGGTCGAGGAACCATCGGTCGTGGCTCACGACAACGGCACAGCCGCCGAAGTTCTCAAGCCCTTCTTCAAGTGCTCGCAATGTGTCCACGTCGAGGTCGTTTGTTGGTTCGTCAAGCAGCAACAGGTTGCCGCCACTTCGCAGCAGTTTCGCCATGTGAACTCGATTGCGTTCCCCGCCGGAGAGCTGCCCAACAAACTTCTGCTGATCAGAGCCTTTGAAGTTGAAGCGACCGCAGTACGCGCGAGCATGAATCTTCGCCGTGCCCACTTCCAGAAGATCATGTCCGCCAGAGATTTCCTGGTACACCGTCTTTGAACCGTCCAGTTCGTCGCGAGACTGGTCGACGTAAGAAATATCAACGGTCTCACCGATTTTCAGAGTGCCAGAATCGGGCTTTTCGGTTCCCAGAATCATCCGGAACAGAGTCGTCTTGCCCGCTCCGTTCGGACCGATCACTCCCACGATACCACCCGGTGGAAGATCGAACGTCAGGTTCTCGAACAGCACTTTGTCGCCGAAGCTCTTCTTCAGATTCTCCGCCTTGACGACCAGTTGCCCCAGCTTGCGCGAAATTGGAATCTGAATCTGTGCAGCATCATCGCGTTCGTCATAGGCTTGCGCGGCGAGTTCGTTGTATCGCTGCAAACGAGCCTTATTCTTGGTGGCTCGAGCCTTGGGCGACATTCGCACCCATTCCAGTTCGCGCTTCAGTTCTTTTTGCCGACGACTTTCACGTCGTTCTTCCAGTTCCAGACGTTTCTGCTTTTGTTCCAGCCAGGATGTGTAATTTCCTTCGAACGGATGGCCCTTGCCGCGATCGAGTTCCAGGATCCAACCAGCGACGTTGTCCAGGAAGTATCGGTCGTGTGTGACCGCTACAACAGTACCCTTGAATGTGCCAAGGAACTGTTCCAGCCACTGAACGGATCGAGCGTCCAGGTGGTTCGTCGGTTCGTCCAGCAGAATCATGTCCGGGTTGCTCAGCAAAAGCTGACACAAAGCAACTCGACGCTTTTCACCCCCGGACAAGACGCTGACCTTCTGATCGGCAGGTGGAAGCATCATGGCGTCGGCCGCGATCTCCAGCGTGCGATCCAGTTCCCACAGATTCGCCAGGTCGATCTGGTCCTGAACCTTTGCCTGTTCGTCGAGGACCTTCTCCATTTCTTCAGGACTCAGGTCTTCGCACAGCTTCATGCTGAGTTCGTTGAAGCGTTCCAGAATCTTCCGAGGCTCAACGACTGCTTCTTCAATGCATTCGCCAACTGTCTTCTCAGGATCCAGCCGTGGCTCCTGGGGAAAGTACCCGATCCGAATCCCTTTTGCAGGGCGGACCGTTCCCATGAAGTCCTTGTCTTCGCCAGCCATGATGCGAAGCAGAGTACTTTTGCCCGAGCCGTTGTTTCCAAGAACGCCAATCTTCGCGCCCGGATAAAATGCCAGCCAGATGTCGGAGAGAACTTCCTTCTCGTCATACATACGAGTCAGATGTTCGATGGTCATGATGTACTGTGCAGACATGTGTTTTCCGAACCCGTGTGAGAATCAATAACCAAAGATCGATGATGATAACTGCTGAGTCCCGGAGCGAATCCGCTTTGCCGGGTCACGAAGACTTTTTCCGGCGACGACGTGCGCCAGGAGTCACTTCGCTGTCCGAGTCCACGTTCTCACGACTCTTCGCGGCCACCTGATGCTTCTCGCACACCCTGGCCAGCAATTGAGTCATGAACGAAAACGCCTTTGGATAAACCTCAACCGACGAACTACCACGTGGACCTGCGACATTCAGGATGCGAATCTTATGGCGGCGAAGCCAGTCGACAACTGACGGGATCTGATCGTCCGCCGAATTCTCATCCGACAACAACCCTCGACCCCGCGCCGGGGCAAGATATTCCACAAAGACGGGCTTATTCTGGTTGCGGGCCGAGTCCAGCGTGAGCTTCGTGCCGCTCGAAATCCGATCGAGCACCAAAATCAGCGTGCCGTCAGAATCTCGCACGTTCCACTCCGTTCTGACGGCGTAAGATCGGGAAGCAGTTTCCTGAAGAGGGTATTTCTCCGGGACCTGGCCGTCTTCGGCTCGGCGATCACCAGGGCACCATCCACCGATCGGTATCCCAGCATCAAGGGCTGCGTCCAGGGCAGCGCGGTCAACACCCGTTTGCCCCCCGGAGACAACCTTCAGCAGCAACTTGTCGACTGAGGATTTCGACGCCAACGGATGCCCTCAATACCTTCCCGGATGATACTCATGATGCTGATTTTGCCGTCATTTTGGCTTTGCCGTCATTCCCGCTCAGTCGGGAACCCAGAACGTTGAAAGCTGGGTTCCCGCCTGCCCGGGAATGACGAACCCCTCTTCGTTGTGCTGACGGAGCACTAGTCGTTCTTGTATTTCGAATGGCACTTCTGACAGGCCTGAGCGACGGTCGACATGGCCGCTTCAAACCCGGAAAAATCTCCGCCGTCCGCAGCGGCTTTGAGACTCTGCGACGCCGTAACAATTTCTGCTGCGTAGCCCTTGAACTCTGCATCGTCTTCGTAGCCAAAACCGGGCAGCGTGACAACCTTCGTG
Source organism: Planctomycetaceae bacterium (assembly GCA_016795145.1). GTDB lineage: Bacteria > Planctomycetota > Planctomycetia > Planctomycetales > Planctomycetaceae > SXXK01. The sequence continues at coordinate 72,367 of JAEUII010000188.1, forward strand.
AGTGTGCCAAGCAAGGCGGCTTCGTGCAGGATCAGATCCTTCTTGCTGCCAAGAGCGGCTTCGGAAGCCACCTCCGTCTTCATGATTTTCTCGCAGTCTTCCATCCGCTTCATCAGCAGTCTCATATCCGCGACCTCGGCGAAGGAATCTGTTTCCGGCGGTTCTTCAAGCCCTGCTGGTTTTGATCGGTTCAGAGTGTCCGACATGGCTTCGAAGAGTTCCTGCAATCGCTTCTGGTCCTTTGCTCCTCGCTGCAGCGGCGTCTCGTTCATCTTCTTCGCCAGATTGCGAACGTACGCAGCATCATCTTTCCAGGAGACCGCTTCCTTCTGCTGCCGAGCCACTTCGGCCAATGCGGCGAGCGTCGCGGCCTTGGGCGGAATCATCATCATCGATGAATTGAAGTTGCCGACGGAAGAGACGTTCTCCTGAAGGAACGTTCGGATGCTCTTCACTTCTTCATCGAGAGCTGCTGAAGAAATCAGGGCATCCCATGAGTCACCATCGGATGCTGCCGTCTCTGTCGTCGTCTTCTCCGGAGCGGGATCAGGAGTCTTCTCCGTCTCGCTCGGAGTCGCTGCTTCTTTCCCGGGTTCCTTCGGTGCGTCTGTCGTCTCGCCGGGCGAGTCATTCGACGCCACCATCGTTTCTGGTTTTGCACCGCCGACCGGTGTTACATCGGTGGCAACTTCATACGGCGAATCGAAAAACGCGTCGAGCGGGACGTTGCCGAACCATTTCTGGCCTTTGTCGTCCGTCCAGAGTTCATCACGTGCATGCGTCCTGGCCGGCGCGGAGGCAACACTGTCGGACTTTGAACCTGTGTCGCCAGTGGTCGCCGGTTCCGTCGGTGCGGCGGTCTGGGCTCCCGTAGCATCCGTCGCAGTAGCTGACTGTTCCGCCGGCTTCGAGCAGCCAACGGCGGCTGACCCAGCCATGGCCGCGAAGCACAACGCTAATCTTCCTGAACGCCGCATCGTTCCAAGTCCACTCAATGAAGGTGATTGTCTGTTGTGATCCCTGGGGCAATGCACTGAGCAAGCCGTCATCGATCTTTCCGATCCGCGACTGGTGCCGGTTCACTGTCCACGCCAGACCAAAGTCTACACTTTTTGACGGGGTGATGGGAAGACAGTCAGTGGATACCTAATACGTCAGGACGACTGCAATCATCCTTCAGTTCGACGTTTCTCCTATGAATTCCAGTTGAACATCAGAACTACAAACGAAAAGCGGCCCTGACTCTCATAGAAAGTCAGGGCCGCTCTTCCCGCAAGGCTTCAAAATTGGATTCAGACAGGCTTGGTACTTGGAGCACCTTCGCGACGGATGGCATCGTAGATTTCCTGGCGATGCACAGTGACATCGCGAGGAGCATCAATACCGATGCGAACCTTGTCGCCTCGAACTTCCACAATGGTGACTCGAATGTTGTCACCGATGATTATCGTTTCGTCGCTCTGACGTGATAGTACCAGCATGTTTTCCTCCTTCGCAGAAAGGATCGACGACCGCTGCTGTGGAATTCAGCGGAATTGCATGCGCTGTCACAGGTCGGGAGATCGCTTTGCAACGCAGCACTGCGAAAAGAGTTGCAGGCGTTACAGCCGGACTTCAAACTCGCCTCTTGCTCCGGCAGCCGGCTGAGGTGACCTCAAGACAATCGCCATCAACGGAGCACCGGACACGATTTTGCGAAAAGGACTGTCGGGACTGTTTTTGACTGGAGTCAGAGCGGGACTCCCCCATTGGACGCGAGCTTTGGTATTCTGAGGGGTTTCCCTACCTCAAGCCGATCAGGACTGCTCATTCGATCTTTGTTGGCTTCGA
>JAEUII010000202.1 GCA_016795145.1 Planctomycetaceae bacterium
CGTCTCACGAGGACGCATTCGATTCAGAATCAAACGGCCTTCTGGTCTGCCTCCGTTGATTTGCTGAGCGTAACGCAGGATGGCGGTTGCTCCCTGGACGCTTCGAACATCCAGAATTGAGGGGGTTATCGGAAACAGGGCTAGGTCCGCTATAAGCAACAGGGAGCGGCTCAAGTCCGATAGGCCACCCGGACCATCGGCCACGACGTAATCGTGGATTCTGGACAGTTCTGTGGCCTCTGAGACGGCATTCTCGGGGGTATCTGCCGTTCGGACCGTGATTCCTGGCTCCGCCTCGGCGATCCAGACGGAACTTGAACGCTGCGGATCCAGATCCAAAACGGCGACTCGCAAACCCCGTTCGTAAAGCCAGACGGCCGCATGAACCGCGAGCGTGCTTTTTCCGACTCCGCCCTTCGTGTTGGTGAAAACGAGTTTCATGCAGGCAGCGATAGCGCGAATCAGGCTGACGGGCAATATGAAAAGTTGAATGGACTCCCAGAAATCCCGTCGGTATGACTGACAGCCGTGTACGAATCCGGCTGTTCATCCGGGAGAACGTCAGTGCTTCTGCCTGGAGTTCTGGGTTGCTTCGCAGCCGTGCGGCAGTCAACGCAAATTGACGGTCGGTCAGATTGCTGACATGCTGACTGCTAATTGGATAGTGCTCACCTGAAAGAGCGAATGTCCCTTGGGGAAAGTCGAACCAACAATGCTCTGACTTGCCGTGCCTCGCATGTTCGTTTGGCTGTCACTGCTGTTTGGGAAGATTAACGGGACCCGCAGCAGGATTGCCGGGAGTAACAGCAGAGGACTACCGGGATGGAGAGCAGGGATTGATCGTCGAATACCGGGGCAGACGACAGATATCGTTTCGAAATCGGGTGTCATTTCCGGTGGATACAGAACGACAAAGATCTGTTAACAAAGATCAATAAAGAACAACAACAAACAAACGGCTGTTGTTTCTTTGATTTTGATTTGGAGTCAGGAGTCAGCGTGAATGACAGAAACCCCGATGGTCCGCCGGGTCGATTTTCCCTAACCGATCCATTCCATGATTGGGGCGCGGATGAAATGAACCTCTGCGAGTTCCCGCTCGCGGTCTGTGGGTTTCGTGCTCACCCTCAGCTGAAGTCCATTACGTTCGAAGACCAGATCTTTGATGAAGGAAATCGGGAGTTCGTAAAACGAAAGGTTGTCATTTCCGCCAGCGATGTTTTCGGGTTACCGACACCGCTCGACAGCGACGTGCTCCTGGTGCTGATGCATCTCACAAAGGTTCGTTCGCGATTCACTTCACCTACGGTTGGGTTCACTCGGTACGAGATCATCAACATCTTGGGGTGGGATCAAAGTGGCAAGAGTTACAAGCGGCTCGAAGAGTCTCTGAATCGATGGGCCAGTGTGACACTGCATTACAACCGAGCCTGGTGGGATCGGGACAAACGCCGCTGGAGAAGTCAGACATTTCATGTGTTGGAGTCACTGGAACTGCGAGGTATCGACGGTCGAGCTGGAGCGAATGACGATGGTCTGTCCACGTTCACATGGAACAGTGTGATCTTTGCCTCATTTCAGTCACATCACCTGAAGCGACTGGACCTCCGGACATATTTCCGTCTGCAGATTCCCGCAGCTCGTCAGGCCTATCGATTTCTCGACAAGAGATTCTACCGGTCACGACGATTTGAGATGGAGTTGCGAACGTTCGCCTGTGAGCATATCGGCTTTGCTCGCAATTACGACAACGCTCAATTGCGACGCCGTCTTCAGCCGGCATTGACGGAACTCGAAAACATCGGCTTCCTTGTACCCGAGTCTGCAGAACAGCGATTTGTGAAACGAAAACGCGGCTGCTGGCAGATCGTGCTTCGGCGTGGAGAAGCGCAGTGGGAGCCGGCACCCGAAAAGACGCAGCCCATTTTGCAGGAGCTGCTGGATCGGGGAATACGAAAGCCAGCAGCGCAACAACTGGTTCGGCTGTTCTCCGAAGAGCGGATCAGAGAGAAGATTGCCCTGCATGACTGGATGCTGCAGCATCGCGATCCACGGATCTCTCAGAATTCGGCCGGCTATCTGGCTGTCGCCATTCGGCAGGACTATTCGCTGCCAAAAGGATTCCGGCCAGAAGCCTCTCCAGCAAAGTCACCTCCGACCGCAGGCAGTTCCTCTGATGCCCAGCGTACCGTTAATGCCGATGCACGACGTGACCAGCGCCGAAGTCGGGAGCATCGACTTGCGGCCATCCGATACTTTCAGTCGTTGAGCGAAGCTGAGAAGCATGAACTGGAGGCGGCGGCTATTGCCGGTGGGGACGGGGAGCTGATCCGTGTCTACCAGAGCCCGGAGAATGCAAGGTTTCGTAACCTGCTGCTCAAGGAGCTGATCGTCAATTATCTGCGCGGACATCAGCAGTGGCGGCATTCCGTCGAACTGGCAACCGAAACTGCTCACGACGAAGAGACCACGGTAACCAGCGAAGACTCAAAATTTGAGTAGCGTTGATGTTGCCGGTACCCTGAAACCCAGACAGGACACGGATGGTCCTGTCGACTGTCAATGATCGTTCAACGCTTGATAGTTCTTCTGTCACCGGACTGCTCCCGGTAAACCGGCTACCAACCGGCTAAGGGGATGGACTCACCATCCATCGCGCAGTCTGCTGTAGA
>JAEUII010000237.1 GCA_016795145.1 Planctomycetaceae bacterium
TTTGGTCTCTGGTCGATGTGGTCGATTTTTGGGGAACAGCTGTTTGAGGATCTCGTCGATCGAGTCATGCAGCTGACGACATCGTTTCACGGAATGCTGAGCGAGTTACCGGACTTTGAGACTCTACATGAACCGGAATGCAACATTCTGGCGTTTCGTTTTCTTCCGGAGGCCATTCGTTTTGCAGATGCTGCTGTGCAAAACGACTTTCAGAGAGCTGTACGGACAAGGTTGATCAGGTCGGGCGAGTTCTACATCGTCCAAACGACACTCGACGGTCGCGCTGCTTTGCGAGTGACAGTGATGAATCCGCTAACAACGGAACAGGACCTGTTGGAACTGATCAACGCCATCCGCGTCTGTGGAAAGGCGGTTCTTTCTGCCGGTTCGACGGCGGAATGACTGGTTCTCTGATTCTTGGGGGCTCACACTTCGACTTGCAGTGAGGTTCGTGAACCCTCACAATGCTTCGTCGATTGATTGCTCAAACACGGACTTCACAGGTAACAGGACGAGAGAAATGCGTCGAGGGATTCTGGCTGCGTCAATGATCGCCACACTTCTCCAGAGCGGTGTTGTGCTGGCACACGAAGGCCATGGGCATCCATCATGGCAGAGCGGCGTGAGGCACTATGTCCTGAATCCCGTTCATGCGATTCCAGTTCTGTTGGTTGGGTGCGTTGCGTTTCTGGTCGGCCGAGTGGTCGCAGCGCGTGCGGCTCGCCGCCGCGACGACAACTCGCTGTAGTGGCACCGATTGTGAGTTACGCCGGGCGGTGTACGCGGTTCGCGAGTATTCATCGAACACCGTGACACAGATGCTGTGAGTGATTACGATCCATCGGGTTGCACAGACCAGATCGTCTGCCGAGGTGTAATGCTGTCGTCGCAGGCCGGTTCGTTCAGTGCAATCGTTGAGGCATGAACCGGCTCGTGGGTGCGCTGTGCACGTCCTGAGCCACGCGAATACCAAGTATCGACTCGATGAAGAACGCAGGTTCTTTCGGGTCAATGGGCTTCGTCCCTGTTGAGGAGCGGCACTTTGAAGGCGATGTTGTTGTCGGAGTACAAGAGACTCCAGGTGGTGGATTTCGACAAACCGACGATTGGCCCCAACGACCTGCTGGTTCAGGTTCGTGCCTGCGGAATCTGTGGCAGTGACATCCACGGTTACGATGGCAGCACGGGACGCCGTATCCCGCCGCTTGTGATGGGACATGAAGCCGCCGGCGTGGTCGCCGAAGTCGGTAGCGCGGTCAAGGGATTCGCGGTTGGCGACCATGTGACATTCGATTCAACGGTCTCCTGCGGGCACTGTTACTTTTGTCGCCGCGGTTCAATCAACCTGTGCGACAACCGAATGGTCCTCGGAGTATCGTGTGGTGAATATCGACGACACGGAGCATTTGCTGAGTACATCTCGGTCCCACAGAACATCTGCTATCAGATCTCAAAGTCGCTGCCATTTGAACATGCAGCGATGATCGAAGCGGTCTCCGTGGCAGTTCATGCGGCCAACCGCACGCCAGTGACTCTGGGCGATTCGGCAGTTGTGGTTGGAAGCGGAATGATCGGCCTCCTGACCATCCAGGCGATTCGGCTGGCAGGATGCTCAACGGTCATTGCCGTCGACATCGATAATGGTCGACTCGAAAAAGCAAAACAGCTCGGAGCCGATGTCGGGCTCAATGCCAAGGAAGTCGATGTTGCCGCGGAAGTCAAAAAGCTGACATCCGGGCGCGGTGCAGACTGTGCTCTGGAAGTCGTCGGTGCAACGGAGACGATCAAGACGGCAATCGATTCTGTCCGCAAGGGCGGATCTGTGACGCTGGTGGGCAATCTGTCCCCGAATGTTCAGATGCCTCTTCAGGCCATCGTCACTCGCGAACTGAATATTCTGGGAACCTGCGCTTCAAACGGCGAATATCCTCAGTGCATCGAGCTTCTGGAAAAGGGCGCGATTAAGGTCCAGCCACTCATCACGGCAAAAGCATCTCTTGATCAGGGACCAGACTGGTTCAAGCGATTGTATGCCGGTGAGCCTGGCGCGATGAAAGTGATCCTTGATCCAACCATGTGATCAACTGCTAGTTCGATGACCAACATTGATGCCGACAGGTTTCGAGCCTGTCGGCATTTTGCGATGACAATAGAAACGGCAAAGCAATGAACTCCACTCGACGAATGGCGCTCCAGGCAATCGGAGCAGGGGCGTTGGTGCTTGCGGGCAATAAGTCTGGTGCTGCCCGAGGCGCTGCTGCTTCAATAACAGTCCCGCGTAACGATTCACCGTTTCGCTACTGCCTGAACATGAGCACGATTCGGGGCCAGAAGCCGACGGTCGATCAGGAAGTGGAGATCGCCGCAAAGGCCGGCTTCAACGGAATCGAGCCATGGATTCCAAACCTTCGCAAGTTCGTTGAGGATGGCGGCAAACTCGCCGACCTCGGCAAGAAAATCTCTGACCTTGGCCTGACCGTCGACAGTGCGATCGGCTTCGCTCAGTGGATTGTGGATGACGAAAAAGCCAGAGCGAATGGTCTGGAAGAAGCGAAGCGTGACATGGACATGCTCCGCCAAATCGGAGGAACTCGAATCGCCGCACCGCCAGTAGGAGCCCACGGAGGCGATGCTCCGAAAATCGATCTCGACGCTGCAGCAGAACGCTATGCAGCCTTGCAGAAAGTGGGCGATGACTGCGGAGTCCTTCCTCAGCTGGAAGTCTGGGGATTCTCAAAGAACCTGTCACGCCTGGGCGAAGTCGCTTACGTCGCGGCAAGCACCGGACACGCTCAAACCCTGCTGTTGCTCGACGCCTACCACTTGTACAAAGGTGGCTCGGACTTCGCCGGACTCGATCTGTTCAGCGACGAATCATTGCAGGTCTTCCACATCAACGATTATCCCGCCGCACCGCCTCGCGAACAGATGAATGATTCTCATCGAGTCTACCCGGGTGACGGGATTGCCCCCATGACTCAGATTCTGAAGTCGCTTGGAGGCAAAGGTCGTTCCATCACGTTGTCTCTGGAACTGTTCAATCCGGACTACTGGAAGCAGGATGCTCAGGAAGTGGCAAACACCGGTCTGGCGAAAATGAAAGCTGTTGTTGCCGCAGCGGAGAAGGCATAATTGTTGGGTAGGTCCTTTCTGCCGGAAAGCACTTTCGCCGGAAGGCGAACCTTGCGTGAGCGCGGAGCGTTACAGAGCAAGGGTTATTGCAAATTGAGTATTGAAAAATGCATAGTGGCCTCGCAATCGACCCAGGTCATTTTGCATTTTTCAATCTCCAATACTCATTAGTCATTTCTCTCATTGCCGCAAAGTGCCGCTCGGCAGGCAGGACCTACAACTCTGCGACTGTGCAAAACCAAACCGAGGCCTTCCCATGCCCACCTCATCATCCCGCCCACGTCGAAGTTTTCTGACCAGCACTGCGATGGGATTCTCCAGTCTTGCCGCTGCAGCCATGATGGCTCAGGACGGAATCCTGCGAGCCGATCAGCCTCGCGGCTGGGAACCGCCGAATGGAACTCCACACTTCACGCCAAAAGCAAAGAGCGTCGTGTGGTTGTTCATGAATGGTGGCGTCTCTCAGGCGGAATCGTTCGATCCGAAACCGATGCTGACGAAGTATGCCGGCAAGACGATTGCTGAGACTCCGTTCTCTGAAGTGCAGAATCCGGAAAAGCTCAAGCTGGCTCGAGTCACCGTGATCAACGATGCGAATGGCCAGCAGCGAAATCGACTGTATCCCTTGCAGGTCGGTTTCCGCCGATACGGTCAGTCCGGAATTGAACTGAGCGACTGGGTCCCGCATGTCAGCGGTTGCATCGACGACATCGCCGTTATTCGATCCATGTGGACAACCGACGACAACCACGGCGCACAGACGCAGTTTCATTCCGGCCGTCACATGCTGGACGGCGAATTTCCGACTCTGGGAGCATGGGTGCACTATGGGCTCGGGTCACTGAACGACAACCTGCCTCAGTTTATCTCGATGGGCAATCGAGAATACTGGAACGCGAAAGACGGGCACTACCTTGGCCCCGAACATGACGCGGTGCCGATTCGAGTTGATCCATCGAACCCCCTCGACTACGGCGTGCGCCCGTCAGGAGTTTCAGAAGTCGAGCAGCAGATTGGATTCAATCTTGTTGGCCGCCTGAATCGAATTCGCTCACAGCAGTATCCGAATGATCCAGCCCTTGCCGCTCGCCTGAAGGCTTATGAGCTCGCCTTCCGTATGCAGATGTCGGTCCCGGAAGCACTGAAGTTCGACCAGGAGACGCAGTCGATTCATGAGATGTACGGTATCGATCAGCCGGAGACTCGTGACTTCGGAATGCAGATGCTGGCCGTTCGTCGTTTCATCGAACGCGGAGTTCGCTTCATTCAGGTTCAACATGGAGCCGGTGGCGCAGGGGCATGGGATGCTCACGGCGGGCTCAAGGCGAATCATGAAAAGAACTTTCGAGCCGTCGACAAGCCGATCGCTGGCTTGTTGAAGGACCTGAAGCAGCGTGGACTTTTGGATTCGACGATTGTGCTGTTCGCCAGTGAGTTTGGACGAACGCCGGGCACTCAGGGGGCCGATGGCCGGGATCATCACATCTATGGGTTCTCGGTGTGGATGGCTGGCGGCGGAATTCGAGGCGGTCAGGTGCACGGAGCGACCGACGAAATTGGATTCCACGCGATTGAGAACCGTCATTACGTCACAGACATCCACGCGACGATTCTGCATCAGCTCGGCCTGGACTCGCGGCGTCTTGAGATCCCCGACCGCAAACGGCTCGACATCGACCACGGCGCGCCGATCATGGAGATCGTCTAAACCTGTTCACAGACGACGAGGCGGTGATGTTCAACCTTCGATCGGCCATCCGGAAGACCTGCTGGACTGTCCTGATCATCGTCGTACTGATCGGAGCATGTGTGGGTGAAGAGCTTCTGCGCATTGCTTGTGGCGGCAGCATGACCATCGGCGGATTGCCACTTCAGGGAGTCGACGTTAAAGGTGAATGGCATCCGGATTTTATGTGGATGGGCCGAGCGTGGATGATCGAAGTGCGATCTGACGCTGACGTCCGGTTGATTCTGGACGGCCGCACCTTCGTGATTCCAAAGGGAACACACGTCATCTACTCCAACCACGACTCAACAAACACGGGTCAGTTTGGTAAGCCCGAATTCTGGGGCTATCCAAAGGTTGTGAAAGTCAGCTTTTAGTAGTGTGTGGATCTATCCCAACCCGTCGCGCCAGCGGGCACTGCCCGGGAAAACCCTGCGGCATTGTGATCCCTAACTGACGTTTCGGGTTACGAAGAGCGAATCCCGCCTGACGGAGCATCACGTTCAGCAGTGGACCGGTCGTATCGATTCTGCTGATTCGGCAGACTGAGACATTCTGTTGTCTCCACGCAACGTCACGGAGAGGAGTCGCTGAAGGTCCGGCCGTGAGTTTTTGAGCTAGCGTTGCGCTGCAACACACGCTGGAAAATCCTCTATCCACGATCCGGACTGTTCACGTGACTGACAACGCCGCCAATCAGACTCCTCGCTGGCTCCACTTTGGGATTCTGTTTCTGCTGGGGCTTGTCGCGGCAAATCTGCTTGCCTGGCGAACAATCGAACCGGACCTCTGGGGACATATTCAGTACGGCGAAGACTGGCTGTATTACGGTTCCATGCCGCGAACGGCCACGCATACTTTTTCAACGCCGGATCATCCGTGGGTCAACCATGAAAACCTCTTCGAGCTTGCCGTAGCACTCGGCCAACGCTGGATTGGTGGCACTGGACTGATGGTGTTCAAGTGCCTGTCGGGGCTCTGGCTGCTGGCACTCATGATCCGGCATGCGCGACGCCGTGACGTCCCTCTGATGGGAGCAGTCGCGGCGATGGTTCCTGTGTCGGCCGGCCTGGCCGAGTTCTGGCTGATGCGTCCTCAGCTGTTCAGCTTCCTGTGCTTCGGGCTGCTGATGCTGATCTTCGAATCGGCTTTCCAGAAATGGAACACTCCGACCATAGCGGCCGGAAAGCCACGCGGCCGAATTCTGATGCTGACAGTTCCACTGATCATCGTCTGGACAAACTCGCACGGCGGATTCCTGGCCGGACTCTGTGTTGTCCTTGCGATCCTGGGACTGCGAGGCATCGAAGCGTTTTGGCACCATCGAAAATCATCGTTGCCGACCGTCGTGCTCTTCGCGGCAATCGGTCTCACATGCATCGCGGCTGTCTTCGTCAATCCGTATGGATGGGAGCTGCCGTGGTGGATGCTGATCTCACTCAGCCAGCCTCGCCCGGAGGTTTCCGAATGGGCGAATGTTCTGGATGGCGGAGTCACCGCGTTCCCCTTCATTGCTCTTTCGGTCCTCACGATTCTCTCTGTCGTGCTGACAAAGAAGCGTCGTGACTGGGTTGAGCTGGTGGTGCTTTTCCTGATTGCCGTTCAGACACTGGGGCATGTTCGGCATCTGGCCTTCTTCGCGCTCGCCTTTGGATTCTGGATACCCGAACATCTGATGTCACTCTGGCATCGACTTGTCGAATGGCGACCGACGCTTGGCCAGAACGAACCACTGAGTGCGAAGGCAGAACGATGGATTGGCGCCGAGTTGCTCGTGATCGCAGCGGGACTCGCCGGACTGCTCGGTTACAATCTGTGGAACTTCGGTGTCGATCGCACGAAGTACCCGATTGATGCAGTCGAATTCATGGCGAAGGAGAATATTCGAGGACGCGCGGTTGTCACGTTCGACTGGGCTCAGTACGCACTCGCGGCTTTGCATCCTGGAACAACCGTCGGATTCGATGGTCGATATGATACGTGCTATCCGCAAGTCGTTGTGGACATGAATTTTGACTTCCTGTTTGGCAAAGATCTCAGCCGCCGGCATCGCGGCAAGGATTCGGGTCCGGTGGATTCCAATCGTGTCCTTGAATTTGGAGACCCCAATCTGGTCTTACTGGATCGAACCGTCGATCAACCTGCCATCGAACACATGGCGACTCGAACTGACTGGACACTGCTGTATCAGGACGCACTCTCAGCATTGTACGGACGCTGTTCGGAATTCGATGTTCCCGGGAGTCCGTCGTATCTGCCGATATCTCGCCGAAGCATCACGGACCGAGCCCCAAAAGGCATCGCAGCTTGGCCCGGCTTCCCCGGCCGCACCGGATACGACGCATTTTCCCCGGCCGTCGCCGAGCATGTCGATCAACAACTGCAGACGGAATCTCGCCCTCGCATCAGCCGCCACGAAACCAAGTGAAGCCCCCATCCCCACCGGGTTCACCCCGGTGGAAAACGGCCTCTGCACTACCGCGTCCCCCAGCGCCACCGGGTAGCACATACGAAGTGCGTGTGCCGCAGGCGCCGGAAGCCCAAGTGTGCACGCCACAAAACCAACGCAGCTGTAATGAGCAAAATGGTCGGACAAAAAATATGTGACGGAAAATAAGACGAACTGTCTGTCCTCCGTCAATCCCCTGATCATAACCACCAACAAATCCCTCCCCTCCCGGACGAAGTCTGGGAGGGGTCGAGCGAGCGCCAGCAAGTTCGGGGGAGGGCCCCGCCGCATCCCACGTTTCCCCCCGAACCAGGCAACGCGACTCTCGAATTCATCGGCCAAAAAATGCGTGACAAAAAACAAGGCGAGCGGGGCGACGTCAGTCCCCTGATTGCGATTCTGCTCTCCGCGATTCCTCTGCCCCTTCGGCGAGCCGGACGCGTCAGCTTCCCGGTACACGACCCCAAGCCCGGCATTCCCGCGCACGCGGGAACCCAGCAACGCGATTCTGAAACCGCAATTGGACGAGAACGAACGCAGATCATCGCAGATAACGCAAACCGGGTTGCATGAAATCGTCCCACGCCGATACGGGCCAACGGCCCACCCATTTACCTAGCCTGGGCCACTCGGCGCCACTCGGCCCAGGTTTCCGATACACGAAATCCAAAAGCCCCAACCGGGGCGGCCGTTTACCTCACAACTCATTACCAAAATCCCGCAACCCAACGAACGCGAACGCGCCGGCCCTCATCTACAACCGATCCAACGGGCTTCGAACACCCATCGGCCCCTGTTGCAGCACATGAGTATAGATCATGGTCGTGCTCACATCCGAATGCCCCAGCAGTTCCTGAACCGTTCTGATATCCGCCCCGGACTCCAAAAGGTGAGTTGCGAAACTGTGACGAAACGTGTGGCAACTGATCTTCTTGTCAATGCCCGCACGAAGCACGGCAGCTGGCACAAGTTTCTGAACGGAATTCTCATGCACGTGGTGTCTGCGAAAGGCTCCTGATCGAGGATCCGTGCTGATACGTCCTGCCGGAAACACAAACTGCCAGAGAAACTCACGAGCCGCCACCGGATACTTTTCTGCAATCGCGTACGGCAGCCACACGGAACCATATCCCGCAGCGAGATCACTCTGGTGCAACTCGCGAGTTCTTTCGATCTGCTGCCGCATCGGTTCTCCTCTGGCTTTACCGCGGTCGTTCGCTAAGACAATCGCAGACAGCCAGCGCGTCGGATTGAATCGCAGTCCGGCTCACGTGCCATGATCATGACAAACGCTTCTGTGGCATGAAGCCGGCAGACAGGAACGGAATCGCAGTTGTGGACCACAGATTGCGCAGATGAACACGGATGAATCGCAGGAATCCCAGGCGACATTGATGCGGCACCGCAAGGTCTTCAGGTTCATCGGCAGTCGTATTAAGGTTGGACTTGTCATCGCGAAGTTCGGGTCGTAATCTGATCCCCGTTGAACGCTTCATTCATTGTGTTGCGATTCAATTGATTTGAACGCAGAGTCGCAAGTCGCAAAGAATCGCAAAGCGAACAAAGCCATGCAGCGGA
>JAEUII010000063.1 GCA_016795145.1 Planctomycetaceae bacterium
GCAGGTGGTTGCTCATTACCGCAAAGCCCAGGATTTCGATCCCGAACACACCGGCCAGGAACTCGAGCCGCTGGCGAATCCACTCTTTGCGATGCGAAAAGTCTCTTCGAGTTCGTCTGTCTTTGCCGCAGAGGTGCGTCCGGCGGACGCAGCGGCTGATGGCATGGAAGACCTGAATTTCCCCGTCGGCGACGATCTCTTTGCGATTCACGCGTGGCATGGTGCGGCTCCTGGTGTGGTGATCGAGGTGAAAAACGAACAATAAAAAGACTGGATTCCTTTGTAAAGGTGCATGGCACCGGGATGGGAGATTGGATCCTCTTTGCGTATGCTTCGCTGGCTTCTACAATCCGCGAGTGGCTTCGTTTTTGTTCCTGAATTGCTGAAAGTGAATTTGAGTCCCATGACCCGTTCGATGGACAAGATTGTTGCGCTGTGTAAGCGTCGTGGCTTTATTTTTCAGAACTCTGAGATCTACGGGGGGCAGAACGGCTTCTGGGATTACGGTCCGCTCGGGACTGAACTGAAACGCAATGTTCGCGATGTCTGGTATCACGACATGGTGTCGGCTCACAATGAGCTGATTCAGCCGTCAGGGGCGCCTGCCACGTTTCAAATGGTGGGGCTGGAATCTTCCATCATCATGCATCCTCAGGTGTGGAAGTGCTCCGGGCACTATGACCTGTTTCATGACATGATGGTTGACTGCCATGCGTGCAAAGGACGATTTCGACAGGACCATATCCCGTCGATTCCGTGTCCTCAAAAGCCCAGCAAGATGGTTGGGGAGCACACGGGCTGCAAACTCACTGAGCCTCGTGAATTCAACCTGATGATGAAGACAATCATCGGAGCTCTCGGTTCCGAAGAAGACGCCGCGTTCCTTCGCCCGGAGACGGCGCAGGGCATCTTCGTAAACTTCAAGAATGTCGTCGACAGCAGTCGTGTCAAACTGCCATTCGGCATCTGCCAGGTCGGAAAGAGTTTCCGCAACGAGATCACTCCGCGAAACTTCACGTTCCGATCACGCGAGTTTGAGCAGATGGAGATCGAGTTCTTCTGCCATCCATCGCAGTCTCGTGACTGGTACACCTATTGGCGCGATCGTCGTTACAACTGGTACCTGAATCTTGGCGTCGCGAAAGAGCGACTGATTCTGCGTGATCATCACCAGGACGAACTGGCTCACTACTCTGTCGGAACCGCGGACATCGAATACGCATTCCCGTTCCTCGACGCTGGTGAATACGGGGAACTCGAAGGCATCGCGCACCGAGGGGACTTCGATCTTCGCTCGCACATGGAAGGTAAGCTTGCGAAGAATGCTGAAGGGCAGCTCGAACTCGAACGAACTGCAGATGGCCAGCCAAAGCACCGTGGAAGCGGTAAAGACCTGACCTACTTCGACGATCAGACTCGCGAACGATTCACGCCGCATGTGATCGAACCGTCTGCCGGAGCTGATCGAGGAACACTCGCGTTCCTTTGCGAAGCCTACCATGAAGATCACCAGCCCGACGAAAAGGGAGAAATGCAGGAACGAGTGGTGATGCGATTCCATCCGCGACTGGCTCCAGTCAAAGTCGCAGTGTTCCCTCTCATCAAGAAAGATGGTATGCCGGAAAAGGCCGCCGAGATTTACGGCAACCTGAAGGAAGCGGGCCTGAGTGTTCAATACGACCAGCAGGCAGCTATTGGTCGACGCTATCGCCGTCAGGACGAGATCGGAACTCCATTCTGTATCACGGTCGATGGTGACACGGCCAAGGACCAGACCGTCACGATTCGCGACCGCGATACTCTTCAGCAGGAACGCATCCCGGTGAGCAAAGTGGTCGACGAAGTACTCGCTCGACTGAAAGCGTGATTCTGATAACCTCCTGAAGTGAATTCTGCAGCCCGGCGATCATCCAGATCCCGGGTTTCTTTTTGCCCACACGCCACCTGCCTTTCCCACCAACACGAGCCTCCCCAAGTGAAGAGCGCCGGAGACAGACGATGACTGACCAGCGAGTTCTTAGCCATTCAGACCTCTTGCAACTGAAGCGATGGAATACTCCGACCATCTACAACGGATGGGAGCAGATCACCAAGCGAGACTTCTGCACCGAAGCCTTCAACATTGAAGAGACTCGAGACTTCATGCCTCAGATGGGGCCGATGGTTGGGTACGCGGTCACCGTGACGATTGAACCCAGCAACCGAGCACACCGGAAGAATCGTCCAAATGCTACAAGTGAATATCGCAAGTACCTGGCGAGCGTACCGGGCCCGAAGATCGTCGTCCTTCAGGATCTCGAGAGGCCTCGTGTCATGGCATCCTTCTGGGGCGAGGTCAATGCCAACATTCATCGATCACTCGGATGCGTCGGGACGATTACTGACGGCGCGATTCGCGATCTTGATGAAATGACCAATGCCGGATTCAAGGCAATCGCGCGTAGGCTGTGCGTTGGTCATGGAGTCGTTCAGCCTGTCGAATTTGGAATTGAAGTCGAAGTCTTTGGCCGCAAGGTTAGGCCAGGCGACTTGATCCACGCCGACAAACATGGCTTCATCGTCATCTCTCCGGAAGAACAGCCACACATCCTTGAGGCGGCACGCTTCATGGATTCGAACGAATGCAACACTGTGATCCGCGCGGCTCGTGACACAGTCGGGCTGACGAACGAGCAGATTCTGGAGCAGCTCGGCGAAGCCTCGCGCCAGTTTGGACGTAATGCTCGCGAGAAATTTCAACGCGGCGGAGAATGGTAACACACGGGAATCCACAACACGGAACACTCAGCATCATCTCTCTGCGGGACTACCAGAAACTCTACGAGAATTTCGCATGTTGATTCGCATTGCCGCGGTACTTGGACTTCTCCTTTCTAACGGCAGTCTGGCTTTCGCCGATCAACCGGCGACACTGTCACAGATTGACGGTATCAAAGGAGCACTGCTCATCGTCGGTGGCGGCGCGATTCCGGAAGATGCCCAGCAGGCATTTCGAGCGATGGTTGGTGACAATGGGTCTGTGGCAATACTCCCGGATGCTTCAGACTCACCGGATGAAGCGGCAAAGCAGGCGATCGAGTGGCTGGGGAAGTCAGGCTTCACTGACTCGGCCAGGCTGATTGTCGTGAAGGCCGGCGACGCCCAGTCGATCGAGACCCTTTCAACAGCCGATGGCGTTTGGATATGCGGAGGGCAGCAACAACGGCTTGCCGATGCATGGAAGAACACAAACATTGAAGAGAAGTTACTGGGCATCCTGGAACGAGGCGGAGTGGTGGCGGGAACATCTGCCGGTGCAGCGATCATGTCGAAGGTGATGATCGCAGGAGGCAATCCTGTCCCCGACATGTCGAAAGGATGGGATCTTCTTCCTGGCGCGATTGTCGACCAGCACTTTTCGGAACGTCAGAGACTTCCTCGCCTGCAGGAAGCAGTCAGCAACCACGGCGACTGTGTGGGACTAGGGATTGATGAAGGCACCGCGCTGCTTTGCCGAGGGCGAATGATGAAGGTGCTGGGTGCGGGAACCGTCACGGCCTGCCTGTTGCCGTGTTCCTGGCGACATGACGAACTTCAAGTGCTGAAGTCCGGTGAGATGGCCGATCTGACGCAACTTCGTCGTGCCGCTCGCCAGCGCTATGAGAAACGGAATCCAGGGATCGCTCAGTCTGGTCCCGTCAAAGTCGAATCTGGTTCACTTGTCATTGTTGGCGGGGGAGGCATGCCGCCGGAAGTCGTCAGCAGATTTGTCGAACTTGCCGGCGGAGAAAATGCCCACATCGTGGTACTTCCGACGGCAGTACCAAGAGACCAAACGGATTCATCAGTCCCTGGGTTTCTCAAGCGAGCTTCAATCGCGAAAGTCACCGTGTTGACTCAAAGAACTTCTGAAGTCGAATCCGCTGAGTTTCAGGAGGCGATGAAGTCTGCCACAGGAATCTGGTTCGGTGGAGGCCGGCAATGGAATTTTGTGGATGCCTATGAAGGAACAACCGCAGTTGCAGCCTTTCATGATGTGCTAAAACGAGGTGGCGTGATTGCAGGCAGTTCTGCCGGCGCGACGATCCAGGGAGAGTTTCTTGTGCGGGGACATCCGCTGGGAAACACGATCATGATGGCAGACGGGTATGAGCGCGGCTTTGCGTTTCTGCCGGGCTCAGCCGTTGATCAGCATTTCGCTCAGCGACAGAGGTTCGCCGACTTGTTGCCGGTTGTGTGGACTCACCCACAGATGCTTGGCATTGGGATTGATGAAGCGACTGCACTTGTTGTTAAAGGAACTCACGCCGATGTCATTGGACAAAGCGCTGTGCACTTCGTGACTCGTCCGATGCTTGATCAGGTCAGCAGCCTTGAGGCGCTTCCCAGGGAAAACGGTGAAGCTCAGAAGTTCTATCGCACTGTGAAGACCGGCGAGTCCATTGACCTCGCCACATTACCAGTTCAGGCGAAGCCATAGGCCGTTCCGCCTGAACTTCGTGCAGGCTCAATCAACTCGTTTCAAGAATTAGGGCACATTCACTGAGCTAGCCAGATAGTGCAGTTGCTTCTGATAGGTCGAGATGTCTGCGGAGCCACTGAAATTGGCGATGATTGAGACTTTCCCCGCGGGCGTTGCGATCAGGTAGAAGATTCGATTGGGGATACCATTCTTCTTCTGTGACGTCGTTGAGATTTCTTCGAGTCCCGGGAAGCGACACTTCAGCAGTTCCTGGTGCATGTAGCTACCTTTGCTTTTGTCAAAGGAAGCCATTGTCTCTTTGATGACGGAGTCCGCAGTCTCGCCAGCGGAATAGGG
>JAEUII010000311.1 GCA_016795145.1 Planctomycetaceae bacterium
ATTGTTCTTGGCCTTCACGGCATATTCAACAATCGCCAGCTCGATGTCCGCAAAGCTCATGTTTTCCGCGTTACGCAGGATCGGAACGACCAGGCCTTTTCCGCCGCCGATCGCAATGCCAACGTCGCAGTAGTTGAAGTACGTCAGCGACTTGCCGTCAGCACTCATCTGAGCGTTCAGCTGGGGGAACTGCTGCAGACCGGCGACCACGGCTCGCACGAAGAACGACATAAAGCCCAGCTTCACGCCATACTTCTTTTCGAAAACGTCTTTGTACGATTCACGCAGCTTCTTTGTCGCTGACATGTCGACTTCGTTAAAAGTCGTCAGCAGAGCAGCGGTTCGCTGAGCATCAACCAGACGCTTCGCGATCGTCTGACGAATTGGACTCAGTGGCTTTCGTTCTGTCTCACGGCTGCCACCAACTCGAACTGGTCCCTGCTGAACCGTTCGAATCACGTCTTCTTTGGTGACACGATTGCCTGGACCTGTTCCCTGAACGGAACCAGCTGGCACGTTGTTCTTAGCCATCATCGCCGCAGCGCCAGGCATGATGTGTCCGCCGCCCTTTGCAGGTTCGGGCGAACTGGCCGCTGGAGCTGAGGTCGCAGCCGGAGTTGCAGGTGCAGCCTTTGGAGCTTCTGCCGCTGGCGCTTCAGCAGGCTTCAGGAAGCCAATCACTTCGTCAACCTGAGCGGTCTCGCCAGCCTTCTTCACGATTCGTGACAGAATGCCACCTCGAGACGCCGGTACATCGAACGTTGCTTTGTCCGATTCCAGGGCGACCAGATTCTTGTCCGCGGCCACATACTGCCCCTCACGGACATACCATTCTCCGATCATCACTTCGGTGATGGATTCGCCCGGTCGTGGGACTCTGATTTCGATTTCCTGAGTGCTCATTCGAGTTCAAATGCCTGTTTGAGAATGTTCTGCTGTTCAATCTTATGACTTGTTGCGGATCCAGTCGCCGGGCTGGCTCCTTCCGGACGAGTGATACCGCGGAAAGGATAACGATCGAGAAGCCGTTCGCCGAATCGAGTCCGCAGGAATCCCCATGCTCCCATGTTGCGAGGTTCTTCCTGGACCCAGAACAGCGACGCCTTCTCCGAATATCGGCCGAGTTCCGCTTCCAGCTGTTGGGCTGGGAATGGATACAGCTGCTCAATGCGAATAATGGCCACGTCGTCTCGTTTCAAGCTGTCCCGCTGTGCTGCCAGCTCATAGTAGAGTTTGCCGGATGTGAGCAGGACACGCGTGACTTTTTCCGGATTGACGGTTGTATCGCCCAGAACTTCATGGAACGTGCCATCCACCAGTTCGTTGATCGGGGATGAGGCATCCTTCGATCGCAGCAGACTCTTGGGAGTCATCACGACCAGTGGCTTCTTCCACCATCGCAGCGTCTGGCGACGGAGCAGGTGGAAGTACTGAGACGCGGTCGTCGGATTGGTCACCTGAATATTGTCTTCAGCGCCCATCGCAAGGAATCGTTCCAGACGCGCACTGGAGTGTTCCGGTCCGGCACCTTCCATGCCGTGCGGCAACAACATGACCAGTCCGCTCAGTCGCTTCCACTTGTCTTCCGCGCTGGCGATGAACTGATCGATGATCACCTGTGCCACGTTGACGAAGTCACCGAACTGTGCTTCCCAGATGACAAGACCATCCGGACAGTCGAGACTGTAGCCGTACTCAAATCCCAGGACGCCCACTTCCGACAGCGGGCTGTTGTAGATGTCGACGATGTCCGGTCGTGCTGCAATGTCCTGAAGTCCAATCCAGACATGACCATCGCGGTTGTCATGTAGCCCCGCATGGCGATGCGAGAATGTACCACGACGTACGTCCTGACCGCTGAATCGCAGTCGGGTGCCTTCTGCAACGAGCGTTCCGAAAGCAGCCATCTCTGCACCGCCCCAGTCGAACAGCGCATCGCCATTGCCCATGTCGCGACGCGTCTTCAGGACGGCTTCAACTTTTGGATGAGGAGTAAATCCGGCCGGTGGTGTCGACATCGTCAACATCACCTTCTTCAGCACTTCGCGAGAGACTCCTGTCGGTGGGGAATCCGCATGCTTTACAGTTCCGCCAAAGTACCCCTTCCACATTCCGCCGCCGGTGTCTTCAAGATACTTGAAGCCTTCCTTGCGTGCTTCCTGGAGTTCGGCTTCCAGCGCCTGAGCTCGCTTCGCAACGATCTCAAGTCCCTCTTCGCGAGTCACTTCACGGAGGCTAACCAGCGATTCAAGGAAGCTGTTGAACACAGTCTGACGCGCGCGAATCACCTGGTACATCGTCGGCTGAGTGAACGCAGGTTCGTCAGCTTCGTTATGACCTCGACGGCGGAAGCAATACATGTCGATGATCACGTCTCGCTGGAACTTCTGACGGAAGTCCATCGCCAACTGAACAACATGAGCGACCGCTTCGGGATCTTCACCGTTCACATGGAAGATCGGGATCTGCAGCATTCGAGCGACATCGGTCGCATAGGTGCAGGATCTAGATTCCGCTGGTGATGTCGTAAAGCCAATCTGATTGTTCACGATGATGTGCAGAGTCCCGCCGGTCTGGTAACCAGGCAGTTCGCTCAGGTTCAGCGATTCCTGAACCACACCTTCGCCTGCAAACGCGGCGTCTCCGTGAATCAAAATGCAGAAGCTCTTCTTGCGTTCGCGGTCACCGTTACGGTCCTGCTTCGCACGCAGTCGACCGAGCGCCACAGGATTCACGAACTCGAGGTGGCTTGGATTAAAGCACAAAGTCAGATGCACGTTCTGGCCGGAAGACGTCATGCGGTCACTGCTGTAACCGAGATGATACTTCACGTCACCTCGCCCCATCTTCAGCTGAGGATCGACGTCGTCGAACTCGCGAAAGATCTTCGAAGCGCTCTTGCCCATGATGTTCGCAAGCACGTTCAATCGACCGCGATGAGCCATGCCCATCACGACGAGGTCGATGCCCTGGCTTCCTGCTCGCTCGATCGCCATATCCAGCAGAGGGATCAGGCTTTCAGCACCTTCAAGCGAAAAGCTCTTTGCACCAACATACTTCTTCTGAACGAACTCTTCGAAGACAACGGCTTCGCTCAGTCGCTCCAGAATTCGAACCTGCTCTGAACGAGACAGCTTCAGACGATTCGCTGTGCGCTCCATACGATCCTGAAGCCACTGGCGAACCTGCAGACTGTCGATGTGCATGAACTGCACGCCGATCGAACGACAGTAAGTTGTCTGAAGCCACGTCACCATCTCCCGCAGCGTTCGAACATCCGGACCACCGGACCACTGCGTGGAGAAACTACGACTCATGTGTTCTTCGGTGAAACCGTAGAACGCCGGATCAAGCTCCGCAGGACGAGGACGCTCTGCATTCAGCGGATCGATCTTCGCGATGATATGACCGCGAACACGATAACTTCGAATTAGCTGCTCAAGACGTTCCTGAAGAATCACAGCATCCGATGTCGCGGGGTCAACACGCACCGCGGATGATGAACGACGAAAGATGCTCTCCGCCTGAAACGGAACCTGCATGCTCTCCGGTGTCAGTCCCGAATCAACAACCTTCAGCTCATCAAAATAATCTCGCCAGTCAGGCGACACCGAGTTGCGATCGCGCAGATAGCTTTCGAGCTGGCTCTCAGCAAACTCGAGGTTCTGCGTGCCTAGCTCAAGCCGTGCAGGAGACGATGCTGGCGCAGGAGAATGACCGTTGGGATGAACTTCCGGAGCGCCGCCAAGAAATGAAGGGGCTGCTGACGGAAGTGACGCTGTGTTGGACATGGTTTGCTCTGCAGTCTGCAGTGCTGCATCATTCGCAGCGTGGGCTGGTGGGGGTTACGGTGAGACCTGACTGACCTGTTCACCGAATTCAGGAGCAGTCCGTTGCCTGAGCACAATGATGTTGCTGCATGATAGACGGACTGCCATGATTGGGAAGCTTTTGACGACCCGACTTGGCAGTTTTCCACTGCTCTGTCAAACGTCAGATTCCCACATGAAAGTGCCGCTTATGACTCATGCCGCCCGCATCGGGGTGCTCACCGTATCAGACCGGGCCAGTCGAGGTGAATACGAAGATCTTGGAGGTCCCGCAATCTGCGAATACCTCACCGAGACCCTGACCTCCCCATGGACACCGGAATATCGGATCGTTTCAGACGATCGGCATCTGATCGCCCAGGAACTTCAACGAATGGCGGATGATCTCGGCTGCTGCCTGGTAGTCACCACCGGAGGCACCGGACCTGCCGTCCGCGACGTTACTCCGGAAGCCACCGAGGACGTCTGTGAGAAAATGATGCCGGGGTTTGGGGAACTTATGCGGAAGGTGTCGCTGGAGAAGGTCCCGACCGCAATCCTTAGCCGTCAGACGGCGGGAATTCGAGGAAAAACACTCATTGTGAATCTTCCAGGGCAACCCAAGGCCATTCGAGAGTGCCTGGGGGCCGTCATGCCAGCAATTCCGTACTGCATCGACCTTCTCGAAGGGCCTCGCCTGGAAACCGATCCCGCGAAATGCACTGGCTTTCGCCCGAAACAGAAATAGGCAGCATTCTTTACCGCGCAGCAAAAAGGGCCCTGGAGTTTCCAGAGCCCTTTTCTTTTGTCGTAATTCTATGAAATCTAGTTGCCTGGACTCGACGAGTTATTGTCATTGCCAGCCAGGTACCCAAGTCCAGCACCGACACCAGCACCAAGCAAAGCACCTAAGCCGCCGCCGCCGCCACCAGCACCGCCACCACCGCCACCAGCCGTACCAGCACCACCAGGAGCTCCCGCTGGAGGAGTTGGCGGAGCAGGAGGAGCCGAACCATCACCACCTTCTCCGCCAACGTTCTCGTCAAAGTTCTCGGAGTTCAGGTTATTGGGACCAATCGGGCTGGTCGACAGATCCAGGCTGGCCATGATCGCCACTGGAGCGTAGCCACCCTTCTTCAGTTCAGCCTGAGCAGCTTCGAAGGCAACAACTTCGACACCTACTGCAAAAGCACCGTCTTTTCCAGCTCCGATCACGCTGTACAAGCCAGTTTCAAGTCCAGCGACTTCGAATGAACCATCGTTCTGTACTTTCGTGGACGCAGCAACAACGCCATTTCGAAGAAAATAGACTGTTTCGTCAAGCACTTCACGGTACTTGCCAGTGCGAGGGTCCAGCAGGTTGACAGAACCTCGCAGTACCCCATCCTGACCCAATTGGACACGATGTGAGAGCAAGCTGGTGGAAACATCGCCTTCCCCAGAAAGGAACTTAGAATCGTCCTCTCCAGGAGCAGCTCCAAATCGCAAATCTTTCTCACCGATTCCAGCTCGCATCAACTCGCGAGCCAGAGGAACGTCATCTGGTGAAATTACAGCTGACTGTAGGTCCGTTTCCAAAGCCGCGGGCTTCTGCTCAGTCGCTTCCACCAGGTTCGCACCGAAAAGGAGCAATCCAGCCTTGCCACGAGCAATAATCCCAATGACGCCAGGTTTCAGCCCCGTCACCGCAAAGCGACCGGTCGCGTCGGTCTTTGTCTCCGCAACCAACTCACCGTCCTGAAGTACTCGGACAGTTAGTTCTGCTCCAGGAGCCGTCGTATCAACGCCGGTCATAGTGAACAGCTGGCCCGCAAATCCGCCTTGTGCGTCAAGCACAATCGACTGAGACCGGTCGTGGCGGATCTTCTCTGGAGACAATGGAGTTGGTCGCTGAGAGACTTCTGGCACGACAGGCGTCTTCGCCGTTTCGTCAGTAGCCACAGCTTCCTGATTCACAGCCGCATTCGACGTCACGTACATCGAACCCGCAGTCACGGAAGCAGCAAGACCCAACACAGTCGCTGCAGAAAACACTGATTTCACGCTCATGATTTCCAGTTCCATTCTTTTGAGGGTTGCGGATGGCCTCAACCAACCATCCCTTTTCTGCATCCCGCCTTTTGCAACAATCCGGAATTGTTGACGCAATGCCCCATCAAACACAAACAAAATTAGAATAATTCAGTCAATCGAGACAATGCTACTGGACAACGCAGTTTTCCCCAATTTCCCAGGACACCACAAAGAAGGCGCCCACTTGAGAATCACCACTTGGAACGTCAACGGGCTGCGAGCCGCCATCCGCAAAGGATTCAGTGAACATCTGGCCGCTATCAACCCGGATGTGCTGCTTCTTCAAGAGGTACGAGCAACTCCGGACCAGCTGCCGGCTGAATTCCGAGCACCCACAGGCTGGCATGTGGAATGGCATCCAGCACAAAAACTCGGGTACTCTGGAACGGCCGTCTGGTCCCGAACACCGATTCAAGTCCGTCAGAGAGGACTCACTGAGCGATCGAAGGACCATGAAGGACGCTTACTGGAAGTCGAAATCCAGGGCCTTCATTTCGCCTGCGTGTATCTTCCGTCCGGCTCTTCCGGCCCCGAACGCCAGGCGATCAAGGAAAAGTGGATGACGAGTTTCCAGCGGTGGGCAAAGGCTCGGCAGGACGGCCATCCATTTTTCTTCGGCGGCGACGTTAACGTGGCGCACACCGAGAAGGACATTTTCTACGCCAAGTCCAACGAAGGCACTTCGGGATTCATGCCGCACGAACGAGAATGGTTCGGGAAATTGCTAAAGTCCGGCTGGCACGACCTGGTCCGCGAACATCACGGTGACATCCAGGGGCCCTATTCCTGGTGGTCCAATCGAGGCCGCGCCAGAGAACTCGACCGAGGCTGGCGCATTGACTACCTCCTCTGCAACAAAGCCGCTCGGCCTCTCTTCAAGTCTGCCCAGATCCATCGCGAAGGAGGACTTGAAATCAGCGATCATGCTCCTGTGTCGGTTGATATTTGTCTTGATCACTCTGAATCAAAATCCTGATGGGACACGGTTGTGTCACACCTCCAGAACATCAGTCGTGAACTTGCATCGAGGGACGATCAACAACCTGCTGACACCACCGCAAACCGTTCGCGGCAGAACTTATTACTTCGATCAACGAAATGGACCTGGTGACTTCGATGTCGTTACTGGCTACACTTGTGATTGATGAAATGGTGTGAGACTTCGAACAGAGGGTGCTGAACATGCCAATGCACGACTGGTCTCAGGTTCAGGCCGGGATTTATCACAATTTTCACTATCGCTGGATTGCCGCGATCATGGACAGGCTCAACTCGGGCCTGTTGCCGAAGGGCATGATTGCGATGGCCGAACAGATCATTGGCGGACCTGAACCGGACGTGGTCACGCTTCAACAAAACGACGTCGTCTTTCCTTCTACAGGCGGTGGAACCGCGGTACTCACTGAAGCTCCTCCGCAGCCAAAGACGCAGTTTGTGATTCCTGCCGACGTGGAACGCTATGCGGCTAGGGCCAAACGGGTCGTGGTTCGGCATTCAGTTGGCAAAGTTGTCGCCGTTTTGGAATTGATCACGCCCGGCAACAAACACACGCGTCGTGCAATGGGATCGTTCGTCGAAAGAAAAGTTAACCTGCTCGACGACGGCATCAACCTGCTCGTGATCGATCCATTCCCGCCGAGCACGCGCGATCCCCAGGGCATTCACAAGGCCATCTGGGATGAAATCACGGATGAACCCTTCGCCCTGCCCGAAGATCGAAAGCTGACTCTGGCCGCGTACCAGGCAGCACCCATCAAAACTGCTTACATCGAACCATTCGCTGTCGGTCAGCCGATCCCCGACATGCCGCTGTTCCTGCACAACAATTTCTACATCAACGTGCCGCTGGAACAGACCTACATGGACACCTGGGCCGTTCTGCCAGAAATGCTCCGCGACCTGGTCAAGTAGCCTTGCGATCGCCGCGAAGGAACACAAAAAGGACACAAAAAGGCATTGAATGCCCAGAGTCAGAAAATCGCAGCGCCGGAAGTTCTACCGACCAGCGAGCCCTCACGAGACTGCGAGTTTTCTTTCGCGAACTTTTGCGATTTTTTGCGGCAAACACGCGGATTCTTGCCGTTGATTGCGCTGGCTTTCCTGCAATTCCGGGCTTCCGTCCTCAAGGTATTCACAGTCCTTTTTTGCAGCTAAACTCTCGCCCATTGTCAACAATTCAGATTTGACCGCCGACGGATCACAAGTCCTGATCCATCGACTACCTTCACTCAGATTCAATTCGCCTCAATCCATGTTTCAGCCCGTTACTGACAGCAATTTTGTTTCCGGTGAACATTCCGTCCTGAAGTTCTGGGAAGTCCGACAGATCTTCCGCCAGCTGCGGCAGAAGAACGCCGGGCGAAAGCGATGGAGCTTCCTCGATGGGCCCATCACGGCGAATAACCCAATGGGCGTTCATCATGCATGGGGCCGCACGTATAAGGATA
Organism: Planctomycetaceae bacterium; assembly: GCA_016795145.1. GTDB lineage: Bacteria > Planctomycetota > Planctomycetia > Planctomycetales > Planctomycetaceae > SXXK01. Next base: position 8,330 of record JAEUII010000311.1, read on the forward strand.
CATATCAACGCTTCTTCGCGATGACCGGGCATGACCAGCGCTACCAGAATGGCTTCGACTGCCAGGGTCTGTGGGTCGAAGTCGAAGTTGAAAAGCAGTTGGGCCTGGGAACGAAGACGGCTGTCCATGAGTACGGCATTGATAACTTCGTCAACGAATGCAAACGCCGAGTCCTCCGGTTTGCGGCTCGTCAGACGGAACAGTCTCAGCGTCTCGGTTACTGGATGGACTGGGATGACCCGGAACTTCTGCGATCCCTGGCCGAACATCTTGGTACCGACGCAGAAGTAACGATCACGACGCCATCCGGTAAAGCTGCCACGGGCAAGGCACATCAGCTCGTCGAGAAGCTCGGGAACCCGGAATGGGGTGGCAGCTACTTCACATTCTCCACCGAGAACAATGAAACAATCTGGACGTTCCTGAAGAAGTGCTTCAACCGAGGCAAGGTGTACCAGGGTCATGACGTGATGCCATGGTCCGGCCGAGGCGGCAGCGCGTATTCGCAGATGGAAATTGCAGAAGGCCGAAAGCTGACGACGCATAAGAGCGTGTTTGTCAGGCTGCCGATCATCAGGGAAAGCGGAGAGCGGAAAGCGGAAAGCGGGGAATCACAACCGGACGTCAATCGGCTTTCGGCTTTCGGCTCTCCGCTTTCGAATGAGTATCTCCTCGTCTGGACGACGACTCCCTGGACACTCACCAGCAACGTCGCCTGCGCGGTGAACCCGGATCTGGACTACATCAAGATTCAGTCCAAGCGCGACAACGCGATCTACTACTTCGCAAAAGACAACCTGAACTTCCAGCGTCTGGCGACAGAATTCAAAGACGGCTTTGGACGACCGGAATGGAAATGGCCGGAAGGCGTTCCGAAGCTGAAGACGATCGCTCAAATCTTCAAGGAGAACGGCGGCTTCGAAGAACTCGGCACGATCAAAGGTGCCGAGATGGTGGGATGGAGGTACGACGGTCCATTCGACGAACTGCCGGCGCAGCAGTCGGACGGTGGGTTCCCGGTCGACGAAAATAATCGCGGCAAATGCGGTGCAAAGTGGCATCAGGTGATCGACGGTGGCCGAGATTCTCGCGGCAATGCCAACGTCGTCGCTGGCGAAGGTACGGGCATCGTCCACATGGCTCCCGGTTGTGGTGACATCGACCACAAGATCGGGATGTCGGTTGGCATGCCGGTCATTGCTCCCTTGAAAGATGACGGCACTTACGACGAGGGCTTTGGCGAATTCACGGGGCTCGAAGCGATCTCACCGAAGACGGCCGAACTGGTCTTTGAAAAGCTCAAAGCCAAGGGCATGCTGGTCTCCGTCGAAGTCTATCCTCACATCTATCCACACTGCTGGCGAACCGGCGATGAGCTGGTCTTTCGTCTCGTCGACGAATGGTTCATCAACATGGACTGGCGTGACGAGATCAAAGATGTGACTCGCCAGATTCGCTGGCTCCCGGACAGCATCGACGGACAGGAACGTGAGATCGAATGGCTGTCGAACATGGGCGACTGGATGATCTCCAAGAAGCGATTCTGGGGACTCGCACTTCCGATCTGGGTCGATGAGAAGACTGGCGACTACGAAGTCATGGGATCGCTCGCCGAACTGAAAGAACGCGCCGTCGAAGGATGGAACGATTTCGAAGGCAACACGCCTCATCGTCCATGGATTGATCACGTCAAGATTCGGAACTCGAAGACCGGGAACCTGATGTCGCGTATTCCGGACGTCGGCAATCCGTGGCTGGACGCCGGCATCGTTCCGTTCAGCACGATGGGCTACAACCACAACCGCGACGAATGGAAGAAGTGGTATCCCGCGGACCTTGTCACCGAATGCTTCCCCGGCCAGTTCCGTAACTGGTTCTATTCGATGCTGTCTCTTTCCACGATGATGCGCTATGACGAAGCGAATACAGCGGAAGAGAAGAAGCCGTTCCGCACTTTGCTGGGACATCGACTTGTTCAAAACGAACAGGGCAAGCCGATGCACAAGTCGGATGGTACAGCGATCTGGTTCGAAGAAGCAGCTGAGCAGCTTGGTGTCGACACGATGCGCTGGATGTATCTGGCTCAGAATCCGGCGCAGGATCTGCGATTTGGAACGCGACATCCGGACAAACCGGTCACACTTCAGACGCCAGAAGGTCCGATCAACAAGACCAAAGAAGGCGTGCCAACGGCAACCGTCACGAGTGGCCCGGCCGATGAGACTCGTCGACAAATCCTGATTCCACTCTGGAACTGCTACAAGTTCTTTATCGACTACGCGATCGCGGATGGGTTCGTGCCGAGCGACGCGCTGAGAAGGCGAGCGGCAGGGCGTCAGCCCTCCGAGCTATCTGCCAGCGCGAACTCGGAGGGCTCACACCCTGCCGCTCGCCTCGAAAATCGCCCCGAAATCGATCGCTGGATTCTCTCCAACCTGCAATCATTGATCGAGGTGGCTCACCGAGAGATGTCCAACTTCAATGCGCCGGCCTTCTGTGCGGCGGCCGCGCAGTTCATTGATGACCTCAGCAACTGGTACATTCGCCGCAACCGCCGACGTTTCTGGCGTTCCAAAGACGCCAGCGATACGGACAAGAACGCAGCGTATGAAACGCTCTACGAAGTGCTGGTCACGCTCTGTCGCCTGCTGGCACCATGCATTCCATTCCTCACGGAGAGGATGTATCAGAACCTGGTGCTGGGCGAAGAGTGTTTGATGGAAAGCGGAAAGGGGAAAGCGGAAAGCGGAGAATCGCAGTCTGCACTCGATCCGCAATCTGCCGATCGGCTTTCCGCTCTCCGCTCTCCGCTTTCACTTCCAGCCTCCGTCCATCTCTGCGATTTCCCAACCGCCAACTCCGCTCTGCTCGACGAAGCGTTGAATGCTCGTATGGCAGCGGCTCAGAAGGTTGTTCGACTGGGGCACAAGCTGCGTGAAGAATCGAACCTGCGAGTACGTCAGCCATTGGCGGAACTTCACTTTGCAGCGGCCTCTGCGGAAACAGCGGCAGCGATTGAAACTCTCGCCGATGTGATTGGCGAGGAGCTGAATATCCACAGCGTCGTGCGTCAACAAAACCTGGATGCTCTGGTGAAGTACGCGTACAAACCCAACCTCAAGACGCTGGGACCAAAGTACGGCAAGCTGCTGAATGCTCTTCGAACAAAACTGCCGGAACTTGGTGATGCTGTCCTGGGACCTCTTCGTCGAGGCCAGAATGTGACGGTGCAGCTGGACGGCAATCCTGTCGATCTCACACCGGAAGACGTGTTGGTCAGCACCGAACAGGCCGCCGACTGGGTCTGCTCCGACGATTCCGGCATTCAGGTCGCGATCAGCACCGTGCTGACACCGGAACTTGTGCGAGAAGGCATGTCGCGTGACTTCGTTCGCCAGGTCCAGCAGCTTCGAAAAGATGCGAACCTGAATATCACGGATCGCATTCGCATCCAGTACAACTCGGCCGACAATTCAATCCATGCGATGGTCACCGAATGGGGCAACTACATTAAAGGAGAAACCCTGGCCGATTCCATCGAAGCATCACCGTCCGCTGGCCCGGGAACAAAGACCGTCAAGGTCGGTGACGTCGATGTGGCGATCTGGCTGGTGCTTTACCACTAGGAATTCTCAGTTGGCGATGCCGAAATGGAACTACTCAATCAACTACTGGAACTGACCGATGCTTTCCAGCAGCAGGACGTGCCGTATGCAATTTGTGGTGGCCTGGCAATGGCAGTCCACGGGGTGCCTCGCGCCACGCAGGACATTGACCTTCTTGTTCCGGAAGACTGCGTGACAAAAGCTCTCGAAGTTGCAAAAACAAAGGGATTCTGGATTCCAAGTGGCCGCATACCGTTGAAAGCAAGAACACCTCTTGCAACGTCTGTGGTTCGCGTATCAAAGGCCATGGGAAGTTATTTGATTCCCCTGGATCTGATTCTTGTCAGTCCGTCGCTCCAGCAAGTTTGGAATGGGCGTCTCGAAGGAAGAATTGGTGACCGAAGCCTGACAGTGGTGTCACGAGATGGCTTAATTGAAATGAAACGCATTGCCGGGCGTCACAGAGATCTTGATGACATCGAACGACTGACTGAAAGTTCAAGAGATGAACAATCCGATGTCACTTAACCGGGCCACAGCAACAGTCGATATGTCTCCGGAAGCGATTCTGTCACGACTAAAGATCGTGGACGAACTCAATCACCTTTGCCGTATCCTTGGCCAAACCAGCATTCCCGACACATCAACAGATTTAAGGGTCGCAGAATCTCCAACTGCAATTCAAAACGCAAATGTCAAACCGCACGACTCGGCAACAGATGAACATCGTTGACATGGCGCCTGAAGCCATCTCTGCTCGGCTGCAGCAACTGAGTGAACTCTTTAAGCTGAGCATTATGCTGCGATCGGCGAAGAAGGTCGACCAGCCTTTTCAATTGTCCGAATCGAAAACCCAAACCAGGCCTATGAACGACGGCAAACCTGCCTCGACATGAAGAAAGCAGGACAACGGCCTCATTTCAGTTTCCTGCCGTCGTCTCATCGTTCATCATTCTGCCAAACTTGCTGCGACCTCGGAATTCCACTTTCCAGTTTCAGCTCCTGCCGATACTCCAGCCCCCCTGCTCTTCGAGTCTCTCCATGAACCTGGTTTCTCGCGTGCTCACACCCGCCCTGGCCGTACTGTTTCTCTTGCCTTCTCTTTCCGCTCAGGAAAACGCTGCGGCGACGCAGACGGAAGCCACGCCGGCCAAAGGAAGTGCGGACCGTCCGATTCAGGCGTTGCTGGTCACGGGAGGATGCTGCCACGACTATGACCGACAGAAACTGATTCTGACTCGCGGGATCAGCGCGCGAGCCAATGTTCGCTGGACTGTGGTGCATCAGGGCGGAACCACCACGGATACAAAGATCCCTCTGTACGACGATCCGAACTGGGCGGACGGATTTGACATCGTCGTTCACAACGAGTGCTTCGCTCATGTGACCGACAAGGAGTTCGTGGATCGCATTCTGAAGCCTCATCGCGAAGGTCTGCCGGCCATCCTGATTCACTGTGCGATGCACTGTTATCGAGTCGGTGATGATCGCTGGTTCGAATTCTGCGGCGTGCAGTCTCCCGGACACGGGCCCCATTATTCCTACACCATCAACAACCTCAAACCCGATCATCCGATCATGGATGGTTTTGGCGAACGCTTTGTCGTACCAAAGGGTGAGCTGTATCACGCAGCCAAAGTGTTTGACACAGCGACTCCACTTGCCGTTGCCAATCGACAGGACAACAACGAACCTCAGGTGTGTATCTGGACCAACAACTATCGAGGCACCAAAGTCTTTGCGACAACGGTTGGTCACTACAACGAAACGATGGTGGAACCAACTTACCTGGACATGGTCACCAAAGGACTGTTGTGGGCCGTTGGTCGCGATCCCATCAAAGACTTCAAGCCGATTACTCCTGAAGTTGATGAACAGATCCGAGCACTCGTGACCGCAAAGATTGAAAAGAACAGTCCGGTGCTGACTCAGGGCTGCTGTGGCGAAGGCAATCTGGTCTTCAACAAGCCAGCCAAAGCCTCCAGCGAAGAAACCAGCAAGAACAACTTTGCTAAGAATGCTGTGGATGGTCGACTGGATACTCGGTGGTGTGCGAGTGGTTCGAACGCAGGTGAATCCATTACGCTCGACATGGAGAAGCCTCAGTCGATTCGCAACATTCGACTGCACTGGGAATCCCGCAACACAGCCTATCAGTACACTCTGGAATCATCGCCCGACGGCAAAGACTGGACGATGCTGGCCGATCATTCCGACAACAAAGAGCGTAATGGACTCTCTGTCGACGCGGTAAAAATCGACGATGCTCGTTATCTGAAGATCACTTTCAAGGGATCAAACGGAGGCGGCTGGGGAAGCATCTGGGAAGTCGAAGCCTATCCAGGCGACCTTCCTCCATTGCCCGAAGGCACCTCCGCAGGAAGTGAGTCCGCAGCCACAACAGAAGACGTGAAAGCGCCGAAGGGTTTCGACACGAAGATCTTCGCAGGTCCTCCTCAGGTCACGTATCCCGTCTGCATCACCACATCGGTTGACGGTGAAGTCTTCGTCGGCGTCGACGAACAGGGCTCACTCGGAAAAGATCCGGGCCGAGGCAAAGTGGTGCGATGTATCGACACCGACGGCGATGGCAAGGCCGATCAGTTCAACGACTTCGCAAAGATGGATCATCCTCGAGGACTGGTCTACGACAACGGTTCGCTTTGGGTCCTTCATCCCCCATTCCTGTCGGTCTTTCAGGATGTCGACGGTGATGGCTCGTCGGACAAAAGCGAAGTTCTGATTGAAGGCATCAGCACCGACGAAGTGAATAAGCGAGGAGCTGACCACACGACCAATGGCATTCGCATGGGCATCGACGGCTGGATCTACATCGCCGTCGGAGACTTCGGGTTCAACAAGGCGGTCGCGAAGGATGGCACGACTCTCAGCAAACGCGGCGGCGGCGTTGTTCGTATTCGTCCCGATGGCACCGAAATGGAAGTGTATTCCTGGGGACAGCGGAACATCGTCGATGTGGCGATCGATCCCGCCATGAATCTGTTTACTCGAGACAACACAAACGACGGCGGTGGCTGGGACATTCGATTGTCGCACGTCATGCAAACCGCCAACTATGGTTATCCGTCTCAATACATCAACTTCGCTGAAGAGATCATGCCGCCACTGGCGGATTACGGCGGCGGTTCTGGATGTGGAGCACTCTACTTTCAGGATGATCGCTGGCCAGCTCCGTACAATGACATGCTGCTGACATGCGACTGGGGGCGCAGCGAAGTCTTTAGCCACATGCTGCCTCGACACGGTGCCACGTTTGATGCACAGCAGGACACGTTCCTCAGTATTCCTCGACCCACAGACGCCGACGCCGATGCGATGGGCCGTCTGTTTGTGACAAGCTGGAAGAACGGAGGATTCTCGTTTGATCGTCCGGACGTGGGCTTCGTGGCTCTCGTGACGCCGGAGAACTTTGTGGCTCATCCTGTCTCCGTCCCAACGGCGAGCGGCAGGGCGTCAGCCCTACGAGTCTCCCTGCCCGAACTCAACGATTCCGAATTGGTTCAGTTGCTGCGCAGTCCGTCCGATGCCTTGCGATTGGCGAGCGGCAGAGCGTTAGCCCTCCGAGCAACTTCGAGCGACGCCGGGAAGACGGACGCGGCTGACGTCCAATCGCTGGCCGCTGCGCTGGTGGCGCTGGCCAAGGATCATAAAGCTTCTGTGAATTCTCGCGTTGCCGCAGTCTGGACCTTGCGACAGGTCAACTGGGACGCTTTCAAAGCCGCGTTCGGCACTCTGCTGATCGATGCTGATTTGCGAGAACACGTCATTCGAGCGGCGACGGATCGCAAGGCTCAGATCGACAAGGGCCATTCGTCGCCCATCTTTTCGAAGCTCGACGACAGCAATCCGCGAGTCGTCGCGGCAGCGGTCGTTGCGATGGGGCGAATGGGTGAAACACGAGCGGCAAAGAAGCTGATTGAACTCAGTGTCGTGGATCGCTCCGCGATCGAACGTCCGGGTTCGACGCAAGCTGAAAAGTCAGGTTCACAGTCTCCACAAGCAAAAGAAAGGCGTTCTGATCGCGGAGCGATCAACGACGATGCCTGGCGGCTTCCTGATCCTGATCGAGTCATTCCGCATCTCGCAGTGAAGGCACTCGTGCAGATCAACGCCATCGACGCATGTCTTGAAGCTCTGAACGGGCCACACCGATCGGGTGCGATTGCGGCACTGAAGCACATGCATGACCAGAAGACTGTCGATGGGCTCTTCAGGGTTCTCAGCACGAGCCGCGACGAATCTCTGCGGCGTGAAATCTGGACGATCCTGATTCGTCTGTATCACCGCGAAGGTGAATTCACCGTCGACAGTCCAAAATGGTGGGGGACTCGCCCGGACACAACAGGTCCGTACTACGATCGCCAGAAGTGGAGTGAATCCGATCGAATCGGCGATGCGATCAAAGTGGCTTTCTCCGAAGCCGATGACTCACTGAAAACGCATTTGACGGAGCAGCTGAAGAAGCATGTCGTCAACCTGGATGGATCACCTTCCGATACAGCGATGAAGGAAGAAGAGAAGGCCATCGTTCTTCAGAAAGCCGACCCAAATGATCCGAACGCCATTGCCAACCTCGCCTTCGACGTGATTGCGCAGCGTGCAGCAGCAACTCCTGGCGACCCGGAAAAAGGGAAGGCTCTCTTCAAACAGCAGTCCTGCATCAACTGCCACACATTCGCCAATGGGCAAAAGCCAAAGGGACCGCACCTGGTGGATATCGGCAAGCGTTACAAACGAGCAGAGCTGATCGAATCCATCGTGCAGCCCAGCAAGAAAATTGCTCAGGGCTTCGACACCTGGGCCATCGCCATGTCCGACGGAAAGATCTACACAGGCTTCGTGGTGCTGGAAAGCGCTGAGACAGTCACACTGCGAGACACGACGGGCATTTCGCATGAGCTGATTCAGGATGACATCGACGAACGGATCAAACAGGAAATCTCCATGATGCCACTCGGCATCGTCGGCAACCTGACCCCGGAACAGCTCGCGGATTTAATCGCGTATTTGGAGAGTCTGCGATAGCCGTAACCAAAATCCCCCCACCGGGTTCACCCCGGTGGAATTCGGCCTTTGCACTACTCACATTCCCCGTGAACCCAACACCTTCAGCTCAGTTGTTTCATCGTGAGTGCCCGTCGAACTTCTCCATCAACGCAGTGTTGGCAATCCATGCCATAAACCATGGCTCACGAGCCTTCGGCTCTTTCATGGCAATGAAGAACGGACGGTTGAAAATGAAGCGACGGACGCGGTCGGACTTGTAGGGTTCGTCGCCAATCGATCCTATTAGACCGGCGCCTGCCTCACCAGCACTCACAAATTCAGCGCCGGTTTCATCAAGCCGAAGTCGCACATCGAGCGATGCCAGCGCGATATACGCAGGGTTACCGAAGCCTTCAATCGGCAAACCTTCGAGCTCAGAAAAGTGATCAATCAGCGAGAAGTTCAGGATTGGAATCTGCAGTGTCTCTGTTGAGTCGAGCACCCTTCGTTCGTGATTCGGATTCGGGCGTTGTATTCGCTCCTGAACAGCTTGCCATGTCTGTTCCAGTGTCTCTTTCGGGTCTGTCAATGCGACGATCACTTCATCAGCTTCCGAACCGGCCGTCACCAGCCTGATGACGCACGAATCGTCTCCGAAGTCGTCGCAAATCACGACCTGGCTCATAAAGGTCTTGTCACCGGAAAGCGTTATCGGAAGAACATTCTCAGGTTGTTCCTGCCCGAAACTCTGAACCGTATTCTCCCCGGTTTCCGCTACAAAACTCAGTGGCTTCCTGAAACGAGCAAATGGTGTTGCGAACGGCATCTGTTTGCGAATCATCGCCATCAGCCGCAGAGCCTGCTGCCCATCTCGCACTGGCAGTGGTTGAAGCGAGTAGTTGGCGTCCGGGAACGTGGCTCGAATTCTCGTTGCCAGCTCAGCGTCTTCACCAGAAGTGCCATTTGTCGCGCCAAAAAGCACGGCCTTCGAAGAGAGATTCGTCCGATCAAACGATGCTGCATTCAGGGCGTTGACCAAATCGGACTGTACCGAAGTGCGTACTGTGCCTCCGGCTGTGGATTTCAAGTCATCCCATGCCATCTGAAACGCAGCGCTCCAGATCTGATTTCGATTCGCCTTCAGCAGCGTTGAACGAACCGGTACAAGATCTGTAGCAGGTAACGATGACACGGATACGGGTTCTCTGAGACCCTGTTGCGGCATCTTTTCAATAAGATCGTCCGGCCACGCAGCGCCCGAAAATGTGTCCGCGCCGAACTGTGGGGTGAGCAAACCGTTGAGCAAGACACCATCAATATCTTTTGACAGGAACCGAACAGAACCGTCCGCCATGGCAACCGAACTGCCGTGATGTCTTCGGGCAAGCTCTCCCTTTCGCAGGGAGGAGACGAATTCACTTGTCATCATGTCCCGTGGTTCAAGCCACGAGATGTCTGGTTCCGCGGACTCAACCAGAGCAATCGTATTCGAAGTGCCATCAACGACATCTCGCAAGTTCATGGACTGATATGCAGGCCAGAGCGTTCGCTTTCCAATGACCGCAAAGTACCTCGTCCGGCTATCTTTCGGTGTCTGCTCAATAGACTGAAAAACAGCGGGAGTTCGATGAGCCAGTCGCCGGTTCGCTGGTCGTCACCAGCACCGCAATGGCGGTCGTCCAAAGGACCAGTCGTCTGGAAAAAATCGTTGCCATGCTGGCCTCTTGCAAGGTGACGCAAATCTTCGCACTGCCTTTCAAGAGCCAGTGAACACTCAGATTTGTCTATGCACTTTCAACGCGGTGAATATGCAACAGACTCAAGAACTCTTTGAAGTCGGGGGGCAGTTTGACCATCTGGATATGTCTGCATCCTGAGTTGTTCAAGAATCGTCAAACGCTGTTCCACCGTCATCATCCAATACTCACGCCTCGTTTCGTCATCAGCGGCGCTAAAGGAATCGAACGTTTCGAATGTCGCTTTAGGATTCATGGTCGTCTTTGGCATTCGATGAAGTGACTCAAACCCACACACAGTCTACGGGAAACAGATTGTAGTCCACAATGCACAGTCACAGGCACCCCACTGCGTCCGGATGACTTGGACGGACCCCCGGTTACTCGATGTTTGGAGTATGGCAGACCGTTTGTGAGATTGTCCCGGAACAATCTGTTGCCATGTCAGTTGCAATCACTGCTTTGAACTCGTCTCGGCACCGGAATTCAAACGAGACTGCAAAAGATGCTGCCGTACAATCTCTACTTTGTACACTCGCAACAGCGGAGCAGGGATTGTGTCATCAGATGCAAGCAGTCGACCATCGGGTCCAATCAGTACGTAACCTGGATATCCTCGCACAAGTCCGCGTGATTCGAACGCCTTAAGTAAACGACCATCAGCATGATCAACAACGATCGGCATTTCCATACCCTTCTGCTCAGCATGCTGGCGAATCAACGCGTGAGGAGAGGAGTTGTCATGAACGGCGATGACCGTCGCTCCTAAGTGGCTCATTGAATCATGAACCATTTTGACTGTTGGAAAATCCTGTGCGCAGGGCCCACACCATGTTGTGTAGAAATCAAGCAGGACGAACTGCCCGGAGAAATCCTTCAGGCTTCGCTTATCTGTGTTGAGCCAGAGACTCCCGTCTAGTTCGGGAACTGAGCTTCCCGCTGCGTTCTCCTCATTGAGTCGAACTTGCTTGTCCGGACGTGATTCTGCAACCCCGCGTTCCCAGGCCGTAAAGCCATCACTCATTTCCGACAGGGGCCAATCCGCTTTCTGAGGCGTCATCAAGATCCTGAGTTTCGCAACCGCTTCTGAGTTTCGGAGGTCAATTCTGGTAACGCCACCAACAGACTGGTCAGGCATGAAGGCAAATACAGAGTGCTCGTACACACGTTCCTCAGTGTCATAGCTGACCGGCAGAGCGTCGAGGGGAATCTCAAATTCTCCGTCAATCCCCGTAACAACCGGCTGGGCCACATATCGCATACTGCTATTGCTATGCACGCGAACGATCACACTGGACGCGGGCTGTCCCTCCATATCCAGCACAATTCCCCGAATCATCGGCACATCGCGAACAATGATATCCGGGACACGTTGTTCCAGAAGTCCTTCCACGTTCACCGCAAGATGGTCGATCGACGGAATTCCCTTACCGCGATAAGTAATCCGGCCGCTTCCCGGAGCCAAAGAGACCTTGTACTCGCCCTCAGCGTTCGTTTTCCCCCACTCGACGTGCGCCCAGGATCCCCATGTCGTCGGGGCAGGAGAACCATCGAATAAGACGTTTCGAACTTCTCCAGTGAGAGACGCATTTGCCACAGGTTTTCCGTTCGAGTCGATCACACGGCCGGCTACAAGAACCTTGGGCAATGCACGAAACAACCACCGGTCATTTTCACCTTGCGCAATCCGAATTCGACTGCTGGGATCAAGTCCGACGACTGGAAGCAGGACGTGAGATGTCGATGTTATTCGGAAGAACTTGTACTGCCCCTCCGTAAGTTGAATGTCAAACCCACTGTTGCTGACCGAGAACGGTATATCAAGTACGGAGGCTGCGTCTGTGATTTCGTTGTGACGAAGATTCACACTCACCTCTGCGAGTGTCGATGGAGTGACTCCGGTCTTCACATCATGGATGTCAAAGTGGACGGGAAAGCCCCGTTTGAACTCAGCGACGGCGATTTCCTGCGACTGCAGGACCATGTCCGGGGACAAAGTGACCGCCGCAAAGTTCGGATGATCAACCCATCCGCGTTTGAAGACGACTCCCTCCGAAAGCAAAGGCAGCGGTAGCCGTCCCTCCTGGTCACTCACCGCAACTGGAATACCAAGCGCCTGTTCGCTACCTCGCCGGATGCTAAAACTCCCTTCGTTCCCTTCAACGAATTCCATAAAACGAAACTTGGCGCCAGCAAGGGGCTTGCCTTGATCGTCGTGAATGGTGATGTAGGCGGTGGACGCTGGTTTCAGATCAACATTGAGTGTCTTGGTTTCTCCATGTTCTAGAACGAACTGACGGAACACGATCCCCGCTTGTGGAGCTCGCACCGCCACACACCAGTATTGGTCTTCAGCCAACTCCTTAAGCTCAAACTCCCCGCTATTCCCAATCGAAACGGTCTGTTCTGCGGCCATCCACCTCAGTCGATCTGAATCCCATCGATGAACATGCGCTGTCGCTTCGTTTACAGACGCCCCATTTGCCCATTGAACGATCCCTCTGATCGTGCAACTCGACTCTACAGTATCTTCCTGTGCGTGTACCAAATCGCCAGAGAACCACATTAGGCTAGCAAGAATCAGGTGGATCAGCCTATTTTGTCTTTGCGAAACCATCATGCGTCCTCGGTCAACGCGGCACCTCCAGAAAACAACTTTAAGTTACCAGAGTTGCGGCCTGGTCGATTTTGTCTGCCGGAATTCGACTGCGGTACGTGGGCGATTCGACAAGATCAGTTGCCACCCGTAGGCAGCTGCACCCACTTCAGCTCTTCCGGCGTGAGTGGAGGATCAAGCGGGGCGGTGTATTTGACGGAGAGGTCGTAGCGTGCTCGCTGGTAGACGAGGTCGAATACTTCCTGCAATGGTACTGTGGCGTCAGGGTCGCCGTGCTGCAGTGGAATGGGGATGACCGGAAGTTTGTCGCTCAGGGTCCACGCATAGACTTCACACTTCGGCCGACGTTTCGCGCGGCTGATGATGCAGTAGTAGTCTCCTGGTGGCAATGTGCCAATGACAGGAAGCCGCATGCCACTTCGCAGTAAGTCCAGCTCTACAAGATGTGTGGGGCTTGAGAGAATCTCCTGACGCTTCATCATGTATTCATGCCGACCATCGCCTTTGCTGCGTTTGTTGGACGGCGAGAGCAGTTCAATGACGGTGATCACTTTCATCGTTTCACGCTCACGAATCACAAGATACGTTTCCTGCCGTTCGATCGGCATTGGCAGCTCGCACTCTGCCGTCATACTGGCCGATTCAGGAGTCACAACCCCGAGCCCTGCCCCCCGATCACCGGGTCGCTTATCAACTGTCACAATTGCGACGTCTGCTCGACGCATCGTCTCTGGTTCGCCGCCGACCGATTCCAGATACACTCGACGTTCGACTCGAACGAAATATTTCGGTTCCAGGGCTGGTCCAAGCCGTTCGCGCAGGACAGTGTTGAACGTTGTATGAAAATCTTCCCATTCCTGTGATTCCAGAAATGGGTCCATGCCAGGAAATGGAGATGGC
>JAEUII010000318.1 GCA_016795145.1 Planctomycetaceae bacterium
CGATCAAGTTTATCGGTGTGGGTGAGCAGCTTGATCGGCTGGAAGATTTCCATCCGGATCGAATGGCTGGGCGAATTCTCGGGATGGGCGACATTGTTTCGCTCTTCGAGAAGGCACAGCGCGAATTCGACGAAGAGGAAATGCTGCGTCAGCAGGAGAAGATGCAGCAGGGCAAGTTCACGCTTGAAGACTTCCGCAAGCAAATGCGGCAGATCAAAAAGCTGGGCTCGATGCGGGAAATCATGAAGATGATTCCCGGCCTGGGAGGCATTGTTGATCAGCTGGGTGATTTGAACCCGGAAGACGACATGCTGCGGATCGAGGGAATTATCAACTCGATGACCCCGGCCGAACGTGCGAATCCGGAAGTGATTGACCGGAGTCGCCGTAACCGTATTGCCCTCGGTAGCGGGGTTCAGCCTGCGGACGTGAACAAACTGCTGAAAGACTTCTCCATGATGGCGAAGATGATGCAGGGCATGTCCAATATGGGTCTGCGAGACCGGATGAGGGCCGTTAAAGGCCTGGCAGACGGTGGATTCATGAACCCCGGGGCTGAGATTCAGGAAAAGAAGTTAAGAAGTCAGCGCGGGCCGGTCGACCGAGACGTGGCTCGGGACAAGAAAAAGAAACAACGGAAAGAAGCGGCAAAAGCCAAAAAACGAAACCGGAAACGGTAACTCGGGCTGTTCGGCAAGATCTGCCGGTTCTTCCTTTAGAAATGTGTTCGCCGGATGTTGGGTCGCCAGACCGCGGATCTGACAAACGGTGTGGTTCTTCAGATAGTTCAGGAGTAGCAATGGCTGTTCGAATTCGCATGAAGAAGATGGGACGAAAGCATCGTCCGTTCTTCCGCATCTGTGTGATGGACTCTCAGGTCCAGCGCGATGGCAAGGCAATTGAAGAAGTCGGGTTCTATGACCCGATGGTCCACGACAAGGCCGCTCGAGTGAAGATGAATCTCGAACGAGTGGACTATTGGTTGTCCGTCGGCGCACAGCCAAGCGAAAAGGTGAATGCACTGATTCGCAAGGTGAAGACAAACAAGTTCGGAACAGCGAAGGCACCTCCGCCGATGCTGGCTCCGAAGGTCAAAGAAGCTCCAGCGGCCGAAGCGCCTGCTGAAGCTCCAGCCGCTGAGTAATCCAGAGGTCCGCAGGCCCGATCGTGGATTCACGACCGACACACGCGGACTCCTGAGCGTTTTGGACGTCGACTGCGATGCGGTTTGATATCCTCACCCTGTTTCCGGAGATGTTCCAGAGTTATCTGGGGCAAGGTCACCTGAAGCGGGCCATTGAACGCGGTCTGGTGGATATTCAGCTGCACAATTTTCGGGACTATGCTCCCGGAAAGAGAAAGCAGGTTGATGACAAGCCGTTTGGCGGCGGTCCCGGAATGCTGATCATGTGTCAGCCGGTGTTTGACTGTGTCGAAGCTGTTCAGGCTTCCGGCACAGCGCCCGGAAAACTGCTCATGATGACTCCTCAGGGACGACGTCTGGATCAGAAGCTGGTGGAAGAACTGGCAGAAGAACCCAGACTATTGCTTCTGTGTGGTCGTTACGAAGGCTTTGATGATCGAATTCGTCAGGGACTTCAGCCCATGGAAGTATCGGTTGGCGACTTCATCTGCAATGGCGGAGAAGTCCCATCCATGCTGATCGTCGACACAGTCATCCGGCTGATTCCGGGTGTTCTGCATGACGAAACCAGCAGTCGTTACGATTCGTTCAGCAACGCCGGGTTACTCGAACATCCGCAGTTCACGCGTCCTCGTGAGTTTCGCGGAATGATTGTCCCGGACGTGCTGATCAATGGTGACCATCAGAAGATTGCAGACTGGCAGCGGGAAGAAAGTCTCAGAAGAACGGCCGAACGCCGGCAGGACCTTCTGGACAAAACCGACCAGTCTGAAACGGACGCCTAGTTGGGCGGCCAAATATCGAAGACAGATTTGATTTGTTGAGTTGAAAGGAACCCGAACCATGCGTGACAAGCTTTTGGAAGCTGTCGAAAAGACCAGCCTTCGTGAACAGCAGCTGCAGTTTGCAATCGGCGACACTGTCGACGTGCACACTCGAATTCTGGAAGGCAACAAAGAGCGAATCCAGAAGTTCAGCGGCGTCGTTATTGCTCGCCGTGGCTCTGGCACACGCGAAATGTTCACCGTTCGCCGTATCGTTCAGGGCGAAGGTGTTGAGCGATCGTTCCCAGTGAACTCCCCGAAGATTGCTCACATCGAAATCACTCGGCACGCTCGCGTTCGTCGAGCCAAGCTGTTCTATCTTCGTGACCGAGCTGGCAAGGCCACCCGTCTTCGCGAACGAAATGCGAAGCCATGGGAAGTTAAGGTCGGCGAATCGAAATGATGTGACGCTTCGGACAGTCCTGTCTGGCGACTGTCGGCGCTGCGCATTCAGTAACGTCTGAACTCTCTGAGCGATGGCCGGGACTCGGGTTCTCCTGGCCTTCGCTTTTTTGCTGCGCGGTGTGTCGTTTGTTGGTTGGTTGGCGGGTCCCCGCACTTCAATTTGCACTTTTCAATTTTCAATACTCATTAACCATTCATTTCGTCACTGCCGCGACTAGTTACTTACTGTTGAACGCGTGGCGTCTGTTGAGGCACGATTCTGTACTTCACGCCGACCGATTCAACGTAGCCATCGGAAAACGTCACAGTGAGTTGATCGGTGAACTCCTTGGAGTTTACCTCGTCTGATGAAGGCGGAAGTGTCGGGATGTCATTGAGTAGCATGAGCGATTGGTCGGATTTGAAGATCGAAGGTGACCAGTCTGCAAAGAGCCGACTTTCAACTTTTGTCACCTTCTGAGTGCCCCTGGTCCGCATCCGCAATCTGAGTGAGTAGCCATCGTGATCGGGAACGAGAGAGCCAACGGTTGGTCTCTCCGATTCAATGAATCTGGGGCCGATTGTGCCTTCGACAAAAACGGGCAGTTCTTTAACGGACGCGTTGTCGAGGCCTTCGCACGGAAGCTTGACGATCTCTTTTACGCTGGACGCTCTGGATGTGTCCCATTCAGCCGTTACCCGAAAAACAGCATGTTCTGATGCCTTCACTTGTTCAACACGAATATTCATGCCATCGGTCGTGGTTGACGGTGGTGACCCTATTCGAAATTTCATCGGACCGGTGATTTCGACACTGGCACGATGGGTCGATCGCAGGCTGCTTGCTTCAAGGTTCAGGAATCCGGGACCCACACAGACGTCCTTGAGAACGATCGCTTCTACTGGGAGGCGATGACATTCGCCATTGCTGTCGGTCCAGGACATCTCGGCGAATGTTCGATCGTATGGCGTCGGTGCAGCCAGCGGAAAGAGGCGAACTGTCCGTAGAGAAGCAGCATCGCGGCCGCTAACACGCTGCATGCCAAAGCCGGCACACGGATGCTCATAGGGCATGCGTGCTGGCAGGTGATCAAGGACCACTTCCTGCGGCACATAGCTGCCCTGCATCACAAATCCAAACTTCACCGGCTTGAGCTGTTCTGCTGGTTCGTCGCACGATGGCAACGTGATGGCAATGATAACGCAAAGCACATCGAACATCAGATGCATGATGCCAGCTCAACAGGGTGCCCGAGTATGGATCACAACTTCTCGCACTGGCGACATTGTGCTGCCGCAAGCGCGAGTCTGACAAGACCAGAAAATCCCGTTGCGAACGAACGGCAGGAAGGTTCTGTGATGTCGACGTCAGTTGCGATCGTAGAGCTCATCGCGTTTGACTGGGTCGTTGAGGTTGCCCGCATCAAGGAAGCCGAGGCGTTTCTCTGTCATCAGAGCTGCTTGTTCTGGTGTCAGGAAGTTGTCGCCGGGAACGTCCACGTGAGTCGACCAGGAAAAGCTCTCCACGTGGCCATCGAGGAATGCAGCGTTGGCGGAATCCAGATGGCGGAAGTGAATCGTTGGGAAGTTGCGGCTGGGTGGATCCAGCAGCCAGTTCTCTTCAAAGCTGAATTCCGGCGGCGAGAAATTGATCATGTTCACCGCCGCACTATCGGCAAAAACCACGGTCCGTCCTGATTCGGGGACGTCTCGCATGCGATAGCAGAGCGGCTGACGACTGTTGAGCGGTGCCCAGGTTGGCGGGGCCCATTCAATGCCGCCGCTGCGTGACAGATAGTAGCCGTTGTAACCGAAGCCAGTTGCGGGCTTTCCAAAGCGAACGCGATCCATCTGATTCTCGGCGAAGTTTGGACATTGGAAAGACTGATAATTCGTCTCCATGAACGGACTCAGCGGACCGGCTGCGAAGTTCAGTTGTTTCGTCGGATCCGTTTCGGAATAGTTGACGGTGCCGAACCAGTACTGAGCCGTACCCTGGTTGCCGGAGAACGTTCTCAGATAGTTCAGTCGCTGCTGATCTTCCACAACGAACGGGATGAACTGTTCTTGATGCAGGTCACTGTAGTTGTGCATTGCCAGAACCAGTTGCCTCAGACTATTGCGGCATTGAGTTCGTCGTGCGGCTTCTCTGGCCTGCTGCACGGCCGGAAGCAGCAGTGCGACCAGAATGGCGATGATGGAAATGACGACGAGCAGTTCAATCAGCGTGAAGGCTCGTCCAGACATGTTTCGGCGGATCAACATCTCATAGTCCTCGATGAGTGTTCGTGAGTCAGGAACACAGACATGAGATGCGTTGACGAAGCGGCGCGTCAGAGCAACTAACCGAATCACAATGCATCTTCGCACGCTGGACATGCTCTTCGGAAGAAAAGCTCAGCGTGAATGATGATCGTTGTCGATCAGCCAGAATCTGCAGTGCCGACAGCGCCCTTCCGCGAGGCATGTCTGCAATCTGCTCAGGCAGGTCTTCTGGCTTTCGGATCATCCCGGTATCGCCCCTTCCCGTACGAGTCCCATCTGGCGTTCTTGTGACGACAGATGGCTCATCAATACAGTGGTTGTTGCGAACCAGTCCCCGATTACAGCGGCGGGACCGCGACGGAATCCCGGTCAGTCGACCGGCCACCGTCTTCCCTTTTCACTCACACCCGCGACCTGCATTGTTGCAGTGGTTGTCGCCTGTGAGCACCTGAACGGATGCGGAGACAAACAATCTCCGCGCGTTGAACTGTAGCGATCACATCGAAGCGTCGAACGATGGAGGGACCGACAAAGCCGTGAATCACGAGAAACAGGAATTCGCGGAATCGCAAACCACAGCAAAGTCTGTTCATCTGTCTCAGTGCACGTTGAATCACCGTCGCGACGTCGTAAAATCGCCTGCTTCCCTTTTGTGTTCATCTTCCGGAGTCATTGGTTACGCCATGGACGAAGCAATTCGAAAAGCCAAAGTGCTGATTGAAGCTCTGAGCTGGATTCAGCGATTCAAGGGCCGATACGTCGTCGTGAAACTCGGCGGCAGTACTCTGGACGATGTGGCTGCGGTGAACAGTCTGCTGGTCGATGTCGTGTTCATGGCAACGGTCGGCATGCGACCAGTCATTGTGCATGGTGGCGGCAAAGCGATTTCGGCCGCAATGAACGCAGCCGGCATTGAGCCTCGCTTTGTTGCAGGGCGACGCTTTACCGATCGACAGACTCTGCAGATTGCTTCACGAGTCCTGGTGGAAGACATTTGCCAGTCGATCGTCGATCGCATCAACCGAAACGGTTCACGATCCACTGGCCTTCACTTCGGCACAGAGAACGTGATGACCGCCGACAAACTGACGTTGCCGGGCGAAAACGGCGAGCGGATCGATCTGGGGCATGTGGGTCAGGTGACCGATGTCGATGTCGACACGATCATCCGAGTCTGCTCGACGGGAACGATCCCGGTGATTCCAAGCATCGCGCTGAGTCCCGTGGGGCATCGGTTGAATGTGAATGCAGACACAGCAGCAGCAGCCGTCGCGCGATCCTTGTCAGCGGAGAAGCTGATCTTCCTGAGCGACATTCCAGGCATTCTGACCGACATCAAGAATCCCGCGTCGCGGCTGTCTCATGTCACAGGCAGCCAGGTCCGAGCGATGATTGCAGATGGAACCATCGCAGGCGGAATGGTTCCGAAGGTTGAAGCCGCTCTGGAATCGCTCGACGCCGGAGTCCGCAAGGTCCACATCGTCGACGCCTCGATGCCTCATTCCGTGCTGCTGGAGATTTATTCTGACACGGGAGTTGGAACGGAGATTGTTCCTTAGCAAGAGTGGAAGAGGTTGACGATTTTCTCGCCCCCAGTCGGCTCCGCGGTCGCATCAAACTTGTTCACTTACGGTCCTGTGCCGCCTGTTGTTAAGGCGTTTTCTTCGGGCGGCAAATACGCCGATCGTCGTGACCGCAAACATCACGAATGAACTTGGCTCGGGAACCGCGGTGGGTGTAAAGTCGTAGCTGAGTTGCACGGGGTTCATCAGAAGGACGGGAAATGGTGTCACGGCAAATGCTCCATTCGAGGTCGTTGCCTGAGCAATGAACTGAATGCTCATCGGCAATGTGACGGTTCCATTGCCCAGATATACGCCATGATTGGCCAAGGGAACGCTGGTCAGCGGTCCAATAAGCGTGTCCGCCCCGACGTTCAGGTTGAATGGAGTTCCACTCGACGTCGCCGTCGTGGTCGTGTTCAGGAAATTGCTGTCGCTGCTGGAAATGACCAAAGATGCATCGTTCAACTGGATGTTGGTCGTCATGTTGACATTAATGCCTGCCTGGTTAAACGGAGCCGCCTGGTTATTGGCAAACAGGATGTCGGCTGTCAGTGCGGAGGCCCCCGAAAACGTCAGGCGTACGTCATTCAGTGTTCCCATCGATGAGTCAAATTGCGGGAAGGCGAAATTGATACCGAGCGTACCGTTCCAGTTCAGTGTCGAGGAACTGTTGCTTCCCAATGAACCTGCCACTTTGGTCCCCAAAGAGAATTGCTGCGGACCGAAGCTTGCGGAGTAGGTAATGACATCAGCCTGTGCGGGTCGGAGGATCGTCAGCAGCAACCAAACAGCGAGTATAGTCGTGGGTCTCGGCATCGTAAATTCCTCAAGAGCGAACGCGTGGTGCTCTCCTTGCGGAGCATCCAATGTTGAGGACGAAGATAAGGCATATTCCCAGGGGAGTCAATTAAATTGACCGGGAGGGGAGGGAGTCGCGATTAACAGAGACAGCCTCCTCCCATGGCCGAAAGTGGGGGCGGCCGAAAGTGGGGGCCATCCGCCTGTGCCGGGCATCGCAATCGTTTACGAGTCTCGACTTATCCCCGGAGTTTTCCGCTCTTCGCATGAGCCCGAGGCGCTAGCCGAAACTTCCCATGGTCTGGTGCGTGCAGAGGAGTGAGATTTGGTGCGACTTCTTCACTGTTGCCAAACTGTGTTGCTTAGTTCACGCGTGTGCAGAAAGAAACCGGGATGACGATTCCAGCAAATTGAACAGTTTGGTGTGTGCAGAGGAAGGAGATGAAGGAAGTCGGCTACCGCCTCAGGCTCAGAAAACGGGGTATGTGGGCGTGAACTTTTGTGAATTCTCTGTGTCTGAAGAATTTCGCAATGGCCGTGCCGTTTTTGGCTGTTTGTGGCTAAACTGGATGGCCCAATTCTTCTGATCGCCCTTCCCATGGAGAACGTTCGATGACGCAGGTTGCTCTGTCAAAAAGCCAGGCCACCATTGATCTTTTTGACGAGTACGTCATTCCGAACTACCGTCGCTATCCGATCGCACTGGTTGGCGGCGAAGGCTCACACGTGTGGGACGCTGACGGGCGCCGTTATCTGGACCTGTTTCCAGGCTGGGGCTGCAACATTCTGGGGTATTCTCCTCCTGCCGTTGTTCGAGCCATTCAGGAGCAGGCTGCCAAGCTGATTCATGTTCCGAACACCTGGTACATCGAAGCACAGGGACGATTCGCCGAGTTTCTCTGTTCGCGAAGTTTTGGAAAGGCGTTCTTCTGTAACAGTGGTGCCGAAGCCAACGAAGCGGCGATCAAGCTGGCACGGCTTCATGGATCTGCTCAGGGTCGTTATCGGATCATCACGTTCGAGCATGGCTTCCATGGCCGAACGTTTGGTGCTCTGACCGCGACGGCTCAGCCCAAGTACCATGAAGGACTTGGCCCGATGCTGGCAGGATTTCGATATGCAAAGATGAACGATCTCGAAGGCGTGCGGCAACTGATCGATTCAGAAACCGCGGCCATCATGATCGAGCCCGTGCAGGGCGAAGGTGGCGTTCGTATTCCGGAGCCTGGCTTCCTGCAGGCCTTGCGAGACCTGTGTGACGAACATGGCCTGCTGCTGATCTTTGATGAAGTTCAGACGGGCATGGGTCGAACCGGCACATGGTTTGGTTATCAGCAGTTTGGCGTTCAGCCAGACGTGATGACTCTGGCCAAGGGTCTCGCGGGCGGCGTTGCCTGTGGAGCAATGATCTGTCGTGATGAGTTCGCCGGTGACCTGCGGCCGGGAATGCATGCAAGCACCTTCGGCGGAAATTCGCTGGCTATGGCGGCTGGACTGGCCACCGGTCTGACTCTGGAACGAGAGGGCATCCTGGATCACGTCCAGCAGCTGGCGGAAAGTGTTCGCGTTCAGCTGGAAGCCCTGAAGGCTCGACTGCCCATCATTCGTGAGATCCGAATTTGCGGAATGATGATCGGCATTGATCTGACCATTCCGTCGACTCCGGCTGTCGCAAAGTGCATGGAGCGAGGTGTGCTGATCAACGCGACCAATAATACGGTTGTTCGATTGCTGCCTGCCTTGAACGTGACCGAAGCAGACCTCAGTGAAGGGCTTCAGATCATCAGTGAAGTTCTGGAAGAAATGGCCAACGAAGGCTAATCGAGCATGATCACGCCGGAGCAATCACCCGGCGGAGATCGTCAGGATCGTGATGGTTTCGGAGAAGACTCGAGGCATTTCAGGCCGACACCGATTTGCAGGAGAGAAGCTTGGGATTTCTCGCGCAGGTTCACATCTATTGTTTTCTGATGAGCTACCTGGTGTCGCTTGGCTGTGAGGTGCTTCAGGTACTTCGTCGGCCGTTTCCACTTCTGCGCGCGTTGCTGCTGATCTTCACGATTGCTGGTTTTGTTGCTCACACTGCCTTTTTGTTTACTCGTGGCCGAAGTGAAGGACTGCCGCCATTACTTACCAGTCAGCAGGACTGGTTGCTGGTCCTGGCGTGGCTTGGAAGTTTGTTGTATCTCATCCTGCTGCTGACGTACCGCCAGATGGCCCACGGGATCTTCATGCTGCCAGCCATTCTGCTGCTGGTGATTGTGGCATTGTTTGCCAGTCCCGTGGCGTCCGGCAATCTCCATGAACAGGTCATGCGGCGCTGGGGCATGTTTCATGCGGCGTCCCTGGTGCTTGGCATAGGTGCCGTTGCCGGCGCGGCGTTGTCGGGTCTGATGTATCTGCTTCACTATCAGCGACTGAAGACTCGAAATGCCTGGCTGATGAAGCTGGCGTTGCCCAACCTGGAAAACCTGTCGGCCGTCAATCGGTGGATGGTCGTGTTCAGCGTGCCATGCCTGACCATCGGGCTGCTCACGGGGTTCCTGCTGATTTCGTTTTCGAAGGCGCAGAATTCGACCTATGCGATTCCGTGGACGGATCCAACGATCGTCACGACGATTCTGGTCTGGCTGGCGATGATCGTCGTGCTTATTCGCATCCTGATGAATACTCAGCAGACAGGTCGAGCCGTCGCGCAGCTTTCGTTTCTGAGCGGTGGATTTCTGCTGCTGACGGTTCTGGGGCCGATGCTTCTGGCCGGTCAGGGCAGCTTCAATGCCATTCACGGCAGACCACAGACGTCGACCGGTGCCGAAGCCGTTGAGGGTGCTCGTGCAGAATCTGGCAGTGATGTGAAGACTCAGGAGCCGGGTCGATGAACGTCCTGGTTGTCAGCTGCAATCATCATAATGCCGGCGTTCAGTTGCGTGAACGGCTGGCGTTCTCCAGTTCGGAGCGTCTGAATCTGGCGTATACTCAGTGGCGAGCGCAGCATCCGAATTCAGAAATCGTCGTGCTGTCGACCTGCAACCGCGTGGAGATTTACGCGGCGGATGAGCGTGGTGAAGACGGTGTTTCGTTTGACGACATTACTCGCTTCATCAGTCAGTTTCATGATGTTCCGGCTGACGAATTTGTGAGCGCCGTGCTGGCACATTCGGGTGCTGAAGCTGTCTCGCATCTGTTTCAGGTGACCTGCAGCATCGACAGCATGGTGCTGGGAGAGCCGCAGATTGTGAATCAGGTCAAAGAGGCCTACCGCGTTGCTCAGGAGAACGAAGCCTGCGGACCTTTGACCAACGTTCTGTTCCAGCATGCACTCAAAGTGTCGGCTCAGGTGCGCACGGAGACGAAGCTGGCGGATGGTCGAGTTTCCATCGCGAGCGTCGCTGTCGGTGACTTCGGCAAGAGCATCTTCAGTCGCTTTGACAATAAGACGGTGCTGGTGATTGGTGCCGGCGAGATGGCGGAAGAAACGCTGACGTATCTTCAGTCAGAAGGCGTGAAGCGCATCATCGTCGCGAACCGCAATCGCGATCGGGCCGAGCGACTTGCAGAGAAGTTTCAGGGCGAAGCCGTAGACTTCGCCGATCTGGATCTATGGTTGTCAAAAGCCGATGTGATCGTCAGCACGACCGGCGCCTCGCAAACGCTGATTACACGCGATCGTTTCGCTGCCGCTCGCGCGAAGTCGAATCGACATCCGGTATTTATTCTGGACCTTGCAGCACCGCGTGACTTCGATCCGACGATTTCCGGTGTCGATGATAACGTCTTCCTGTACGACATTGACGCCCTGGAAGAGACGTGTGAACAGAACCGTCAGGCTCGTCGGGCAGAAGTTCAGAAAGCTCAGGAGATCATCGCAGCTCAGACGAAGACGTTTATGCAGGAGATTTATCATCGAGCAACCGGCCCGGTGATTCATCGTCTGCGTGAACACTGGAACGAGATCAGCCGCGCGGAACTGGATCGTCTGTACCGTAAATATCCAGGTCTCGACAGTAGTCAGCGTGAAGCGATCGAAGGCACCATTTCCCGCATCGTCAACAAACTGCTTCACCCGCCGCTGGAAGCGCTCAAAGATGAAGCGCGCGGTGGAACGCCGGAAGGCCTGATTCACGCGATTCGCCGTTTGTTCTTCGGGCGCAGTGAATGAGTGGCCTCGATAACGCGTGGAATGGGCTCGCGGCAGGTTGACTGGTGGTTACAATGATTGGCGAGAAGTTACCTATGCCACTGCTCGATCATTTTCGTCCGCCGATTTCCAATAAGGGTTCATGGGAAGGCTTTCACGGAATGTGGCCCGCCATGATGGTCATGGACCTCTGCAAGTCACTTCCCGATCGTTACGTCGCTGAGCCTCGTGTCCACCTTGGAAAGAACTTCGAGGTGGGTGTCTGCACATTTGATGCAGGAAATGATCATTCCTTTGGAGTCGGTGTCCCGGATTCGGATACGGTCACCGCCATCTGGGCACCTCCGGAACCAACGCTCACTCTGGAGCTGGATCCAACAGAGATCTACGAATACGAGGTCCTGGTCTTTGATCAGCTGCGAGGTCGCGAGCTGGTTGCGGCGATTGAGCTCGTCAGCCCGGCCAACAAGGATCGCCCGGAAACTCGTCAGGCGTTCGTTTCAAAATGTGCGGCGCTGCTGCAAAAGAAAATCTGCGTTTCGATCGTCGACCTGGTGAACGTAAAACACTTCAATTTGTACTGCGAAGTTTTGGATGTCTTTGGTCAGACTGATCCCGCGTTTGTTTCTGCCCAGCCATCCTCCTATGCCGTGACGTGTCGAAGTCACAACCTGGTCACGCGGTCCCGGTTTGAATCATGGGCCTACCCGATGGAAATTGGGGAAAGGTTGCCAGTCCTGCCTGTCTGGCTCGACAACAACCACGCTGTTTCTCTGGATCTCGAAGCGTCCTACGAGCAAACCTGTGCGGCGCTGCGGCTGGTTTGAACGAATTCAGCGAGAATCAGCAGTTGAGACAGCTGCTCCACACTGGTCACCTTGGAACTGCTTCGGGATGTCGATTCAGAATCGCACGAAGTTGTTGCACAACTTGCGGCTGATCGGTGGCGAGATTGCGAAGTTCGTGTGGGTCGGATGAATAATCGTACAGTTCCAGTTCAGCGGACTCGGGCGGCTGGCCTGGCGTCTTCCATTCCACAAGTCTATATCGATCGGTTCGAATGGCGCGGCCCAGTTTGGCATTGGGGTAGGCGTGGAAGGCGTGGTCGCGGATGCGAGCGTCAGGGTTGTGCAGAATGGGTTTCAGGCTGAGTCCGCTGATGGGCTGAGGTCCGTTTGGTGCCGGGAGTCCTGCGACATCAGCAAGTGTCGGATACAGGTCGACTGTTTCAGTCAGTTGCTGTGTGACGGATCCTGCCTGTGTGATGCCCGGGACATGAATCAACAGCGGGATGCGAGTTGCCTGTTCGTAGTTCGTGTGTTTGGTCCAGATGCCGTGATCACCGAGATGATAACCGTGGTCGCTCCAGAGAACGACGATGGTCGAATCGAAGAGTTCGAGTGCATCCAGTTCGGACAGGACTTTGCCCACCTGAGCATCCATGTAGGCCGTGCTGGCGTAGTAACCATGGATCAGCTGCCGCTGCAGTGCTTCGGAGAATGGCGCTTGAGGATCTTCTGGGACCGGTTTGTAGGCGGCGATTTCACCGCCTCGTTTTCCCGCTACTTTGGGAGCATCGGCCGGCAGATCCTGATGGGCGGCCAGTGGTAATGTGGATGGATCAAATAGATCCCAGTATTTCTTTGGTGCAGAGAAAGGCAAGTGGGGACGGACAAAGCCGGCGACCATGAAGAAAGGTTCGCCGCTGGAACCAGCATGCTCCTTTGCCTCACGAAGCCGGCGGATTGTCTCCGCGGCGACTCGCCCGTCAGCGTAGTCGTCATCCGCGGCGTCGGGCGATTCAAACGCAGCACCGCGAGGCAGCGAACGGATTTCCCGGAGCTTCTGATTCGTGAACAAGGCTTCTTCTCGAGTCAGCTGTCCTCCTGTACTGGCCGGATCCAGGTATTCAATCACCTTATCGTGGAAATGGGGACGATCAAACGAGAGTGGATCGCCTTCATTGCCATGACCAATGTGAAAGACCTTGCCGAGTGACTGAGTCTGATAACCATGCCGAGCGAAGTACTGAGGCAGAGTGATTGCGTTGGGGTGTCGGTTGCGAAGTCGGCTGGAAAGATCATACAGACCGCTTGCGGTGGAATGAGATCCCAGCATCAACGTGAAACGCGACGGCGCACAGACAGCCTGATTGCAGTAGGCTCGATCAAACCGAAGACTTCTGGAAGCGAGTCTGTCGATGTTGGGAGACTTCGCATGGGGATCGCCGTAACACCCCAGAGTCGGCTTGAGATCATCGATCAGGATCATCAGCACATTGAGGCGCGGCGCTTCCTGGGCCAGCGCGGAGCGTGTTGGCAGTGGAAGCATCGCTCCCCAGATCAGGAGGATTGCAGCCAGCGTTGGATGGGGGCGATGAGAATTGGTCATTCAGTTGTATGCCTGACGAGAGCCGAACAGCCGTTGAAGAGCCTTGTCTCAAAAGGAGCCTGCCGGCTCGTTGCCAGGTTCCCGGTCAGGTTGTACAACATTCGTGGCATCAAGGCATGATACCGAGTGTGATTTGCCGAACGGATCTGTCACGGATGTCATCTCCTACAGAAGAACGGCAATCTGCCGCATCAAGTGATTCCTGAGCACTATTGTCAGTTGCCATCGGAAACGATTGTTTGGTTCTGCAGCGATGAGTCTGCACTTTGCGATGATGTTAAAGGAGCATCAATGTCGAATCCCTATGAAACTCCCGAAGCGGGAGGAACCGCTGGCGGCTGGGCCATCACCACGAGCAGGTCGCTTGAAGATGCATCGCAGATGGTGGCGGACTATTTTCTGTCGGAGAAGTACCGGCTGGAATCCGGAACCGCGACGGACGGCTACTACGGCATCGGCAGCAATCTTCTTCGCATGCTGCTGGGCGGCCTGATCAAGCGATGCCGATTTCATGTGACTGTCCAGCCGGGTGCTATGGGCACTGTCGTGACAGTCGAAAAAGGCATGTCCGGCGCGATGGGTGGAGTCATCGGATATGCTCAGATGAAGAAGGAGCTGGAGCGGATTCGCGCTGGTTTGGCCCTTAGGTTTGGCTGATTGAAGACGACAGGAAGCTCGTGTGGCGAACCTCTCGGCGGGACTTTTGCACTGTTCTGTCATGAATGAGGCGTGAATCGCCCCTTTGGAACCATGCAAATTCCCGAGAATTCACTTTCCGAAGAAGTCGAGATTTGACGACATCCGGGGGGATTCGTATTCTTTTTGGACAATTCTGTGTGCAGTCGTGCACACATGATCCTGCCGAAACCTGCCCGCCCCTTTTCCCACCTCGATGCACATGTCCGTGCAAAAGCCCGGCTCAGGATTTGGCTTGTTGTCCGATTGTCCAACGAGTTCAAAGCTGCTGCGTTGACGGAGCGACGCTGAAAATCGAACCAACGGGTTCGGTTACGGAGTTGTTCGATGTTTTCCTTCGGTCGTATTCGATCTCTCTTTCCTTCCGTTCATCTGAGCATCCTGCTGACATTGTTCGTCGCCGGTTCTTTGTACGCCGGCAGCGAGGGTGTGGATGTTTGTCTGAACGAAGGCGATGCCGTCCCTGAATTTCAGGCGAAGACCGCTAACGGGGACGTCTGGAAATCTGCCGAGCACGTTGGAAAAAAATATGTGGTGGTCTATTTCTATCCAGCGGATCTGACCAACGGATGTACTCAGCAGGCATGTGCCTACCGTGATATGAAGGAAGCTCTGGAATCAGCGGATGTCGAAGTCATTGGCATCAGCGGAGACTCACCGGAGAATCATGCATTGTTCACCCGAATGCATTCGTTAAACTTTACGCTGCTTGCTGACCAGGAAGGACGAATTGCAAAATCCTTCGGAGTTCCTGTTCGTGAAGGCGACACAATCATGCGTATGGTGGATGGCGTGGAGCACGCGTTTACTCGCGGCGTCACCGCAAGCCGCTGGACGTTCATCATTGGGAAAGATGGGAAGATTGTGAAGAAGAGCACGGCGGTCGAACCTCAAAAGGATTGCCAAATCGTGCTGGAAACCGTTCGACGTCTCACTGCTGACGCCGAATAATCTGTCCGCCTGCAAACGGATTTGAATGCAGCAGTGAAGATCGCACGTTCTGCTCGGCGGAACAACAACGATGTGTCACAGAGAGCACTGGTTGTATGCCATGCTCTTCAATGGAAAGTTACGAGACGCTGTCTCGGTAATGACGGAGGCCCAGCCGGGTGCCGGGCTTCTTTTTTGTGGACCTGTTGAGGGAGAGTTGTCTAATGAGGAAGTATGTGGCTGCATGTGTGCTGAGTCTGATGGTGGCAGGCCTGTCGGCCGTTCATGCCTCCGACCTGAAGTCTGGCCTGCAGATTGATGAGTTTCCTGCAGCGTTCAATGTGACCGACATCACTGGTCCTTCAGAAGGCCAGAAGCTGTGCTACCGATGTCAGTACGGCAACCGACCAGTTGTCAGCATCTTCGTTCGCAAGATGGACGAAAACACAACAAAGCTGGTCAAAGAGATCGACGCCGTTGTCGGCAAGAACGAAGAAAAGAAGATGGCTGCCTTCGTCACCGTTCTGAGCGAAGACCCAGATGCTCAGGAAACAGCTCTGAAGAAGGTTGCTGAAGAGAACAAGATTGCTCACACACCACTGACCGTTTTCGAAAACGCCGCTGGTCCTGCAAAGTACAAGATCAACGAAAAGGCTTCTGTCACCGTCATGATGTGGGTCGAATCAAACGTGAAGGTCAACTACGCGTTTGAAGACGGCAAGCTTGACGCCGACGCCATCAAGAAGATTGTTGAAGACACAACAAAGATCCTGAACTAGTTCGCTCGTTCAGTCCTCTGCTTGAGTTTCGAAAAGAGCTCGGTACCCAAAGGTACCGAGCTCTTTTCATAGTCGCGGTTCGCTCTGAGCCTGTGAATTTATGGCGAAGTGACCTGGCGGACCAGTCGGTGGGGCGCTATAAGGGTCGGAATGTGCAACCCAACATCCGACAGCATGTCCAACGAACCCGCAGCATCTGAAGTCACCGCGTCTGAACCCGCAGCACC
>JAEUII010000324.1 GCA_016795145.1 Planctomycetaceae bacterium
GCCAGCTTCAAGGCTCTGAATCAACTGAAGCAGGCGGCGATGATTCATCGCCGACACAACTTTTCGTTTCTTTGTGACGATGTGAAGTATCAGCAAAGCGAGTTCAATGTCGTCCGGGAGCTTCGCGACATTTGGCAGGACCGCATCCGGAATCTCCGTCGCTGGCGTTCTAATTTCATGCAGCGCTGTCGTGGAAATGACTCGTCGCGACAGTGTTTGATTCCATTCCAGCCAAAGGTCGACGCTCAGTTTCTCTGACGTATCAGTCGTCCACAGAATCAACTGAATCTTGCATCGATGCCGAGATTCAATTTGAACGTGACAGCGACCTTTCAGAACATCCTCATAGGCCAGTCGCAGAAGTTCACTGGCCTGGTCTGGCGTCACGAGGAGATCAACATCCTGATTCAACGCTCGCAGGACCTCTCGGCTCGGCAATGCGCGAAGTAAGATCGCTGGACCAGAGCGGTTCTTTCCAATCCACTCGTTGAGCAATGACAGCAAATCCGGAGCGGGGTGCTGTTCAGACTTTGTCGGGCACTGAGATTGTGTCTTGGTAGCGTGCATCGACATAGACGAGTGTTGTTCGAAGCGGCTAGCATGCTTCCGCAGCTACGGAATGGAACGGACAACAGAGACTGTGTTTTCCTCAGATCCTGACAGTTCACGCAGTGACTTCGTGACATCGTCGGGTCGTCTCTGTCTGATCCACGCAGGGGTGAAGCGTATTCGAGGAAGGCAGTTTGCCTCAATGTGAGTCTGCGACGGAGAAGATGCGGTTTTCTCGCGGTTTTGAACGAAATTTGACGTCGGATTGGGACTGGGACATGTTGCAGCGGATTCCTCGAGCTTTCCTTGTCATCCCTTCGATCGCTGCCTTGATCATCGCAACACTCTGGGCGACTCAGGGACGTGATGCAGCAGAGAAAGTAGGAACCGCATTGATAATGCCTGCGGGCCTGCTGTGGCTGCTGCTGATGTGCCTGGCCGCAACATACTGGCCGCTTCGACTTCGCCGCAGTAACGCGGCATCGGAATCTTCTTCGCCGCGATCGTGGATGCTGCTGCTGTGCTTCATTCTGTACTCGATCGCCGGAAGCGGCCTGATCTCCGATGCACTCGCAAGAAAACTGGAAGCTCCTTATCTGTCCATGAATCCTCTGACGATGCAGATTCCTGAAGTCGTTATTGTGCTGGGTGGAGGAGCTGGCGCTGGAGCGAACGATCGCATCCAGGGGAACATGTCCGGCGACAGGCTTATCCTGGCGGCACAGCTGTATCATCAGAACCAGTCGATCAAATTCATCTGCACCGGCAAACGTATCCAGTCAATGGACACGACAGGAGTCGATCCTGGTCAGGCTTCACGCGACCTGCTGATGCGGCTCGGTGTTCCCGCAGATTCGATCGAACTGCTGGGTGGAAAGAACACATCAGAAGAAATGAAGTCGCTGGCCGCGCGTTTCGGCTCTGACCAAAAGGTCGGCCTTCTGACATCGGCCTGGCATCTGCCAAGAGCAACGCGACTCGCAGAGCGAAACGGGCTCAACGTTGTTCCCCTTCCCGCAGACTTCCGAACGCCAGCGGGCAAGGAAGGAAAGACGCCTGGTCAGTGGGTTGAAGCTCTGATCCCGAATGGTGGAGCGATGGGTGGAATCTGGTCGTTTGCCAAAGAATATGTCGGGATGACGATCGGACGTTGAACACTACTTCAATGCCAGAAGCATTCTGTCGAACAGTCGATCGACTTCCCGTCGTGTTTCTTCGTCGAGGTCCCACGAGTTTGGTTGTCGGCGACGTTCTGAAGGAAAAATCCCGCGTCGCGCGAGCAAGTGCTTTTCGATCGCGAGGAACCCATCCAGTCCCGCCTGCAACTGGAGCGCGACCAGTCCACAGACAGGATACCAGATGGAATAGGCTCGATCGTCATCACCGGCCTTAAGTGCTTTCCACAGCGCGACGATTCCATCCAGAAGGTCCATCCCCGGCATGGTTCCGGTGATTCCTCGGCGGAAGCTGTCAATCAGCAGAATCCCGCCGGAACCTTCAAAGATCCGGGCTCTGCCTTCCGTTGCGTCGCGGAGTGCCGACAGGTTCGGACCGATGGGTGATCCTTCCGGCTTGAACAGAATCTTGTGTTCATCGTAGGCCTTCAGCAGCGTCGAGCAGACGGAGATTGGGATGGACTGCCCAACATATCCCGAAGCGTCCTGGACGATCACCGGGATCGAAATGGAATCGGCAATGGATGAAAAGTACGCGACCATTCGATCCGGCGACAGCTTTGTCGTGAGCGGCGGCACGGCCATCACGGCATCACACCCGGCACGTTCTGCTGCGCGTGAATACTCGATCGCTTGAAGCGTGCTTTCGGCGCCGACCGCTGCAAAGACGCATCCTCGCTCCAGAGCAAATTCTGTCATCAGTTCTGCGAGACGGAGACGCTCCGAATAGGTCAGCCGAAGAATCTCGGCCACCATCCCGGAGCCAATGCCATCAGCCCCTGTTGCAAATGCCCAGTCGATTTCCCGGCGAAGTGTTGCTTCGCAAATGAGATCGTTGTGACTGAAGGGTGTCTGAATAATGGGCAGGACGCCCTGAAGTGGAATTGGCACCGAACAGGCCTTCCGGTTGAAGTCGTGAATTTCGCAGGCTAACGGATAGGATGCAGAACGTTTTGCGCAGGCAACTGGCGACAGGCAAGCGGCTGCGGATGCTCCGGCGTTTGCGACCACAGTTGCACCCAATCAGCCCATGCAGTCCCTGTTTCGAAGAACAAAACGGACTCGCGATCGACTGGCTGAATTCCTGCCGCAGCTGCTTCCGCGGCCGGCAGCGGCCGCAGGTTTCCTTTGCGATAAAGGTCAACGGTCAGTTCATGACTGAACATGCCATGGGGCCAGATCGCGAAGCCTTCCCAGTTGATGTCATACTGATGGCCATGCAGAAACTTCGCTTCCATCTGCTCACGCACCATGTCAATGCCGCATTTGCGATAGAAGCCTTCAAGAGCATTCTGAAACGAACGCAGTTGGTCGGCTGAAGCAAATCTCAGGCAGCCGGTTTCTGCAACACTGGCAACGACCCAGCCACTCTGTTCCTGAAACAGCAGGCGAATCGGCTGCTCACCCAGCGTTGGGCTTACCAGGTCCAGCACAAAACTGTTTGATGCCGTATGGATGCGGCCACATTCGATGCCGGTTGAGCCCCATGCTGGGCAGAGCTGGAGCAGCCGAATGAGTTCACGCTCTACAAAGTTCCGGATCGCCATCTCAACATGTTCCAGCTGCCCTCTGCCAGCGCGGCGAGCACTGAAACGCTTAAACGATGGTTCCTGGTGCTCCAGTCGTCGCAAGCGTCGGAACAGTTTTGGAAGCGTGCCGGAATGAAACCCCGGGCGAAGTAGCCGCGCCACGGTTTCCCCATGACTACCGACAGCTACCGGTGTCAACTGTGACTTGCGGTTGGCCATGTACAGTCGCCAGTTTTCTTTCAGCTCCCAAACCGCAAAACCAAAAATGCCCGGGATGAAGAAGATGTTGAACCAGGTGAAAGACCGAGCCAGCGCGGTGCCAAGGTACGCGCTGAGGTAACCCACCATTGTGCCTTCAAGGTAGATGAGTCCAGGCAGAATCATCTTGTGGGCAACTGTCACAACCGGGAAGTGTTTCACCGGGTGAAAGGTGGGCTCAATCAGCAGATTGACATAGATACGAATCAGGAACGAGACGAACGACCAGACAACACCCAGCACGGCCTTCACAACGATTGAGGCCCAGCTTTCATCACTGTGAAATCGCAGCCACTCGTCGACAGCGTAAAGAAATCGTTCGAGGAAATTCAGCAGCATTCGGAAGAAGTCGATCACCCAGTCGATGACCGCCATGACCACGCGGGCTCGAAGTTTGTACCACGCATTTCCGACCCATTCCGCGGTCAGTTCCTGCGCGTCTCGTCCAAGTCGTGAGTTCAGTGCGGCACTGCTCAGTACCGTGATGGTTGCCATCCACCACCATCCCAGAGCATTGCCGGAAATCAACCACGGAAGAAATCGAGTGGTCGCGAGACCGATCAGAGCGGGCGTCGCAAAGACTCGTCGAAACTTTACAAACCGACGATGGCGCCAGACCTTTTGAACCACTGGCAGATTCAAAACGGCCGACGGCAAATCAATGACGACTTTGCGAATGAACTTCAGCGATTCGGACAGGAACCGAAAGAACAGCTTTCGAAATGACACAACATGGATCAGCGCCATCAACAGGAAGCCAATTCCGATGACCCACGAAACCGTTTCAACCTGATTGCTGACAATCTGGTCGATCGCATCACGTGCGTCGTCAGGAGGCACAAGCGTCTTTTCCGAAAGATTCTTGTCCTGGGCTTTGGCCTCGTCCAGTGGCTTCGGTGACTCAGTCAACGTATCGGTCTTTTCATCCGCCGCCAGAATCAGCTTTGGTTCAATTGGAGCTGACACGGAGTCAGGTGCCGCAGCTTCGAGTGCACCGTCGCCGGACTCGTTTGCGATTTGGGCATTGGCGGGGGCTGGCGGGCCTGCGACCTCATCCTGAATCAGTTCGACCAGAATGGGTTCGGAGACATTGATCGACCGAAGATCCAGTGAAGTCCCGTCCTGCAAAGCTGAAGCGACGGCTTCCTCCGCTTCCAGCGACGCCTCCGGTGTTTTCACCTGAAGTCCGGTGCCTGATGCTGACGGTGCCTGTGTCTCCGATTCCGTGGTTTTGTTTGTCGTTCCGGACTTCTCAGCCGTTGCTGGTGCAGGCTTGCGGTGAAACATGTGCAGCACATGCCGAACGCCTTCCACAACAACGACCGCACCTCCGAAGGGAATGATCAGGAACAATGTCGTGAACCGTCCTGCCGGTGTCCCAAAGAACAGGGAACTCGTGATCTGCAGCCAGCGAAGATAAAACTCGCCGCGACGATAGACACCATCCAGTGCGACATCGAGCTGATCGTCGGCCCGCAACAAATGGTCGCCGCGCCAGAGGTCTCGCACGTCGCTCAGGTCGGGCAGTTTCAGATCATTCTTGCTGATCGCATCACGAAGGTATCCCATCGTGAGATAACCACGGTCCACGATACAGTCGAGCGCGTCATCGACAAGTTTGTCCGAGGCAACCTGCTCCGGCACATTGTTTGGCTGGAGTCCGACATCGGCGAGTGTCTTCTGGACGACTGGCCGCATCCGGTCTCGCAGCTGCATTTCCGAAAGATGAGCGGCGTTGTGCAGAAGCTGGCTGAGCCGTTCTCGTTCATCGCCACTGAGTCGTACGTAAACAAGTCGATTGGCTGCACTCGCAAGGTGCTTTGCCATCCGAACTTCGCGCAGGCTGGTCAATGGTCGTCGCAGCGGCCGCTTGCCACGACTGACGATCCACTTAACAAGGTCAACCTGATACGTGACTCGTTCATGGTCGAGGCAGACTTTTTGCAGGTCAAACAGCAGCTTCTTTTCGGAATTCCAAAAGCCCTGAATCGCGTTGTTCGCAAGCTCCCACAACGATCCCTGCCACTCACTGGATTCGGTATCCGTGATATTCAATGCTCGCTGCAACCGATCCACGAGATAGCGAATGTCGGCCCGTGCCTTTTCCTGAGCCGCAAGTCGCTTCTCATCCGACGTCGCTCGCTGTGCCGCCCGCGTCGCACAGACGATCGCACCAACGGTATTGCCGCGCTCGTTCGCCTTGTCGCGCCATCGCAGCTGGCGAAGGTAGGCTCGGTCCGACGGAGTGATGCCCACGCCCAGTGACCAGTCGCGACGAGTGTTGACGAGCCGTGTTTCGTCACGGACAACATGCGGAGTCAGATCAGGACTTGTCGCTCCATACAGCCGAGTCTTTAGGAAAAGTTCCTCAGCGTTGACATCCTGCCCAAGAATGGACTCAACATTCGCTCGATCGGCAAGTGACGGAAACCATACCGGCAACAAGTCTGGTTCGAACCGCTTCAACTCAAGATACAGCGCTACGAATTCTCTCCACGCCTCGGTTCGTGACATTGGATCGATAAGGCGGAGTTCACTTCGAAGCACGAAATGTGCTTCATCAAATTCCACCTGACCAATCTTTGCGATCCGTTCCTGAATGTCGGCTCTTCTCAGTTCGTGCTGAAGTTTCTGAGTCAACTGGCGATCGATCTGAGCATGGAACAGCCGTCGCCATACCTGCTGGAGCAATTCCTGAATGGGCCAGTGCTCGAGTTCACCCTCATCTGGCTGAGTAATCAAAATGCAGACGTCAGGAAGTGACTGCAGGGTTGCAAGACCCAGTTCATCAGCATGGACAAGGTGCCGAAGATCACTTGCGTTAACGATCTGGCTTTCTGTGTGGGGGATCGACGCGGAGAGCTTCGCAAAGCCGTAGCGTTCCCGAATCACTCGCCGAATCACTCGCGGCGCGACGAGATACGCAGCCGGTTCTGCCTGCGACAGAGCACGGCGCAGCTCTTCAATCCGATTCGATCCGTCCTCTTTGGTCACAACTGTCTATCCTGGGAACAAGTTCCGTGTTGCAGGTTCTGGACCGTCGTTTTCTGGCGGGGTCTTACGGTCGGCGGGAGTTTAACGAAGACGGACCGGTCGAAATAGTGTCAGACACCTCGTGGAATCGAGGGCGTCCTGGCGAGCAGAGATCTTTGCCAACGAGGGCCGTCCAGATTTCTTCAAAAAACCTGGAGCGCTGCGACAGGTGTTACGCATTGATCTGCGTGGCGTTGAATCAATCTTCGGCAGAATTGAGCAAAGGAGACAACATGGTTCGCTCATGGTTAAGTGGCCTTCGACAAAAGACAAATCTGTGGATCTCTTCCGGACTTCGGCGACGCAAACGTCGGGCGAATGCTGTTGGTTCACTTGAAAATCTGGAGCAGCGACAACTGCTGACGGCACGAGTGTGGGACGGTGGCGGCGGCGTGGCGAACAATACGTGGAGTAATCCACTGAACTGGTCCGGAGATGTCGCGCCTGTTGCGGGCGACGATCTGGTATTCCCCGGTTCTGCCTCCGTGCATGTCACGGTGAATGACACGAACACTCTCTTCAAGTCGATTTCGCTCGAGAGTTCTTCGGCCGGGGCTGGCTATCAGGTATCCGGTACCCCAATCCGACTCATAGGCGGCGTGTCGGCAACGACGACGACATCGACGTTCCACGAAATCAAGAACGCGATCAGTCTCGAGGGGGCTGCGGCTCATTCCATCCTTGCGGGGCCTGGAGTAACCCTGCAACTGGACAGTACTGTTTCTGGTGCGACTGCGATCAGTAAGTCCGGTACTGGCCGGATGATCCTGGCCGGTGCTAACACATTTACCGGAGCATTTCAGGCCCTCGCCGGTGTAACTCAGCTTGCTCACAGCAATGCTCTGGGAACCACAGCCGGAGCGACTTCCGTCAGTCCCGGTGCCGCAATTGAACGTGTGGAGTTCGTCGGCATCGGTGAAGAGTTCCCGAGACTTCTGAACGTCGCTGAGAACGTGTCCCTGTCCGGACATGGCATTGGAGGCACAGGTGCACTGCGTAACGTCAGTGGTAACAACAAATGGACTGGAACCGTGACGCTTGGCGGCGGGCTTGAAAACTCCATCGGTGTCGATGCACCGAATGCTGAATTCCAGACGGACCAGCTTCTTATCTCTGGCGTGGTGAAGGATGGAAGCGTCGCGGGATTTCATAAAGTTGGTGGAGGACGTCTCTTTCTTTCCGGCACAAATACGTACCGCAGTTCGACTCTGATTGATCAGGGCGTCATTCAGATTCAGAACTCGTCCGCTCTCGGGAGTGCCGTGGGTATCACTCGCGTACAGGTCGGTGCTGCGCTTGAGCTGGATGATGTGAATCTGGGAGGCGGCGAGACGCTATCGCTGACGGTTGCTGAACCTCTGCAGTTGCTGGGGACTGGTACTGATGCGGCAGGGGCTCTCAGAAATATCGAGGGTAACAACATTTGGTCGGGCGCGGTCACTCTGCTTTCGCCCACATCGGTTGGTGTTGATCGAACGGATGATGTGCTCACCGTGACGTCGGTAATCTCCGGTGCCGCAGCGAGTTCACTGACGAAAGTTGGAACGGGAAAACTGCGAACGACGGGGGTCAACACATTTTCGGGACCGACAACCATTCAAACGGGGACTCTGGAAGTTAACGGCAACAGTGTTTCAAGTGCGATCACGGTTGTGAACGGGACACTTGCCGGAACAGGAACAACGGGACCGGTTGCCGTCCAGAAGAACGGCACGATCAGCCCGGGCGGAAATGCCGTCGGGACTCTGAACGTCAAAGGACTGTCGTCACTCGGTACAATCGTCGTGACAGCTGGAACGAGCATCCATGATGTCATCAATGTCACAGGGCGAGTTGACATCGGTAATTCGGCGATTGTGGTCAATGGCTCAACTGGTCTGAACAAGCTGAATGTGATTGCTAATGATTCCACGGACGTGATCGTTGGGACAACGAATGCAACAAAGGTCACATCCTCAGCAGGACAGGTCTTTGGGGTGTCGTACACTGGCGGAACAGGAAACGACCTGACTCTCGTCCGGCAGAATGTTGCCCCAATGCTCACAAACAGAGCGATCTCTTCAATACTGACTGAAGGTGATCAGGCACTTCTGACAGCCACCATCGTGGATCCGGACATCCTTGATAAGTTCTTCATGTCCGTGGACTGGGGTGACGGAAGCCTGACTCGTCACACATTCAATCCAGGTACTCCCAGAGACATCGCTTTGTCCCATCGTTACCAGGACGACGGTGTGTATACCGTCCGAATGGTCTGGACAGACAATTCCGGTACTGGCAACTCGGGGACGATGACAACGACTGTGCAGAACGCTGCTCCCGTGTTTGAGGCTGGCAGTAACGCAAGTGCTCGGGTGAACTCCATCTTTGAACGACGCATTCAGTTCGTCGATGCGCCAAAGGACATCGCATTTGTGTCGATCGACTTTGGAGACGGGTCACTTCCTCAGCTGCTCGCGCCAGGAACGGCTCGGAGCTTCCGCCTGTCACATCGCTTCGGAGTGAAAGGAACCTTCAAGGTGACCGTCACCATCACGGACAACGGCGGTGCGGCAACATCTGACGCCTTCTTTGTGACGGTGAGTTAGTTGCGTCGAAAGTCAGTCCGGTAAATGCAAAAGACCGAGCTGTGTCTCACAGTTCGGTCTTTGTTCTTATTCAGATTCTGAAATGAAACCCTGAGCAGTTCGATGGAACTGCATCGACTAATTCTGAGTCACCTGAACCTGCGGTCGAAGCTGCTGCCGACGGTTTTCTACAACAGCTGCGGCAGCCTGAACGGCTTGCTCCGCGGTGCTCAGTTCTGTGTTGGCAGCAGTAACTTGAGCTTCAATCGGTGGAATCTCAGCAGTCAGTGCCTTCATCGTCGCGTCAGCAGTCTGCATCGTCTGTTTCGCATCAGCAACAGTCTTTGCTGCTGTGTCAATTTCTGCTTTCGTCGCTGCCATCTGTTTGTCCATTGCTGCAATTTGTTCGGTCATCACTGGCAGTGATTTTTCCTGACGATCAACAACGGCGGCTAGTCCGTCGGCCGAGGCCTTGATGTCTGCGTTGTCCGGAAGGAGTGCCAGAGCCGCCTTGGCCTGTTCGAGGGCGGCCTTCAGGACGGGCACTGAGTTTTGAGTCTTTGTCATCGTGTCCTGCTGAGCAATCTTCTGCTGTTCAACGGCAGCCATTGCGGTGGTCAGGTCTTTCATCTTCTGTTCGGTTGCCGCGGCCAAAGCCTGAGCATCCTGCAGAGACTTTGCAGCCGCTGCCATCATGTCCTGCTTTTCTTTCAGTGTGGCCTGAGCCTGCAGTGACGTCAGCTGGACTTCATCACGTTTCTTCTTTGCTGCTTCCAGAGAAGCCAGCTCGTCTCGCAATGCGATGTAGTGTTGCCAGCGGCCGACGAGTGAGTTGGCTCGATTCAGTTCCTGCTGGACAGCGGCCAGAGCCTGTTCTTTTGCAGCGGTCGCCTGCTGCAGCGGAGTCAGTGCGGCAGTCTCGGCATCGACAGCACCTTTTGCCGCGACGTTTGCCTGTTCGTCAACTGTCAGCTGCTTCTTCTGTGCTTCAAGATTTGCAGCGATGCTGGTGACGTTAGTCTTCGCCGTTGCAAGCTCGCCCTCTTTTGTTTTCATCTCGGCTTCACGGGCAGTGACCTGGGCCTTGAGCTGCTCCACGACTTTCTTCAGGTCCGCATCACCCTGCATCATCTCTGATGCCATGGCCGACTTTTCAGCAGCAGCCTTCAGTTCCGGAATAGCCTTTTGAAGGGCCGCAAGAGCATCGGTCAGTTGCTTTTCCTTCGTCTGTTCTGCGGTGAGCTTTTCTGTCTCGCCATTCACAACGGCCTGCTGATCCGTCACCTTCTTCTGAGTTGCAGCGTAGTTGACGTTGGCAGCGTCCAGCTTCTGCTGCTGCGCTGTCTGGGCAGCGACTGCTGCATCTTTTTCGGCTGTCGCAACTTTGACCTTTTCTGTCGCCGGAGGAACAAGCCCCTGAGCCTGGGCCAGTCGCTCTTCCAGCGTTGGAGGATTCGTGCTTAGCTGGCCGATGCGAGTGCCATCGGCCGCGTTCCAAACGCGAACGTCGCCTGTCCAGTCTCCCGCGATAACGCGATCCGTTTCATCGCAGTGGGTGACCTGGAGTGCCAGATCGTTGAATGCTTCGAAACCGCGAATCGCGCCTCCGTTGGCATCCCACAATTTGGCGACTTTGTCTCGACCTGAGGAGACAATTCGACCATCACGACAGTATTCGATGGAGAAGACACCGCCGCCATGAGCACCCCATGACTTGATCTGATTTCCGTTTTCCATCTCCCAGAGTCGGATGGTTGTGTCTTCGCTTCCGGAAGCCAGAACGTTGCCGTCGATACGCCACGACACAGAGTAGACAGGGCCTGTGTGCCCGGCCAGCGTCAGGTAGTCGCGGCCAGTGTGGGCTTCCCACACCAGCAGGCCGCCGCTCCTGTCAGACGATGCCAGGAGAACGCCGTCCGGGCTGAATTCCACAGAGTAGATCCAGTCGGTGTGCTTGCGGCATTCATACATCAATTCGCCGGTTGCAGTGCTGTAGACGCGGACGATCTTCTGTGGTCCACCAAGAGCAATCATCGTCTGGTCGGCACTGATATCCGCGCCGAGAACTTCGTCCAGTTCATCACCCACAGTTGCGATGCGTTCGCCAGTGCGGATGTCCCATACCACGCACAGTCCCTTCGCAGCGCCGTGACCACCTCCTGCAAGCAGCAGGCTTCCGTTGCGGCTGAATTTCAGGACGCGAGGGACACCTTCCGGGAACGGAAGAACGCCAAGCGGCTCCAGGGACTCTGAGTGATACAGGACAACCTGCTTTTGTCCGGCCACGGCGACAAGTTTGGACCATGGGTTGGTTGCGATCGCGGAGACGGCGGTCGTCGATGTGGTCTTGACCACAGGCTGAAGATTCAAAACGTCCGGCATCGGAGCAGGCCCTTCGGGTCGGGCTCCCGCCGACACATTGACGCTCATCGCCGCATTCTTTTTCTTCGGCAACACAACCTTGCTGGAGGCTGTTTCCGGTGCTCCGCCATCAATCCACTTCTTGAACACATCAAGTACCGGATCCGGTAGCTTGTCCGCGTTCGGCGGCATGTAAGGTTCGCTCTGGTGAGAGACCAGGCTGTAGAGATAGCTGGCTCCTGAATCACCAACTTCAACAGACGCTCCGGACGCACCGCCCTGCATCAGCGATGAGTAGGATGACAGGTCCAGGTCAGCACTCTTCTTGTTCGTGTTGTGGCACGACAAACACTTGTCCCGGAGGATCGGCTTGATGTGATCTTCGAAGTTGATCTTGTCTTCCGCAATCGCGCTGGAAGCATTTTGAACCGCAAGAACTGCGACGATTGCTGCAAGTGATGGCAGACGTTTCATGACAACTCCAACCCCTCAAATCAATTTCTGAGCCGTTGCATCAGCGACATTCAACTGTACGCAGCGACCCAGAATTGCTCACTTATCTTCGGCAAACTTTGCCGGCTTTCGAAAGGCCGCACAGAGTCTGCACACGAAAAAGGTCTCCCAGCCTTCCCAGCCAGGTCCCCATAATCCTTCAAATCGTTGTAACCGGACCTCACCGCGACACAAACAGCCCGGCATCTTTCGAAACCGGGCTCTTGTGATTGTCAGTTCAAACGGACTAATGATTAAACAGGAACTCGCGAGAGTTCAGCAGTGACCAGAAGATATCTTCCAGGGCCTCTGCCGGGTTCTGCTGTTCTGCAACCAATGCAACAAGTGATGCGAGCTCAGCTTCCGTTGGACGGCGACTGAAACATCTCAGATACATCTCGTTGATGATCTCCGCCGGAGTCTTGCCTTCCTTCAGTCGGGTCGGGATCAGTCCGCCCTGCTGGATTTTGGCATTCGAAGTATCACCGTTGATCAGATGGAGAGCCTGCGACAGGTTTGGTTCCATCTTCACTTCACACGAGCAAACGCTTTCTCGCTTGGCACGACCAAATGTCGTCAGGAAGTACGTTGCTGTGTTACCGTCAGCGATCTGAACCGCACGCGCACCGACTGGAAGGCCAGGGAACTTATCCTGTGTCGACGTGACCGAGCTAATGCAGTCCAGCAGGATCTCGGCACGAATTCGACGAAGTTCTGCGTGAGCGAAGTTGCGATGATCAGACTCATTCGTTGGGTTTGTCTTTGTGGACAACTGGTAAGTCCGTGATGTGCAGATGTCGCGAACCAGTTTGCGGAAGTCGTAGTTGTATTCGGTGAACTTGCGACCAAGTTCATCCAGCAGTTCCGGATTCACTGGAGGATTGCTGACTCGAACGTCGTCGACTTCATGAATGATGCCACGCCCAAAGAAGTGAGCCCACACGATGTTCGCAAGGTTCTTCGCGAAGTATGGATTTTCTGAAGAGGCAAGCCACTGGGCCATCACTTCACGCCGGTCGCGTCCGGCCAGATCAGGCTCGACGCCGCCCAGGAACTTTGGCTTCATGACACGGCCACCAACCAGGTGAGTTACTTCGCCGCCACCGGAATTGAAGATGATCGTCTCACGAGGGTCTTCACCCTGCTTTCGACCAATCTGCGAAAAGAAGGCAGCAAAGCCATAGTAGTCATCCATCGTCCAGCGGTCGAACGGATGATTGTGGCACTGAGCACACTGGATTCGCATGCCCATGAACACCTGAGCGACGTTCTCTGAAACCTTCAGAGTTTCCGTTTCAGTCTGGTAGTAGTTCGTGGCAGGGCTGGAAAACGAACCACCTCGGGAACCCAGAAGTTCCTGAACCATCTTGTCGGTCGGCGTGTTGCTGGCAATCTTCTCCTTCAGCCAGTTGTAATAGGCCAGCATCGGTTTCTTTTCGACACGATTTGCGATCGTTCGCACCTGAAGCAGTTCTGCCCACTTCATCACCCAGATGTCAACGAACTCCTTGCGGCCAAGCAGGTCATCAACCAGTTTGTCTCGCTTTGCCGGGTCAGTGTCAGCCAGGAACTTTGCGTGTTCATCAACGGTCGGCATTGTTCCGGTGATGTCGACGAACACACGTCGCAGAAACTCTTCGTCAGAACACAGTTCTGATGGAACAATTCTGAGCTTTCGAAGCTTCGCATTGACCAGTGTGTCGACGTAGTTGTTTTCGGGAGTCTTTGGATCTTCGTACTGCAGACCCTTTGGAAGAACAATGAACTGCGAACCAACCGTATGAGTTTCAAAACGAGCCATGATGAAGGCTTCACCGCGAGCGTGAGCCGTTACCATGCCGGTCTGAGCAATCTCAGCACTGTTTTCGTTGTTTGAGCTGAAGAATGCGAGATTCGTCACATCGCGGTCGGTGCCGTCCGCATACTTTGCCCGGACAGTAAGTCTCTGGGTCGTACCTTCGCCATCCATTACGGCGTTCTTTGGATACAGCTCTACTGACACCACGGCAGGAACCGGTCCCGGGTCATTCGG
Organism: Planctomycetaceae bacterium; assembly: GCA_016795145.1. Lineage (GTDB taxonomy): Bacteria > Planctomycetota > Planctomycetia > Planctomycetales > Planctomycetaceae > SXXK01. The sequence continues at coordinate 13,997 of JAEUII010000324.1, forward strand.
AGCACCGGCTTCCAGCCATCGAAGAACAGTGTTGTAGTGTTCGCTGCCTGGTTCAAATCGCTTTCCACCAGTGTGAGGCACCTGGCCAGCACCCTTTTCAAGCAAGAGGCTTTCTTTCGGCAACGCCAGATTGATTCGGCGGCCTGGGATTTCGCGAGTCAGGCGATAGTGGTCCCCTTCAGGGTCGAAGCCGAACAATGAAATTCGGAAACCGTCTTTGCCTCGAGCAGCACCATGACAGCTGCCGTTGTTGCAACTGGTCTTCATGAACACCGGCATCACGTCCTGACGGAAACTGATCGGTGGGTCGACCTGACAGTTTTGCACTGTCACGGGCACTTCAACAGTGTGAGCGCCAAAGGAGACCTTCAGTTTGGTAGTACCGTCTGCGACAGGATAGAAAGTCGATCCATCGCGTCGAACAAGACCTTCATTCTCCAGCGCCCAGGTGACCTGGTCGGTCACATCCGCTGTGAGTCCGTTAGGCATGACCGCCTGGACAATAATCTGCTGACGATCGCGGGCCGCAGACAGATGAATGTCAGACGGGGCAACTGAAATTGATGCCGGAGTGTCCTGTGCAGAAGCCCCGGCGGGCAGCACAAAGGCAAAGGCAACCAGTGAAAGAAGCAAACGTTTCATTAATCAACACTCCAGGGTCGGAGAAATCTGCTGGGGAAAAAACTCGCGAATGACTACGGCTTTGCTTCGCCGCCACCCTTCTTCTGCGCTTCAAGTCGCAGTTTCTCGAGTCGGGTCAATCGCTTTTCCGCTGGTGGTGCAGGAGCGGGCATTGGTGCAGCCGCCTGTGCCGCCGGCATTGGCGCCGGAGCAGGTGCGGCTGTTGGCATTGGTAATGGCTTGTCAATTCGAAGTTCGGAGTTCCCAAGTCGAGCATGAACGATTTGCTCACCGTTTTCTACCACGGTCACCTGGCAGAACACGTTCTTGTGTGTTCCTTCAGGGCTGTCAGCAGCCGTTGTGATCTTGAAGACCAGTTCCTTCGTTTCAGCTGTGATCTGAAGAGGTTCAGCAGTGACTTTGTGAGGAAGACCAACCAGCGTCACTTGAGCGGGCTGCTTGATTTCCTTCAGGATCGAAACTGCCACAGGCATTTCCGTCTCTTTCCCCTGCTCAACCGAGGCACGCTGAATTTCCAGACCGACGTACGGTTCGGCGACTTCCAGCGATGCCATCTGAGTCGAAGCCCAGGCAGCACCGTTAATGTTGGCCCAGCCGAGTGCGTAGATTGGCCATTTGCCGAGCGCTGCGTTTCCGTCAGCATTCAATTGATAGAGACCTTCGTTCTGTCCCTTGGGGATAACGATCTCACTGTTCGCTCCAATCCCTGGCGGACGGAATGGGAACTGGACGTGAATCTCTTCGTCCCATCCCTCTTTCTTCTTCGCGACCACCTTCAGTTGCATCATGCCTGCTCGAACCAGAGGAACATTTGGCTGCACAATCTCAAGGTGGAACGGTAGTTCCTCGACAACAGCAACAGGCAGTCGATCCACATCCTTCCAGACATAAAGCGACTGGCCAGGACCTGCAATCACGAAGTCTGCACGGTTCGTAAAGTGGCCAACGACTGATGCCAGGTTTGGATCGGTCGGCTTCATTTTGAAGTCCACCAGGGCACCAGCCAATGGTGCGTCTGCAGCAGCTTCGAAAACGATCGGCATGACGTTCAGGTTCGGATTCATCGGTGGAGCGACAACAGTGATCCCCGGCGGCAACTCCAGCCCATCGATGGTCAATTCTCCGCCAAAGTTGATTCGCTCAGCGGAAATGATTGTGGCGTATCGATTGCCGCGAGGGACATACACCTGCTGCCGTGACTGTGAATAGCGAGCCACTCTCGGAATGCCGAGGTTGAGAGAAGGCTTTACTTCCTGGAACTCGATGCGGTACGTGAACTCGGGGCCTCCCCGATTCAGGTGGTCAGCAACACGAATGGCGTAGTCACCATCTGCCGGTACTTGCCAGCGGAAATAGCTGTCAGGGCCGCGGGAGTCATCGTTGCCTGTGATGCCTTCGCCATTCGCTTTGTAGAGATTCATCACGGGGTCGATTGGTGAGCGAATGCGACGTCCGAAGCACTCGACTTCAAAGACCTGTCCCGCCTTTGCTGTGAACTTGAAAATATCAACATCCCCTGGTTCCTGCAGGATGCCGTTAAACGCTGACGGAAACGTGGCAACAGGTGTTGCTGTGTCGAAGCCCTGATTAGGCTCTGCTTCCATCGAATTCGGATGTGGCGACACTCGGACGATGTGTGGTGACGGTGTGATTCCTTCGGCGTCGTCGATGTAAACCGGAAGTTCGGTCACACCTGCAGCAGGGAATGCAATTGACTTTGTGATTGGACCATTGGCATCACCAATGAACGTGATGTCCAGTGACTGACCTGCCTGACCACCAGCCGGATACGTGATTGTTGGTCGAGGAAAGGTCCCGATGTGCAGTCGATACCGACAGTTGCCGTCGCCACCGTAGCTGCTGTCTCGCATTTCGACGATGTAACGTCCGTCTTCCGGAACAACGATCGACGCGGCTGCATCCTGCTTCAACAGAGGGGAATCGTCTACGGCTGCGAGTTCAAATCGTTTTTCGTTCAGAATCGCAATGTAAGGGTCAAACAGTGTCTGACCGAATCGCATGCCTTCCACTTCAACACTCAGACGCTGACCCTTCTTTGCTTCCACAACAAAGTAATCCACGTCTTCATTATCAACGGTGCCGGACACCGTCACGTTTAGCGAAATTGCCTGTGGGGCGGCGAAGTCGGTGTTTGGTTCCTTCTCCTCCACGACTGGAAGTGCTCCGACAAAGAACGTGCGGTAGTCAGAAATCCCGCTCTTTGTCCGGACCTGTGCGGTGTGTTCACCGAGCGCACAATCTGGAGCGATTCGGACTTTGACGTCGATGTTGTTTGCGTCGGCGGCTTTGATTTCCAGAACTTCAAAGCCAGGTTCGTAGAACAGGATCTGTTCCGCGTCGTTAAGGCGAGCACCTGCAAAGCGGAAAACCTGTTCGGTTCCTCGCTGAGCACCGCGAGGAACAATAATAGAAAGTTGCGGATCCGCGGCATTCAACGATGTTGCCACAGCGGCGAGGCAAAGCCAGGCAGCAAGTACAGAACGCATAGCGACAGTCTCTTCCATTGAATGAGACGCAAGGACTCCTTCCTTCGTGAGGCTTCATCGTCCCTGATGAAGCGAATCACAGACTACCCGAAGCGTCTACGCGGTCATCGGGTCGTATTGAGCAGCCTTCGTCAAGTCCCCGTGAGCCATGTTGACTCATGCGCGGATATGGCACATTCGGCTGCCCTATTGCACAACAACGCCACGGACGATTACTCGAACCGCAGCGTTGTGTATGTCGTCTTCACAGTTACGCAAGCAGGTCGCTGCGAATCTTTCCGCCGTCCACGATTTCAATTGGACGATCACCTGGAGCCATCAGTTCCTTGTCAGCAACGATGCCCAGACAGCTGTAGATCGTTGTTGCCCAGTCTTCCACATTGAGCGGGTTATCTTCTGGTTCGCTCGCGGTTGAATTGGAAGTCCCGTAAACGAATCCACCCTTGACGCCGCCACCAGCCAGAACAACGCTGAACACCTTCGGCCAGTGGTCTCGACCGGCAGTGCCGTTGATCTTTGGAGTTCGACCGAACTCGCTTGCGATGCAAACCATCGTGTCCTTCAGGCGACCGCGTTCATCAAGGTCGCGAATCAGCCGAGAAAACGCCTGATCAAGCGGTGGAACCTGGCCATTGATGCCAGCTGCAATGTTGTCATGCATGTCCCAGCCGCCGTAAGTCAGCGTCACGAACCGAGCGCCGGCTTCGACCAGTCGTCGAGCCATCAGCATTCGCGCACCAGCTTCGTTGCGGCCGTATTCATCGCGAAGCTTGTCTGGCTCTTTGCTCAGATCGAATGCTTCACGTGCCTGCGGTGAGCTGATCAGCCCGTAAGCTCGCTGATAGAACGTATCCACGGCATCCAGTGAATCCGCCTTTTCCTTCTTCACGAAGTGATCGTTGACTGCGTCCAGAGCACGGCGCCGGCGAGTGAAACGTTCGTCCGTTACGCCGCCTGGCAACTGAAGGTCACGAACTGTGAAGCTGCCGGAAGCTGGATCAGCACCCAGGCTGAACGGTGCAAATGACGAGCTGAGGTAGCCCGTTCCCGCGAACTCATTCGGCTGCCCTGGGATACAGATATACTGTGGAATGTTATTTCGTGGGCCAAACTCATGGCTAACAACGCTGCCCATGCTCGGGTAAGCCAGAGCCGGACTTGGGCGGTAGCCGGTAAACATGTTGTGAGTACCACGCTCGTGGGCGGCTTCACCGTGAGTCATGCTTCGACAGATGGTGATCTTGTCCATGACCTTTGACGTCTGGACCCAGCGCTCATTGATGAATACGCCAGGAACATTGGTCTCGATCGAGCCCATTGGTCCGCGGTATTCGATCGGGGCATAAGGCTTTGGGTCAAAGCTTTCCTGGTGGGCCATACCACCTGGAAGGAAGATGAAAATGACAGACTTCGCTGTCCCTTCCTTGCTCTCGTAATTCTTGATGTCTGCCTGTGCGGACTTGAGCTTGAAGTACTGAGCCAGCGTCAGGCCAATTCCACCACAAAATCCGACGTGAAGGAAACTTCTGCGACTACGACCAGGATTCATCCATCTCTCTCCAGGGAAATTGCGCCAACTGAACCTCACTGCGGCCAGCAGACGAAAATAGTTTGACTAAGTATCGGCAGAAACGGCAGAAAAGATTGCCAGAGGCGGGATCTGGGGCGGGACTTTGCGGCGGGAAACCCACCTCAAGTCCAACAAGTCTTAAGTGGGCGGTTTTGATTGTCAAGAATCAATGACCATATTTGGGAGGTCATCCGATTCTCGGAAACCGCCAATTGCCAAGGGCTTTCGGCTGAATTCCACCAGTCCTCACGCGCCAACGGCGTTTCGTGTTCTTCTGAAAATCCAGCACTCTGCCGTATTCGCAAACAAAAAGACCCTGACTGAATTTTTGTTCAGCAGGGTCGATTTGCTAAAGCAATTGACTCAATTACTTAGGAGCGTCAGCTGCTGGTGCTGCTGCTGGAGCGTCAGCTGGTGCTGCTGGAGCGGCATCGGCTGGAGCCGCTGGTGTTGCAGCTGGAGCAGCATCATGGGTTGGAGCGCCTGATGGTGCTGGTGTGCCAGAACCAGTTGCTTCGTGAGCAGCTGGAGCTGCTGGTGGTGTCGCTGGAGTTTCAGCTGCTGGCTCACAGCCAATTGAAACTGCTGAAATCGCAAGTGTAAGGCCAAGTGCAAACTTCTTCATGAGTGTTCTCCGTGTCCCCGTTTTGAGTGACTTTTGGTTCAATCTGTTCCTGACGAGCCCCGCCCATCACGAAATCACTCTAACATTGTGTTAAGAAAAAACACGCCCTGGGGGGAATCCACAACGCCTTTTCCTGGCGACCGGAAGTCAACCAGCGTCCAATACTTGCAATGAGTCCAGCCTACTCAGCTTGCGCGATCATCCTGTTCAGGGCAATCTCAGGGTTCGGCAAACTTCACGTAATGCCATTGTTCTTCCCGCTTTTGCAAGCCGCTAAAAGCCGAGTGCTTCCTTCCCCGAAGTTGTTTGCTCTCCGAGATTCAGGCAACTTTGCGGCGCACTGGTTGTAGGGTGTTCTCGACGGGTGTAGGCGAAATGTCGTGCGACTCCCAGAAGTGCTCCGGGCAAAGGACTTTATATGAAGAGATCGATGGTGTTTTCCGGATTCGCGAGCATCCTGATGACGGCGTTCGCGATTCCTGCGTATTGCTGTGACTGTCAGACAGCGCATGCTGTTATGGGTGGCCTTCCCACCTTTGGCGGCTTTTCTGTCGTCCATCCGGCGATGTCTCCGTATGCCCATCCTGTGGCGGAGTATCCGTTGAGTCCAACGCCAACGGGAACGATTGGTCAGACCTACAGTCGACCATCACACCCGGTCCCGGATGACGAACATCCTCGAACGGGGATGCTGGCAATTCGTGATGGCGGCACTGTGCCATGGATGAGTGTCCAGAATATGGGCGGAATCAAGATGAAGAGCGGTGTGTGGCTGTTCGAATCCAATCGTCCGCTTGATCCGGGGGCGAGTCAGATCGTCCGCGTTGAAGCTCGCCACAATGAAAAGGACATCGAACCCTACCAGACGAAATTCGTGAGGCTGATTCCGGGACGAATCGTGTATCTGGATTTTTAGACGTATTTACTGTCTCGTCCCGAGTGACGAAGCAGTCGCGTTTCTGAAACTGTTCGCAGGGGTTGCCGAGGAATCGGCAACCCTTGTTGCGTTTGATGCGTTCAACACCTTCTTCAGGAAATGCGCCGAGTTGTTTCCAGGATTACGAGGCGCCGTTCGAATAACCGCCTCGTTTTTGGTGAATAGCGGCGCTTGTTGATCGCCATGCCACTCGCCTGGAAGACGGAGACTGCGATGATCTCGGATGAAATCGAACGCCTCAGACAGTTGCGTGATTCAGGTGCACTGAGTGAACAGGAGTTTCAGCAGGCCAAGCAGCGTGTTCTCAACGGCAGTCCTCAGGCTGCGTTTGGCGGTTCACCTCCGCCTCTTCCGCATGCGGCGCCCGTTGCTGCGGAAGTCACTGTTTGCGGTCTTCGCCCCAATGTCTACGCGGCGTTGATGCACGCATCGCAGTTGCTGACCTGGACAGTGCTGGGTACGGTCGCCCCGATCGTTATGTGGATTGTTGGCAAAGACGAATCGGTTGAAGTGAAACGGCAGGGACGGATCATTATTAACTGGATGCTCAGCAGCCTGATTTACGCGATCATCTCTGGTTTGGCGTGTCTGATTGTGATCGGCATCCCGATGCTCATCGTACTGGGCGCATTATGGATCCTGTTCCCAATCATTGGCGCCATGCAGGCTGCTGATGGCAAGTACTGGAAGTATCCGCTGTCGATCGAGTTCTTCCCGATTGATGCGGAATAGCACTTCGTCAGAACAACGAAGAGTGGTTCGTCATTCCCGCCTGCGCGGGAATGACGGCTAAACCCAAGTTGTTGATGTGACAGACCACCAGCACTTCTTCAAGCCTGGCGGTTTGGGCATTGGCCCTGGGAAAGGTGCTGCAACTCAGGGATCAGTAGCAAGATCCACTACCCACCGAATCGTCACGGAACGAAATCACGAGGCATCACGATCGCATCGGCAGTCAGTCCTGCATGCAGGAGATCCGCCTTGATCTGGTTCTCGGCAGAGGCCCTTGCTGATTCACGCCGCAGTATGCGTACTCGAATGCCGTTGGTATCACCCTTTGCCCGCTTTGCCAGCTCGACGAGTCTTGCGAGTTCAGCGCGACGGTACACAGCGTCTGTCGTTCCCGGGATTTGCATCAAATAGTCATGCTCATCGATGAGCACTGTCAGCACATTGCCAGCAATGGCTTTTTCCTCATCGAACGTCAGCCCGCTTGTGCTCGGTCGCGAGCTGGTCTTTCCGTCAGACGTTTCCTCGGCTTCGCTCGTTGATGGTGCCGAATCAGCAGCCAGAATCTCGGCTTCTTTTTCTGTTTCAGCATCCGCGTTTCCACCCGAACCCGATTTACCGGATCCGTCTCCGGGTCCAAGTCCAAATCCCCGGAACAGCATGAAGAGGGCAAGGCCAATCAGGACAGCGCCGGCCCCAACGCCGGCTCGTGAAGAGCCTCGGACGAGCCGTGGAATCAGCCGCCTGTCTGAACGATCATTCGTCTTGTCGATCATGAGTTTCTCGTCGAAAGCAAAAAGTGCGTTCAGGGGTGAGTGAATACCGGGCCGGCTGGGCGGTATCCGACGATGGAAAAATCGTACCAGTGGGTTCCGGCGGCATGACTTCGCAGCCGTTCGATCAGGACAGGAATTCCGTCGGTTGCCTTTTGGCGAGGCCCTCCCTGAGCATCTCCCCAGGTGAGAAGAGTGATCACGAGAGTGTTTGGGTCATCAAACGACTTCGTCGCCTCAAAGATCCTTGACGCAAATTCATCAACTGTGGTGAATTCAACAGTCGCCGATCGATGCCCGTCAGACACCGAAGCTTTGCCGTTGTCCTGAATATGAACCTCCCACATCGAGACGTGCTTTTGCATCTCGTCAACTCGAAGTGCAAATCGAAACAGGTCGGAATCGCTTTGCTCAAGCGCCTTCTGGAGCGTTGCCGCCGCTGCCTCCAGCCGAGCTGCGTCGTCTGTCTGTCCGGCAGTTCGGAGTTTCAGCACTTCCGTCATTGCTGCCGCGGGAAGGTTCAGCGACTGTGCCAGCAGCGTTCCCGCCTGCTGGTGCTGCGTCAGAATGCTCTGGAATCTCTCGTCATAAGTCTGACGTAATGCCGTTAGCTCCTGCTTCTGTCGCTGGATGTCTCCCAGCAGCGTAGTTCGCTCCTCTTCGATCGCACGGCGCCCTTCGACTCGCTCGGTTTCAACAGCCTGCATTCGATTTCGGTTCTCGATGTATTGCGAGAACATCACGATCAGAAGCAGGTCAAGCAGTGGAGTCAGCTGCAATGACAGTCGTCGACGATTGATCATTCAGACGCCCCCGACTTCGACTGACCGGCGATGGCCAGCTCTCTCTTGGCCCGAGCGACCATGTCTCGAACGTGTGCGCGAGCATCAGTCAGTCGCTGGAAGCGAACCTCCATCAGACTGTTGAGAAACATCAGGACGATGGCGGCGAACAGACCCGTGAATGTGGACCAGATCGAATCACCGAATCGTTCCATCACCAGATTGACAGAGGCAGCGGACTTCTGAGTCGCATCGGCCTGCAGCGCGGAGCCAATTGCGAGGACCGTTCCGAGGACACCGCTGAGTGGATAGGCTTCGATCATTGTCCTTGCTGAATGGACAAGAGTCTCGAAGGTCAGAGATTCAAAGTAGCGACGCTTCTCATCCAGGATCTGCAACCGCTGCAAACACACAGCGCGGTCATTCGTTCGAGTTGGATCGGAGAGAACTTCATTCACGTCCTGAACGAACGCGTCGATCTGAGTCGTCAGCGGCATGGATCGGTCAAGAACACTGCGGTGCCGAAGTCCGCGTGTGAAGTCATCAAGCACCGATGCGATGGCTCTTGTATCGCGAGCACACCAAAGTCGCAGGAAGAAAAAGAACAGAACATGGGCCACGGCGAGCAAAGCAATCACAGGTGTGGACAGGCTGGACAGGAATTGCAGCCACTCACCAACATTATTCGATTGAGGAAACTGCAGTTGCATCGTGTCGTTTCTGTGGCCCGTGAAGGCTTGTTAGGTGACGGCGAATTCCGGAGCTGCCGCAGCAGTGACGCAGGGTATTCCCGAAGCGTACTTTTCGTCCAGATACGATGACCTGAACCACTTCTGGCGGGGCTGAAACGCGACCACTGCGCCGCGGATCATTGAAGCCGGCGGATCGAGCTGAGAACGGAATGAAGTGAATCGTTCTGAATGGCTCGTAGCAGTACTGCCAGTCGTGTGAATCTTTTGGTGATGGTGCCGGAATGCAACAACCACACACCACGTGCAGAGTTTTGGCCTGTTGGGAGTGGCAATTGGAAAACTCCTCGTGACCCGCGAACGGTGGCTCAAGGCTGTGCGACCGACTAAACTCATGCTCATTCTGCATCAAACCGCGTGGAGATTTCACAATGGGCAATTCCAGTGATGATCTGAACGATCGACTGTCTCGAGAGTTTTCACGCCGGGACAGGAAGAATGAGCCCACGACTGCGGAACTTGTGCATGTCCAGGCTGAGCCTGAGACCGCACCGGCCGTCCCGGTCGCCCCAAAATCGGGCAGCCCGGCTCCATCGGCCAATGATGTCGAGCGAGATCAAATGGGGATGATTAATCGTCTCCGACTCCGGAATGCGGAGTCCGCACACCAGCTGGAACGTGCTCGGCTGGCGTATCGGACGGAAATGCAGTTGTTCACACACCAGTCGGAGGCGGCAATTCGGGAGAGCCGGGCATTTTGGGATGCGAAGTCTGTCGAAGTCGCGGAGACGATCAAAACGTACGTTCAGGCGACCATTCGCGCGCTCGAGATCAATCGACTGGATTCGCGGAATGCCGACCTTCAGCGAGCCTACGAAGTGGCGGCTGTGGCTCTGGAAAAGGCGCGGTCAGCGAAACTCCCGGAAGTGATGAAAGACCGGTTAATTCGCGACATCCTCGACAATTTCGAGAGGACTCTTTCGAGGATTCAGAACGACACCATCGTCTCAAAATACGATTTGGACTAACGTTGCCAGAAGACGACGAGGTCAAATCTCAGTTTCAGACCTCATTTGGCGGTTGAAAGAATCTCAACAATTGCGGAATTCGGCCGGAATGGCGTTGAGGTTTTGTCCCCCGCCAGGGTAGCAGAGGTAGCCCGAAGAAGGAGTTTCGGACCAATGGCATTTCAGAACCGCCCCTCCTACCAATGCTTTCCAGCGGGAGCATAATTTGCGGCTCCAGTCGTTTTTTCAGCGTCTTCGATTGGTTCGGGAGTCTGTCTCTCGATGCCTTTCGTTTGCTGCGCTGGAATCCTGGTTGCTGCTCAGCCCGCAGTCTGCTCGTCGGAAGGGCGGACGACTTTCGACGGTGACAGAACTATCAGAAAGCCGCCTGGTGCTTTCTGCGACGCCACTGACTCAGCTTTCAGAATTGCCATCAGACATCGGGTTTGATGATGCTTTGCCGGAACCGGAGACTCAGGGTTCCCCTTCAGTAACCGTTGGCGTCGATGGGGAAATTGTTTGGGACGGCATGCTGGCTGACCTCGATCTCCGAGACTTCTTCGGCGGAATCGACATTTTGTATCCTCTGTTGCCAGAATCGCCATTGCCGGGCGACGGGGGCGATGTTGAGGAGTCTCCGAGTGTTCCAGGGGATTCTGTAGATCCGAGCGGTCTGAGCGACCCGGATCCTTTGACGCTTGATCTGGGAAGTGAGCTGTCTGACGGTGATCTCGGGCAAATTGATGGCGAAGAGGCGCTGAACGACACCATTGATACTGGCACTCCGGCATTTGAATCGCCGGAGATCGACGGTGGCATCAAGATTTCTGGCACGCTCGAAGAACTCCTTTACTACCTGATGCAGGATTTTGATTTCGCTGATGCACTTCTGGAGCGAGCTGCAGGTGGTGAATTCGACCAGATCTTCCCAGTGTTCTCTGAGAGGATGGGCGTCGTCACACTGGACACGTTTCCCAACCAGTCTGCTCCGCTTGAAGTCATGATATCGGTGTCGCCAGCTACCCCGATTGACGACACAATTTCAAATGCTGAGACCGTCATAGGTGTGTCGCTGGATGAACTCGGAGACTGGACGCCGGGGGCACCGTTTGAGCAGGCGAATCGGGTTCAGCTTGCGGCCGTGAGTGCAATCACAGCCATCATGCCCGATGTGCCGTTTGTGCTGTCGACAAACATCGCTGGCGCAGGTTTGCTGCGCTACGTTGTTATGGACGGTTACGGCTATCCAATGCAGCCGATGGCTCGCGAAGGCGGACCGATTCTGACAGGGGAAGGCGGCACTCCCCAGGACGATCCAGGACCTTCGCCGGATGGAATTCCGATCCTGAGTGAAGATCCTCCAATTCCGACTGTAGAAATCGGGGGGATTCCAGGAACGGTCAAAGAAAGGCCTCCAGCGGAACCAGCCCAGGAAGCAACTTCTTCGCCGTCGCTGACCGTTTTGATGACTGCTGAGAACCATTCGATGGTTCTGGGTATTCCCTCAAACGACGCTTCGGGGCTGATCACCGTTGAGTCTGCGGGCGTGACCTGGCGCAATGATGTTGAGGATAATGGCACCTCTTTGATCATCGATGTGCCGGACTCCGTCTTCACAGGTTCAGAGCTGCACGCTTCACTGGTACAGGCGACCCTGATGTCGCCGGATTTCTGGGGGACTCGAACAGGCTGGTTGGTTCGGGAATCGACGCGCGGGCGGCTTGATTCCGTGCAGGCACAGCGACTTTTGTTTGACCAAACCGACATGGCTGTCTGGTCTGCAAATGAAGAGTCGGATGGGCGGCATGAGTCTGGATCGAACGAGTTTGCTTCATCCCGACGACTCGTTCGATCACCAATTGTGAGTGACTCGGTTTCGACGGTTTTGACCGTTCGGCTGCAGCCGATTCCCTATTCCAGTCAGGTACAGCTCCGACGATATCGAGCAGGACACCGCCAGGCGGCCGCTGCCGAATATGTTGAAATTCCCCTCCGCGAAATGACAGCGGTGGGACAGGAACGACTTGAAGATAGCGCACCATCCCAGCTTCGCTACGTGCTGAATCCCCGCGCTCCGCCTCGGGGTCCACCCAGCTCCGAGTGCCTGATTGAAACCTTTGCAGAAAATGATCTGCTCGAACGATTGAGATACAGCATTGCTCCGAGAGGACCTTCTCTGGCTGACAGCGCATCACTGTCACCCGGGTCAGTTTTCTTCTCGGGGCCGAGAGTCAGCCCTGTTTTTCTGGCCGTCTGATTTGAAGCATCAAGTTCTTTTTGAGTTTTCGAATTCTGAACTGCCAGACAAGCAATGGCTCCACTCGGCTCCTTTTTCTTTGGAGCCGACAAATGTCTCAAATGTCCGACGACGCAAGGATGCGGAGTCTTATCAGGTACCACTATCAGCGGAACAGACATCTGACCGTTGTTCACGATACAGATGATTTGTTTCAGGACGCATGGATTGATCTGAACCAGTCGCAGAGTGAACCTGCTCAGCCCGAGTTGGTTCCAGTGTCTCACGAAATTCTGCTCCGTCAGGCTGTTGGAAGAGCCGCGGAACGGGCCTTCGGACGACTGCGAAAAAGAAGCCAGCGAGGGTCCGCTGCCGAAGTGCAGCTGGAATTCGAGCCGGCGGACTGTGTTCCGGATTATGCTCTTGTGATGGATCTTCAGCAGCAGATTGAATCGCTTCCTTCCGATGAAAGGCTGGTGATTGAAATGCTGCGGTCAGGATATGACGGAACCGAAATCGCAGCCCACCTGAAGGTTTCTCCTCAGGCGGTTACGCGAAGAAAACAAAGAGCACTGGAACGCCTGCGACAAACTCTGGGCGAAATGATATGAGCACACCCCCAGACATTCAGACGAATCTGACAGCACCTGTCTCCTGTGAGCAGGTGCTCGATGTGCTCGTTTTGCGCTGGCCGGAAGAGCCGGTAGACACGATGTCACCGGCTCTTCTGGACCATCTTTGCCATTGCCGCGAATGCCTTCGCAAATGGATCGCCCTGGAAGCCGCGACTGAGCTTTCCAGACTGCCAACGGCTCCACCGATCGCGTCGACTTCCAGATAGCGCTTCTCTCTCTGACGTCTGGCGTTTACGTTAGCCGGACCAGGAGCCTCCTGGGCTTGCATGCAGCAAGCGATCTTCCATCCCGCCTATTGGCTCCTGCCACCGGTGCAATTGTCGTGTTGTGGGCGACTACCTGGAGTCTGTGCGGCTTTGTCGCTACGATCATTTTCCCTGCGTGCTTGATTCTCTCCTGCGTTCTTCCCGCCATCCTCTGTGCGGAGCCGATCATGAGGCTCTTGGTTTGCATCTTTCTCCTGGTTTGCGCATCACCGTTGCGGGCTGAAGACCGGACTGAGGTCCTTGTCTTGCTTCATGAGGCTGGGCGTGTTGAGAGGTATGACTGTTCGACGGGCAGCCATCTTGGAACACTGATCAGCGGGCTTCCCCCTGCAAACCAAATCCTTGTCGATCCTCAAAATCGTCTTTTGATCTCCACCGGAAAGCCAGGTGAGAAAGGGCGAGTCCTTCGTTATGACTCAACGAACGGTGGTTCGATCAAAACGCTGATTGACGTTCCCGAAGGCTATGGTGGCCAGCTGGCTCGCGCAACTGGAATGACATTTCGAAACGGAGCACTCCTTGTTGGCAGTCAGGGAGACGGCCGAGTCAAACAGTATTCTTATCCGGATGGGCAATGGGAACAGGATGTGGCCTTCACCACTCCAGGCTCGCTGACTCAGATTGCGATTCATGAAGACCGTTTGTACCTCACGGACTACTCCGGTCAGGCACTGCGGCGCGCTCCGTTTGTGGCAGGCGCGTCGGTTGCTCCCATCTGGGTGACTCAGCCCGGTCAGTCTCCGTGGGGTCTGGCGTTTGATGATGCCGGAGCTGCCTATTGGAGCACATCAGGCAACAGGATCTTCCGGTCCACGGCTGACGGTACTGTGGAATGGGCAGGGCTGTCTGGAGAACTGTCCACACCGATCGGCCTTTGTTCTGGTTCGGAGAACACTGTGTATTGTGCAAGCCTTACGGGCAAAGTCACTGTCTGGAGTCTGTCCGACCCACAGAAGGGCAAGCTCCTTCGGACGATCGGTGGTGATGAAATGACTGGACCGATCTCTGTCATCATTGCTCCAAATTTCTCACAGGCTGAGTTCGCGTATCGTCCGATTGATCTGACTGAAGTCACTCCGGAGAAGGTTGATTTCTTCGAAGCAAAGGTTCGCCCGCTTTTGTTGACTCACTGCGTGGATTGCCATGGACCGGAGCAGCAGGAAGGTGGCCTTCGCCTTGATTCACGCGCGGCATGGCAGAGGGGCGGAAAGACCGGTGCAGTGATTGTTCCCGGTAGGCCCGATGAGAGTCTGCTGATTCGAGCGGTGCAGTACCTCGACAAAGATCTGCACATGCCTCCGGATCATCCCATGCATGCAGCCGACATCGCGGCGCTTGAGCAGTGGATTGCGACAGGAGCCATTGACCCTCGCGAGCCAACTACCCCTCTTCCACCGGAAACAGCTCGAACACTTGTCGATCCGTGGGAGGAAGATTTTCAGGCCCGCCTCGACTGGTGGAGTCTTAAGCCCCTGGCTCGCGCTGAGCCTCCATTGGCAGCTGATGCGGAGTGGAACAAGAACCCCGTGGATCGCTTCCTTTGGCGGTCACTTCACAACGCCGGACTGGAACCGTCTGCACCGGCCGATGCCGAAACACTTCTGCGTCGGATGAGCTTCGTGTTGACGGGCCTTCCACCATCCGTCGAACTGCACGATGAGATGATTGCCAGATGGAAGCAGGATCCTGATGCCGCGACCGAGTGGCTTGCGGACACGTTGCTGGCATCGCCTCATTTCGGAGAGCACTTCGCTCGACACTGGATGGACGCGGTTCGTTACACAGACACTTACGGCTACGAATGGGACAATCCCGCGAAAGGATCATGGGAATATCGCGACTACCTGATTCGCGCGTTCAACAATGATATTGGCTACGACACTCTTGTTCGCGAACAGCTCGCTGGCGATCTGCTTCCGACACAGCGTATCAATGATGTCGAACAGCTGAACGAGAGTCGTATTGGCCCCATGTTCTATCATTTGGGTGAGCATCGACACGGCAGCAGCCTTGCGTTCAATGGCATTCATCAGGAAATGGTGAACAACAAGATCGACGCGTTCTCTCGAGTCTTCCTGGCGACAAGCGTGGCGTGTGCCCGATGTCATAATCACAAGCTCGAAGCAATTTCTCAGAAGGACTATTACTCGCTGGGAGCAGTCTTCATGACACCTCGCTGGAGCAGCCGTCCGATCGATTCGGAAGCACGGTATTCAGGAGGTCTGAGGCAGCTGTCAGACGGACGAGTGAAGATTCGTGAGCATCTTGCAGCAAGATGGAAGTCGATTCAGATTTCGCCGTCGCAGTGGTTGCCACTTGTGGACTCATTGCCGCAGCCGCCAGCGATTGAAGATCCTCGCTGGCCACTTTGGATGGTCGCACAGAAGCAGGCAGTAGCCCCGGATCGCTGGAAGCAAATGCTCGCACAGGTTCGGGCGGAAGTCGCTTCCCGCGTTGAGGCGAATCGATCCTTTACGACGCTCACCGACTTTTCATCAGATCGTCTGCCGACGGGCTGGGTGATGGAAGGTATCGGATTCGAATCGGGACGTGTGACTGATGGCACACCGTTGATCAGTCTTGACGGAGAGAAGGCCGTTGCCAAATTCCTGACACAGGGACTTCATTCCGGTGCCCTCTCTTCGAAGTTACCCGGCGTGCTTCGAATGCCTCCGCAGCAGGATGTGCCAGGAAAGTTTGTCAGCGTGTTGCTGGCGGGCGACGAGTACAGCGGCACGCTCGTGCTGGACGAGAACACGTTCCAAAACGAGACGGTAGCCTTTCTGAAACAGCCGGAGCCTGCGTGGAGATCGTACGCCGACGCTAGTCTGATCAACGGCGTCACGCGAGTCACAATCGACTTTGCAACATCGCTGCTGAATCCCAACTTCCCACCACGCACGGGGCTCGCAGCCGGATTGCCAAACAATGATCTCGGCTATGACAAACGAAGCTGGTTGAGCATCCTTCGGATCGTGTCTCACGATGGCGGCGGAAGTCCAAAGAGTGAACTGCCACACTTGAAGTCGCTGCTGGCGATGGAGCCCGAAGTTCCCTCGACCGACGATGAAATCTACCATCGTCTCAGCCAGTGGCTGACGGACACCGTCGTTCGCTGGTGTCGCAACGAATGCCAGCCAGGAGATCCGGAGATTCTGAACTGGTTGATGGCGAACGGCTTGCTGAACTGCCAGCTTGCGGACGACCCGGAACTGAAGGCACTCGTCGACGACTATCGCGAAGTCGAAGCAGCCCTACCGTTTCCTCGTGCCGTAAACAGCATGGATGAACGCGAGATGGCTCGGGCCAGCCTGTACTTCAACATTCGAGGCAATGTGGATGCGACAGGAGACTTGATGACGCCGGCATTCCTTCGCATGTTTGAAGGCCACAACCAGGTCGCAGCCAGTTCTGGAAGCGGTCGGCTCGAACTTGCGGAGTCATTGCTTTCGCCTGACCATCCGCTCACCTCGCGTGTGTATGCAAATCGACTTTTGCAGTGGGTCTTTGGAGCTGGCATCGTGCAGACTCCGGACGACTTCGGTCATTTGGGAGATCGCCCGTCTCATCCCGAACTGCTGGACTGGCTGTCGCGGGATCTCATGCAAAAAGGCTGGTCGACCAAATCGGTCGTTCGCCAGTTGGTGACGAGCCGAGCTTTTCGCCAGGGAGGGACTCCGCAGCAGATTGCACTCCAGCGGGACCCTGCAAACCGACTGCTTCATCATTTTGCAACACGTCGTTTGGAAGCGGAATCGATCCGCGATGCTCTGTTGAGTGTCTCTGGTCGCCTGGATGATCAGCTCTACGGACGCCCCATCAATCCGCCTCGCCTGGTTGAGGATGGTTCGAAGCGACTCTACTCCGGACCTGTCGATGGGAATGGACGGCGATCGCTCTACCTGACAATGTCCATCATGGATCCGCCGAAGTTTCTGACAACGTTTGACCTTCCTGACCTGAAGCTTCCCAGCGGTCGACGTAATGTGACGAACGTCCCTGCCCAGGCTCTGCTGATGATGAATGATCCGTTTGTGCATCAGATGGCTGATGTCTGGTCGGCTCGGCTTGTGCTGGAGCCAGACACTGATGTCGCATCACGAGTTGCTCGAATGTTTCTTCGTGCGTTTGGGAGAAACGCGACGAACGAAGAGCTGCAGCAATGGACCGATTTTGCGGGTCAGTTGCAGACCGGGAACCCCATCCTGATCGACGCACAGGTCTGGAAGGGAGTTGCTCATACGATGTTCAACTCACCGGAATTCATCTACATCCGCTGAGCAAGCCGGATCCGCTGAGCCGTCCGGTTCGTCGCGATAGAGGGAACCAACCCGGCTGTCAGATTTGAAAGCGTAGGGGAGACTCCGGGGAGAACTGTCGCAACCGGACCATGAAGCCGTTAGCATACGCCGCTTCGTGGAATTATGAGCTGAAAGGCAGTCCGACAGTCATGTCCTCCATTGATGACATTCTGGAACTTTGTGAAGCCCGAATTGGTTACCAGTTTCGGGACCGTACCCTGCTGCGCCGATGCCTGACGCACAGTTCGGCCGCTGAGACTCGACTGGATTCCAACGAACGCCTGGAGTTCCTTGGCGATGCTGTTCTGGGCATCATCATCTGCGAGTATCTGTATCAGCTGTTTCCTGAACAGCGAGAAGGCCAGCTGACTCAGATGAAGTCCTGGCTGGTGAGCCGCCAAACGTGTGCTCGGGCTGCCAAACTTCTCGATCTGCAACCACTGATCCTGGTCGGGCGGGGATTGCAGGTCATACCGGAATCGATTCTCTCGGCCGCCGTCGAATCGCTCATTGCCGGAGTTTACTTTGACGGCGGGCTCGATGCGGCCCGCAGCTTTATTCTTCATGCGTTCCGTGAGGAGCTGAGTCTTTGCCGCCCTGTTGACTCGGAGAATTACAAGAGCCAGCTGCAGGAGTATACTCAGCGAGAGCTCGGCAAGACACCCGAATACCTTGTTGTGGGCGAATCCGGACCGGATCACGCCCGGGAGTTTCTGATTTCCGCAAAGGTCGGGGAAGTGATGTACGAGTCCGGCCGAGGACGAAGCAAAAAAGAGGCGGAACAACAGGCAGCTCGAAACGCTGTGCTGTCCCTGCTGCAGGATGACGAAACGGTATCTTCCAGTGCAACGCCGGATGATGAGGCGACAGAGGCTCCTTCGAATGGTGTGATGGAGCTGGAGAGTGCTGAAGAGATTCAGTTGCTGGTCGTCTCAGAAACTGTCATTGCCTCAAATTGTGCAGATGCTGAATTTGGTTGTGGCTGCAACATGGAGTCGGCAGACGATCCGAATGGTTCGGATCCGTGCCGCAGTAAAGAGCAATTGTGAATTGGATGGACTGCATGAAGGTCGTTGAAGCGGAACTCCTGTTTCGTCCTGATACTGAAGCCCTGCGTTTCCTCCCGGAAGGCCCCTATTCGCTGGGCAACGGTCGAGTCAGCTGGGTGGGGATTCAGCATGGCGCTGATTCAACGGTCGGGTCGGTGAATATTCTTGACCTGAAGTCTCGAACCAATTCCTCGTACGTGTTGCCGGGGCGGCCTGGTTTTGCTTTTCCAACCGCTGAAGCAGGCGTTTTTGTTTGCGGCGTTGAACGCTCTGTCGGGATGTTCGATATCGCGACCGGAAAGTGGTGCACGTTCATTCATAATGTCGACAACGCGGTTGGCAACACCATTATCAATGATGCTGTTGTGTGGGAAGACAACCTGATCTTCGGATGCAAAGAGCTGGAATTCAAAACGAAGAAAGCAGGCCTGTATCTCTGGCGTTGCAAAGACGGGGCGACAATCCCGCTGCGCACGGATCAGATTTGTTCGAATGGCAAAGCCGTCATTCGCAATGCCGATTCGTCACTGACGCTGTTCGACATCGATTCGTGCACGAAGCAGATTGTCAGGCAGAAGCTGGACATCGCTTCCGGCAAGGTCAGCGACGAAACAGTGGTCGTTGATCTGACTGCAGAGAATGTCTTTCCGGATGGAATGATCCTGACGCCGGATCACAAGAGCCTGATCGTTGCCTTGTATGACCCCGGTGATCCGGCCTTTGGATCCGCTCGACAGTATCGGATTGCTGACGGTCACCTTGAAGCGGTCTGGCAGTGCCCGGGATCTCCGCGAGTCACCTGTCCACAGCTTGTGCAGTATGACGGCAAAGTGAAGCTGCTTCTGACAACAGCTGTTGAGCACATGCCGGCAGACCAGCAGGCTCGGCATCCGAATGCCGGCTGTCTGTTTCTTGGTGATACCGAATTCACTTCGATCGGAGATCAGCCGATCTTTCCGCTGAGCCGAGCCGATGTCGAATCTCCGACCCGCTGAACAGGATCTGCTGGGAACTCTGCAGAACCTTTATCAGAACCCGGCAGATCTCAATCGGGCCGTTTCCGCGCTGAAGAGCCTTGGACTGTGCGGGCCGGATTCGGTTCCAGCAAATCCGGAAGCGGATCTCGATCTCCTGCGTCCTCAGCGTTGTGGGTTTCCGGAGGTCATCTATGGCGAACGGAAATCGACGGAACTGATCCTGCAGTTAATCAGCGCCCAGCAGGCCGCGGGGCAATGCAGCCTGGTGACTCGCATCCGACCTGAATCGGCCGGCGCTGTGGCACAGCATTTCCCGGCAGCAATCGTCAACTCCATCGCGAATACCGTTCGAGTTCCCGTCGGCGAGCAGAAGGTGGTTGGCGGTCCTGTTTATGTTGTCACAGCGGGCAGTAGTGATCGAGCGGTTGCTGAGGAAGCGATCGAAACGCTTCGCTGGATGAATGTGGAGTGTGAATTGATTCAGGATGTCGGTGTGGCGGGACCACATCGATTGCTGCAGCATCTTGAACGGCTTCGGTTAGCCGCCGTTGTTGTGTGTGTCGCCGGGATGGAGGCAGCTCTGCCGTCGGTTCTGGGCGGCTATGTTCCTTGTCCTGTGATTGGTGTGCCGACGTCTGTGGGATATGGAGCGTCACTCGGCGGACTGACGGCAATGCTCTCGATGCTGACCTGTTGTGCTTCGAACGTCGTCTGCGTGAATATCGATGCAGGCTTCAAGGGCGGCTATGTGGCCGGGCTGATTGCAACTCGCACGGGCCTGCAGCAGAACTGAAAATCATCATCAGTTCATGATGGCAGGAGTAACTTCTTTCCTGCGAGGCTTGACGATCATTTCGACATGACCGTCTTTCTGAATGTCCTCACGGACCTTCTCTCGAGCCTTCTGCTTCATGTCGGTCAGGATTTGTTCTTCGATTTCCTTCTGGACCTCAGCGAACGGAATCGTACGCGGATCGTTGCGATCTGTGACTTTGTAGATTTCAAGACGGTCTTTGAGTCTCTGCACATTTGAGACGCTGCCGACAGGAGTCTGGTTCAGAATCGCTGCCATTTCTTCCGTGAGTGAAGCCTGACGTACCCAGCCCATGTCGCCCTTCATGTCCGCGTTTGAATCCGACATGGTTCTGGCAACCTCACCGAAATCAACTCCCTGATCGAGTTGAGCGACGACCTGCCCCATCGTCTGCTGAGCACCAGATTCACCACCGTGGTCACTGAAGCGAATGACGATCTTCGAAAATCGAACCTGCTTCTCCGGCGTGTAGTCTGACAGATGATCTTCGTAGTAGCGGAGGAGATCTTCGCGATCGACTTTCTCCGGAGCTTTGGCAACACTTGTGATATATCCTTCAACCATTTGCATTCGCAGAAAGCTTTGTCGAAGCTGATCGACCGACGTTCCCTGCCCCATCAGGAAGTCATCCAGTTCGGCAATCGTTGTCTTGCCTTCCTTCTCGCGGATGCCATCAAGAATCTCCTGAAAGCGTGGCTCAAGCGATTCTTCAATGGTCTTTCGGCGATCCGCCGGGATCTTCTTCTCGACCGCCTGAACAACCAGTTCATCGTCCGTGTATTTCTCGATGCGTTTCGAGAGTTCCGAAAGAAGTACCTGTTGCTTCGCTTCGGCAGGAATTCGAGGATCTGCTTCGATAATCTGCCTGACACCGCCAAGTACATCATCCAGGAAAACTGGCCGGCCGTTGACGAGGGCAACGACACTGGTCCCCGTCAGCTCACCAGTCGCAATTTCAAATCCTGCTGGACGATTGCCGTTGTTGGCAGGCTGTTGCAGCTGCGCGATCCGTCGTTCTTCCTCATCCGCTTCCTGGTTGACCAAAGAACGTCGAGGAGGTGCGGCAGTGAAGACTGGATTGTCTTCCTTGATTGAACGCCCATTGCATCCTGTCGAAGTCAGGACGGGCACAAGAATCGAAAGCCAAGTCATCACAACGCGCAGTCGCGCGAGGCGACATGTCAGCGGGTTTCGATGAGGATGGCGTGATTGCACGTTGGTTCTCGATAAGTTTGAGAGAACAATCGGAGCGGAACTATACGCCCGATCGGAAGTTTGGATCAAGACCGTCTCGATCGACGCATCTCCCTGTCAGGCTTCGACTTGCAGCGGCAGAATTTGCCGGTTCCGGCGGCGACTCCGCTTTTGAATGCTGTGGCTCGCGGTACTCATCGCAGCTTCGTCTCGTGGTTTGTCACATCAACAATTTGGGTTTAGGCGTCATTCCCGCGCAGGCGGGAACCCAGAACGTTGAAAGCTAGGTTCCCGCCGTTCCCGCCTGCGCGGGAATGACGAACCTCTCTTCGTTGACATATTTGTTGTTCTGACGGAGCACTAAGCGGGAGGATGTCCGATTGTTGTTCTCGAAATCTCCTGAAATGCCTACATTCGGCGAAACACCGGTCGTGAATCTAATTTCACTGACGTAGTCCTGAACTGTCTTCCTGAGGTTCCATTGTTTCGTCACGGCAAGCATGGCATGTCAGTTCCAGTCTCAGTTGAACATCCCGTTGATCGACGATCAACTCGCGAAGTGTTCCTCTGGTGCACTGTTGTGGCGGCGGCTTCGGCAGCGAGAGTTGCTGTCGCGTTCCGTAACCCTGGAGAGTTGGGTCTGGACGCTGATGGTTATTTGGCCCATGCTGCAGAGTTGCTAAAGACAGGGAGCTACAGCGGTCCGTATTCGGATCTCCCCACAGCGTTCCGTCCCCCCGGATATCCAGTTCTGTTGGCTGCATTTCAATTTGTCGGCTGCACTGAATGGGCATCGGTATTGCTCATCAGTCTTCTGGCCACGCTGGCAATTGCATACTGCCTGTGGAAGACTCCCGGTTGCGACTTGAGGCGATTCGGTCTCATCGCTACGGGGATTGCGATGTTCGATCCGCTGCTGTTTCGATACTCGCTGTTGCCAATGACCGAAGTTCCCTGCGCTGCGGCTCTGATGCTGGCCGTGTTTGTTTACTGTCGGTGTTGCGCTGCACCAGATGGCAGGAGCAGCACGTTACGCTGCATTGTTGCCGGCTTGTTCTTTTCTGCAGCAACATTGATCAGGCCTACGGTTGCGGTTTGTGTCTTTCTGATCCTGCTGGCTGAGCTATTCGCTGTCCTTGTGAAGCGAACGAACGACCGTCGAACGGATCTGCGACGAGTTCTGACGGTCGGCGTGATGTTTGTCGTGGGGCTGTGTCCGTGGATCGTTCGGAACTACCTGCAGTTTCAGAGAATTATCCCGGCGACAACTCACGGTGGTTACACACTGGCTCTTGGTAACAACCCGGACTTCTACCGTGATGTCATTAACGGAAAAGACGAATTCCCCTGGGAAGGTGCGAGTCTGGAACGATGGCAGCGACGAACGCTTGAAGAAGCAAAACAGTCCGGCACTGATATTCTGAAGGAGACGGAACTGGATGCCTGGTATTCCGCCTACGCAAAGGCGGCGATGAAGGAAAATCCATCGGCTGCCTTCAAGGCGACTCGACTAAGGCTGCGACGCTTCTGGGCTCTTTCGACAGCAGAATCGAAGAACTCATTTCTGACAACATGTTTGTCGGCATGGTATGGAACTCTGTGGCTTGGCCTGATCATGTGGGTCGTCTTTTCGTTCCGAATCAAACTCTTTGTTCCCGAAGCGACGTGTGCGCTTTGTGTGCTGGCCTTTGTTCTGATGCACACGGTTTACTGGACCGACACACGCATGCGGACGCCCGTGATGCCGCTTCTGATACTGCTGTCGGTGATGGGATGGAGCAGAGCTGGCTCGATGATCCGTTCGAGGCGTTGATGATTCTGCCAATGAAAATGGCCGCTTCCCGAAGGAAGCGGCCATTATGAACGGTGCTGAGACTCAGTGCTCAGGGATCTTTATCAAGATTCACTACCTCCGTCCGGAAAACGACTTAGAAATCGCCGACTGTTTCTCCACCGTGCATGGTTGCGAGCGCTTCCAGGACCTCATCGTCAATGTTTTCTGAGATGAACCTGACGGATCCGTCAGCGAATGCAGCCTGAACACCACCGGTGTGAGGTGAGCCGATGCCATCCGGACCATTGATGTAAGGCTTCTTGCTGAAGCCTCGAATCGTCGCTTCTCCACCTGCCATGTAGGTTGAGTTTGGCTTCGCAGCATCGATGATCATCAGTGTGTTCGAGGTTCCATCGGTGATGTCACGAATACTTGTTTCGCGGTCGTAACCAAAGATCCCTGCCTTCTCGTCATCCTTGTCCAGCATAGCAGCGTCAGGTCCGATCCCAGCCACGCCAACGTAGTCGCTGGATGATGGGTTCTCTCTGTTGTTCGGCTGACTTGGGTTTTGGAAGGACGGGATCGCTGTCTGCACGGCCTGAGCATTCGCGTCAGCTGCCCAGCCCGCTTTCTGGTCGATAGCTTCGTAAAGTGCGGCCTGCTCAATGAAAGGCAGGATTGAAACATACCAGCTCAGTCGTTCTTCCGGTTTCAGATCGTCATTCTCAATCGTACCCCGAGGAAAATGGCTGTAGACATCGTGATAGTTGTGAAGTGCGAGCGCCTGCTGCTTGAGGTTGTTCTTTGACTGAGTGCGTCGAGCAGCTTCGCGGGCCTGTTGTACCGCTGGCAGCAACAGAGCGACCATGATCGGCAAAGCAGCGGTGGTTGAAACGTTTCCCGCCGGATTCGTTGGAACAGACTGTCGGGACAAAGAAGCGATCCCGTTCTCAGTATTGAATCCAACTTTCACGTTGGGAAACATCGGATCAGTGATGGATTCCAGAGCTGGCAGGTCTTCGACTCCAAATGGAAGTTCCATTTCGCCGCGGCCCATCGCCGGCAACTGTTGCTGCAGCAGAGTCAATGCCATGGGTGCATAGGTCATCAACTGCTGATAACCCGGTGCAGGGTCTGCCACCGTCAGAGAAGTGAATTCCTTCGGAAGTTCAGCGAGTGCTGCAGACACTTTCTCGTCAGGCTTCCATGAAGCACCTTTGCCGGATTCACGCTGCACAAACGACTGAATTGCCCCCGGTGTGATGCTGGCAACAATCCATTTGTCCGTCACCAGGATCGTCGGAACGATTGGAACATCGCGAATCTGAATCGAAAACGTATCACGTCCATCTTTGGTCGTGTGACGCACTGTGAATTCGTCTGCTCTGTCCTGCTGTTCTGCAAGGTTCGTGATTTGCTCAATGGCCTTCAGGACAAGGCTCTTGTCTTTCACGCTGCCTGCAATCGCCGGGGAGAATCCAATCGGAATCGGCAACGCTGCCGGATCGGCCCAGGCACACCACACGTCACCGAAGCCGCTCAGAAAATCGTCCCGAATATCGCCGCCAAGGGTTTGTCCAATCGCTCCAAGAGCCATATCCAGGTTGGCTTCATTATTTGGTTCAATCTTCTGAATCATGCTGCGGGCGACATCAATGACCGTATCCCACGCCTTCACTGTGTCGAATGTGAATGCCATGAACCCGGTTGTGTTCTTTGGAAGTGGCGGCAGCTCGCTCAGTGCCATGGAACGCTGTTGCATCAATGCCGCGAGACCTTCGAGTGGTCCGGAAGCGTCCACATGCATTTCGCTCCAGGTCACTTCACCCTTGTAGCCGCCCTGAATCGTCAGCTGACGAATGTTGTGCACGCCAAATTGTTTCGCCAGATCAAACACTGTCATCTCTTCGCCCGAAGGAGTAGGCGGCAGAGGTTGAGAACCAAATTGATCCATCAATACCCCCGAGTTGATCCACATAAATGAATCAACAGTCCACTTTGAAGAATTGCGAAGCGACTTCCAGAGTTCTGAAGTTGTCACGTTGGGCGTTTTGCCAGTGGCTGTTGCCAACACTTGTTCGCTGGCCTTCATTCCAGTGGCAATAACAAGGTGTCCGGATTCATCCCACCAGCTGACTTCCACGCCCGGAATTTCAGTGGTGACCGTGGAAATCTCACGGCCACTGAGGCTGGTCTTTGCTACCGGATGTCCTTCTCGCTCAGCGGCCTTAACAACCTCTGACTGCAGAACTTCCATAAACTGTGCGGCATTGTGGAGCACCAGGACGCCATACGGCGACATCTCCTGGCCATTGCCTGAAACAGCTACGCCGAGCGAAATGCCGTTTGACCGCACATGCTCAATGGCGGATCTGGCGATCTTACCCGCTTCGTCACCAGCCATAGAGACGAAGAACTGGCCGAGGTCGAGGATGCGAGGAACCAAACCGGATTCTTCCAGTGACTTCCAGGCGGCCGTCTCTTTCAATCCTTCAAGATGTGCGTCTGATCCATCAAAGCGAGCCAGAACGACACTGCTGGCTGGCAAGAGTGTCTCCGGAGCAACGCTGGACTTTGTTTTGGCAGCGGATTCATCCGCCCCGCTTAGCCAGTTGAGTGAGAACGCCGCTGCAAGAAGGCAGAGGCACGGCATGACATACTTCATTTGATACTCCTTTTCCGAGATCCCACGCGGCGAGGCTTTCAGCGGATGGACACCACCAGACTGATCAGACTCCCTCTGCCGGGGGTGGCAATAACGGACCCTACATCAGCACTACAGGATTGAGAAGCGTCCGCCCGACAAATGTCGGCTTGAGCGTATGGCATTCGGCGTCCACGATAGAAACCCCGAATGAACGGAACGGCTCAAGTGGTGTGTTGTCGCAAACCAGATGCAACATCAGCGAATCGCAGTGATAACCGACGACAGAAAATATGTCTGACAAAAATTCAACGCATCGAATACCGTCGCAAATTGAGCTTTTCCCTGTGAGTTGCCACCGCCCTCCGTGTGATTCCTGGTGATCCTGGGGCGATGAGTTTTCGATCGTCGTGTCTCGGCGTAAAATGCTGTCGGAGTGCGATTCTGGCATTCCACAACACGCTGATTCCTCCGCACCCTGCGATTTTGTGAACCTGGATATTTCGTCATGGCTGACCCTGCTCCTGTTGCTGCGCATGATCCTGCTACCTGCACGCGGCCGTTTTGTCACCTGCACTGCCATACTCATTACAGTCTTCTGGACGGCGTGAATCGCATTCCGGATCTGGTGCAGCACGTGAAGGCGAATGGAATGAACTCCATTGCTATCACAGACCACGGCAATCTCTACGGCGCGATTGAGTTCTACAATGCGTGCAAGTACGGCGGGGTCAAGCCGATCCTTGGCTACGAGGCCTACGTGGCTCCCGGTCTTCGAACGGACCGCAGTGCCAGCCGACAGAAGGAAGCGGCGTCTCACCTGACACTTCTGGCCATGAACCGCAAGGGGTTTGACAATCTCATTCGCATGTCGTCTTCCGCGTATCTGGATGGCTTTTACTACAAGCCGCGAATCGACCGAGGACTGCTGGAAGAGTGCAATGAGGGAATCATCTGTCTCTCCGGATGTGCGTCGTCCGATCTGTCACGCCTTCTTCTGGCGGACAATCAGGACGAGGCAAAGAAGCTGGTCGAGTGGTTCGTGCGAGTCTTCGGTGATCGCTTCTACATGGAGATTCAAAACTCCGGGTTCGAAATTCAGCGACAGTGCCTTGAGCTGACCGTTGATCTGGCGAATCGAATGGGACTGCCGCTGGTCGCGACGAACGATGCTCACTACCTGACTCAGGCCGATGCCAAGGTGCAGGATGTGATGCTCTGCGTGAATACTCGTACGACCATCGACGACGAAAAACGCATGAAGATGGAGCACGACGGGCTCCATGTGTGTACGCCGGATGAGATGTACACGCGCTTCCCTGGACTCGATCACGCTGTGGCTCGGTCGCAGGAAATCGCGGACCGTGTTGACATCCAGCTTGGTGATCGAAAACTCTACCCGGTCTTTCGTCCGCCGGATCAGAAGACCGACATCCAGTACCTGAAGGATCTTTGCCAGGAACGCATGCACGAGCGTTATGGCGATGAACTGACTCCTCAGCACTGGAAGCGACTTGAGTATGAACTGAGCGTCATTGAATCGAAAGGGTACGCGAGCTACTTCCTGATCGTCTGGGACTTCGTCGAGTTTGCTCGCCGCAATGGAATTCCGTGTGGTGCGAGAGGTTCTGCGTGCGGAGCCATCGTGGCGTATCTGCTTCGACTGGGCGATGTCTGCCCGCTGAAGTACGACCTGCTGTTCGAACGATTCCTTGACCCAAGCCGAAACGAGCCGCCCGATATCGACATCGACTTCTGCCGTGATCGTCGGCAGATGGTGATTGACTATACAAAACAGAAGTACGGCGAACGCAACGTCGCACAGATTGGAACGTATGGAACTCTGAAGGCCAAGAACGCCATCCGCGACGTTGGCCGAGCACTCAATGTGCCTCTCGCGCGAGTCAACGAGCTGGCGAAGATGGTTCCGGATACGCTCAACATCAAGCTGAAAGATGCGATCGATGAGAGTGCGGATCTGAAGGCGGCGTATGACACGGATCCGACGGCGAAGAAGCTGCTGGACTTCGCGATTGCCGTTGAAGGTCTGGCGCGTTCGGCGGGAACTCACGCGGCAGGCGTCGTGATCGCGGATGTTCCGCTGGATACCGTTCTGCCTCTGCAGACGATCACCGGCAAGGAAGACATCATTACTCAGTGGGACGGACCGACTGTCGAAAAGGTCGGCCTGCTGAAAATGGACTTCCTCGGTCTTCGAAACCTGACGATTCTTGACAAGTCAGTTCAGAACGTAAAACGCAGCCATCCGGACTTCGACCTGGAGCATGTGAAGAACAACCTCACCGATGCTCGCACCTTCGCGCTGCTGCAGCGAGGTGAAACGAAGGGTGTGTTCCAGCTGGAATCCGGCGGGATGCGAGACCTTCTGACCAAGATGAAGCCGGACTGCTTCGCGGACATCATCGCGACGTCGGCGCTGTATCGACCAGGTCCGCTGGAAGGCGGGATGGTCATGGAATACGTCGACGTGAAGCACGGACGTAAGCCGCCTCGCAAAGTGCATCCTCTGGTGGACCAGGTTCTGGAAGAGACCTACGGCGTGATGGTCTACCAGGAACAGGTGATGCGCATTTTGAATCGCGTGGGCAACATCGAACTGTCCAAAGCGTATAAGTGCATTAAGGCGATCAGCAAGAAGCAGGAGAAAGTGATTCAGGGCTTCCATGCGGACTACATCGCGGGAGCGGTTTCGAACGGAATTGCGGAGCAGGTCGCACAGGAACTCTGGAACCTGATCGTTGCGTTTGCCGGGTACGGCTTCAACAAATCACACTCGACGGCATACGGACTGATTGCCTACGAAACGGCCTATCTGAAGGCTCATTATCCGGTCGAATTCATGGCGGCTCTGCTGAGCTGCGAAATGGAAAGCACCGAGCGAATCAGCGAACACATCGATGATGCTCGCCGAATGAAGATTGAGATTCTGGCGCCGAACATCAATCAGTCGGAAGTGGATTTCGGCATCCTCGACGGCAAAATCACATTCGGCCTGGCAGCGTTGAAGGGCGTCGGCGAAAACGCGGTGAGGGCCATCGTCGAAGAACGCATAGCGAATGGTCCGTATCGCGACATCTTCAATCTGACGGAACGAGTCGATCCGAAGATTCTGACCAAGTCCATGCTGGAAACACTGATCAAGGCCGGTGTGCTCGATGGTCTGCCGGGAACACGAGCCCAGCAGACGGCTGTCGTCGAACGGGCGGTTCAATCTGCCTTGTCGAAGCAGAAGGATAAGGCGCGAGGCCAGAAGAGCCTGTTCGGTGGAGATGATGAGGAAGAGACGGACGATACGGGTGCACCAGTTTCGACTGGCTTGCCCGATGTTCCAGACTGGACTCATTCGCAGAAGCTGGCGTTCGAAAAAGAAACAATCGGTTTCTATCTGACATCTCATCCGCTGACTCAGCATTCACGCCGAGTCGAACGGTATGCTCAAAATCGCAATGCCGAGCTGGCGGAAATGGAAGACGGGACTCAGGTTGTCGTTGGCGGCATGATTTCGTCGATCAAGCTGGCCACGGCCAAGAAGTCCAGCCGCAACGGACATACTCGGTATGCCAACTTCGACCTGGAAGATCCATCGGGGATCATTCGATGCATTGCCTGGCCTGAAGACTATGCTCGCTATGAAGAGCAGATCAAAGCCGAGAACGTGATCATCGTAGCGGGCAAAGTGGATCGCCGCAGCCGCGAACCGAACCTTGTTGTGAACCGAATCTACACACTGGATCAGGCCGACAAGGAGTTTACTTCTCAGGTCGCCATCAAGTTTGAAACGGGCATGCACTCGCCGGAAGATGTGGATCGAGTTCGCGTACTGCTCAGCAAGTATCCGGGTTCGACGGACGTCATTCTGGTTGTCGACTCGTGGGCAGACGCTGTCAAAAAGAACGGCAACGGCCACCACGGAAATGGAACTGGAAGCAGCAGCGCGGCGGAAGGCGAAGACAAAGGGGCTCAACGGCTTCGCTACATTCTGACGACCGGCAGTGACTGCAAAGTCAACATCGGTCCGGAATTCCTGCAGGCGCTGGGTGAGACGGTTGGTGAGGCGAACTTTGACCTCAAGACCGCGAAGACTCGACGACCGTCAGGGCAGAGCATTGGACGATAGGCTGTTTGCGATCGCCCGCGGAGTCACGGAGTTAGAACAGATCAACCGTCTTCAAAGTCACCCAGGGCTGGCCACCGGTCTGTTGGATCAGTGCCAGCTGGCGGAACTTGATCGTCAGTCCATTTGCGAGTGGTCGTAGATTCTGCGGTGAGTTTCCTGCTGCTTTCGGATTGCGTGGATGCGCGAGAGTGATGTGAGCCTTCATCGACTTCGACTGCAGCTCAGGGAACAGTCGACAGCGCAACGCCTGAAATTCTGCTAGTTCCGATGCGCAGTGCATCAGGATTCCATGATCGACTGACGGAGACGGACCGGCAAAGGTCAATTCCAGCGGTGATCGCTGATCGATCGGAAGGTCCAGGCGTGCGGTGAATGTCTCTGGGGAGATCTGAGGCAGTTCATCGTCGCGAACGAGAGTGACATGCGCGCGGATGAGACTTGCCTGAACCGGATCCACAACAGCGCGAACCGACTCGACAAGCTGTGAGGCAGCTTCAGGCAGGAACAGGGTGATCTGATGACGGACCTTCTGCATCATGGATTTCTGCCAACAAAAAAAGCCGTGCAGGAATACTGCACGGCCTTTTTGAATTTGTGATCGTGACCGAAATCACTCAGTGCCATGTTCTTCATTGTAGGCGAAGCACATGCGAATCAGATGAGAGACATTGTCGGCTCGCATCTTGTCGTTGATTCGTGCACGATGAGCTTCGACCGTCTTGGTGCTGACACCAAGTTCTGCCGCGATCTCACGGCTGGAAAGACCTTCGACCACATGATCAAGAACCTGACGTTCGCGACCTGTCAGCCGGTTGATGCTTTCTTCGGTGTCTTCCAGTTCGTCTTCCAGAACTTCTGCGTCAACGTCGTAGTAGAACGCATAGGCACGACCGACAGCCTGGATCAGGTCTTCGACCTTCACTGGCTTGCACAGGAAGTCGAACGCGCCGTTCTTCATTGCACGGACCGCCATTGGAACGTCGGCATGACCTGAGATCATCACGATCGGCAGTTCAAAACCTTCTTCGTTCAGCTTGTCCTGCAGTTCCATGCCCGACATTCCAGGCAGACGCAGGTCCAGAATCAGCACGCCCGGGACCGGGTCGCGGTAGTCGCGGTAGAATTCCATTGCTGTCATGTAGTCACGGACAGCAATCTTCTGCTCGTTCAAAGCTTCAACAAGAGATGCTCGGACGGCCTGATCGTCTTCAACAAGAAAGACGGTAAATGGACGTCGCTTCTTTGACTGTTCGAACTCTGTCTGTGGCGGAGCCTTTTTCTCGGATCGCCTCAGTCCTCGTCGTTTGCGCTGCATGAATACTTCCTCCGAAAGATAACCTCCCTGCGAAAATGAACGAGGGAATCCTTTCCTATTGTAACTCCAAACCACCCGGCTCAAGGTAGGAGTTCTAGTGTGGGCGGGAAATACCTCCCATACTGACTGTCCGTCGGCAGGTGATCCGATCGATCCTCCGCAACTTCCGGGAACACGTTCGTCCTGAACGTTCTCAGATGAGACGAGAAAGGAGACCAGATCTCACCCGATAAGGCGAACGTTGTATAAGAGAAGTTCCAAACCGTTCCACCGTCCGTCAGTGTTATTTGAAAATTCCAAGAAACAACTGAAGTTGATGGGAACAACCCCACCCGACCCTGAAGGTTGTATGAAGGTCCGGGAGATTTTCCATCATGATCCACGCAAAAGTGTTCTACTTTGGCGACACTATGGCGCTTTGAACTTCACGGGGAGCGGTGCGCCAAGCGTGTCTTTGTTGGCAACAAAACCATTCCCGTCGACATCCACAAAGATGGGATTTGAAACGGCGGCTGGATGTTGTTTTCCCCAGTCGGGACCAACGACGTCACCAAGTGTCTGAGTTCTGTGTCCTGTGACCACGACAAGATGTGCATCTGTGCTCATCTGTACCGTGGCGTCATGGCGAAATTTGGTCGTCTCTTTTCTGAACAGGTCCGGATGCGATTCCCGAGTCCAGGTAAGTTCCGGCGTTGTTTTGCCATTCACAAGTATGCTGACGACATCGATGTCACACCAGTTGGGGGTTTGTACCGAGACCGAAAGTACCGCCTGCCCATCCGTCACCTGAAGGTCATCTCCCGGATCAGCGGTTGCCTGATCATTTTTCGTTTTCGCAGAGACCTCCAGAAACGGACCGTTCGACATGATCAGGCGACCATTGCGTGACTGATCACGCATCTCGTCGCTTTGAATCTGCGCCGGGTTGTCTGAAGACGAGCGAATCCACAGTCGGAGACCGCCAGATCCATGGTAGTTGTAGTGTGAGTCCGTGTTGACGACGCCATAGACTCGGTATCCCTGATTCAGCAACTGAAGCCAGTTGAAAGCCGTTTGATTACCGACCGGCTTACCATCGACCATTCGAAATGGTGTTGGTGAAAGCAGCGGGTCGATGGGATGGATCTCCATGACGTTCATGATGCCAAACGTACGAGAATACCCTTCGTCTGGTTTCTGATCGCCGTCCTTGTCAAAGAAGAGCCAGCCCACATCCGGATGATTCTGTTGAATCAGCTTCTCGCTGTGATTATCCCACGCGGCGATCCGCTCCATCTGAGTTTCGGGGCTTGTGTCCGTTTGCGGCCCGCCACCATCCTGAGTTCGTGGAGTCATTTTCATCGGGAACACGTTTTGATGGTTCAGCGGCAGCGGAGAACCGGTCAGTTCCATTCCTGTAACGGTTGCCATTCGATCCTTTGCCCCGAATCGCATGAGGTGAGCATCATACGTGGAGACGCGGTTGTGTTCCGTGCATGGTGCAAACTCGACGTGTTCACAAAGCAGATTCAGAACCCGCCCGGCCTGGCTGGATGTATTGTCTCCGGACGGTGTACTGTGACTGTGGAAGTCCGCACTGATCCAGCCGTTCGTGTTGACAACTCGCGGCAGTGTCACGGCTCTTTCTGTCACTCTGCCCGCGACCACTTCAACCTGAGTGAACTCGGCGTTGTATTCGGGGCCGTGACTGATGATCAGGTCATACGTTCCCTTCTGCAGACGGACGGTTGCTTCGCCGTCTGGCGTGTAGATGAGATTCTTCACCAGAGATTCGGCAGACTCCGGCCCCCAGTTTGGAGTCGGTGCGTCTCCCGTGCCACGAACCTCGATCTTCGCAGGGATCACATTGCCTTTGTCGTCCTTCACAGCAAAATGCACGGAACCAGGATTGTATCCCGCTATCGCGATCGTGGCTTTTGGCTGATCCAGCGTGAGAGGTTGCTTCGCGTAGGACTTGCCCGCAACCTCAGGTTCGACCTGCCATTCACCGGCCGGCAGCCGAACTGATGCCTGACCTTTTCCATCAGTGACAACTGTCCCGTAAGCCGTACCTTTGTTGATCAGGTGCAGGCGAGCCTCAGGGACTGGCTGACCGTTTGCTTCAGTCGAGATGGTCAGTTCATGAAGCGTCGCCGGGGCTGGTTTTGATGCCATCAGGTTTGCGAGGGCAGCCGGCAGGTCTCGATGAACATAGATCTTTCGTTCCAGCTTGTATCGTTCCCCAGGCTTCAGGGTGATCGCCGTGCGACTGTTCGGGATGTATGTAAGAACAGACTCGCGAGCATTGCTTTTGCTGTCAATCTGGAAGCCCGGAGCTTCCACCACGTACGCCTGCTTCCAGTACACGTCATGGAAGGAGAATTGATCGTGGCTGCCGTCCTCAGACTTCTTCATCTGTTCCTTGCCAGCGTCAGCTCGGAGATCGTCTGAGAGTGTCAGTTCCACGTCCTTCTTTGTTGTGTTGACCCATGTGGTTTGAAGAGTCAGCCAGGTTTCACCGGCACCGAGACTCCAGGTGACGTGCATCTCCGGCAGTTCCTCCGTTCCCGCGGAACGGAGTTTCAACTGCACGGACCGTTTTGTGCCACCAACGGCGGTCGCTTCCGCGTCGCGAGTCAGCTCGACGGTTTCCTGGAAGACGCGGTTCCTGCGAGCCGGATAGAAAGCACTGAGCTGATCGCTTTCGGCTTCTCGCCATGCCAGATCAATCAGACTGCCTCCGACTGTTTTGACGGTCATGTTCGCGTTGCGAGACGCCAGCGGGCGCGCGATGATGGCGGTGATCAGATCGTTATGCAGAGCGTAGTCGCCGTAGATGGCGTCGACTTCTTTCCCCGCCGGAACGAGCTGTTCCCAGTTGTCTGCCGTGAGTTCTTCAATGCGTAGTGGACCTGGCGTTTGAGCCGTCGCAAGGGGTTCTGTCGTCACAAGGAAAGCACAAGTGACAAGGAAGGTCAGGATCGCAGGAATGCGTTGCCGATGCATAGTGGGCTCCGGGGTGGGAAGGCGGGATGGCCGTTGAAGTGACTGGAGTCGCGTTGGTGGAGCTGGAATCATTTCGGCTGATTCCCACTTTGGCAAGCATTTGGGCAGACGGAGCCTGTGCCATTGCGAAACGAGGACTGCTGATTCACAAAGACATTGATTCACTATCACATCGTAACCCGAAACGTCAGTGAGGGACCTACATCACAACCCGAAACGTCAGTGAGGGATGATCAGCGGCAACGTGATCCACAAGAATTCGTCGCACCCGAAGCGGTTGTCGAGCATGTTGTTTCAGCAGGGCTGGCATGGAGTGAAAGGGACGGAGCGGTTAGGATTCCGCTGAGTGTCTGATGGTGCCAAAGTTTCTGGAGTTTGAGTTGATGAACAATCCAGGTTCGCCCGCGGTAAGCAAGAGCATTGGTTCGAAAGTCCGATGGAAAACTGGATTGATCCTGCTGGCACTATGCGCGGGGGGAACGGTTGCGGCGAATCGACTGTCGGAGAATGCTACGAATGCGATGATCGCTACTTTCACCGGCATCGGTGTGTCGATTCTGGTCCTGAATCTCTGGTGGCTTGGGTTCTCGGGGGTTCCCTGGAAGGCACGACTCGGCATTTGGCTACTGGGGCCGATCTCGCTGGGGATCTTCGGCGCGTGTGTTCGCAACGTATGGTTCGAAGGCGATATGCGGCCTCATTTCGAATTTCGCTGGGACGGTCCTTCGGCCAGACAGAAAGCTCAGGAATGGCTGGCTCAGCAGAAGTCCGAATCGAAGCCGAAGCTCACGATTACTGAACCGATGGAAATCACGGATGCTGACTGGGCTGACTACTGCGGCCCGGGACGAAATCGCACGATCAACGAACCACTACTGCCGCTCGACTGGAAAGCACAACCGCCTCGCGAGCTGTGGCGACATCCCGTCGGGGATGCCTGGTCGTCCTTCACCATCGCGGGACCGCTGCTGTTTACCCAGGAACAACGCGGGGAGTTGGAATGTACGGTGTGTTATGCGGTGGAGACTGGCGAAGAACTCTGGCGACGCGAAGACAAAGCTCGTTACGAAAGTGCCCAGGGCGCGATCGGTCCACGTGCGACGCCGGTTGTGACGCCCGATGCCATCTACGCTCTTGGCGCAACCGGAATTCTTACAGCACTGAAACCATCAGACGGATCCGTCATCTGGCAACGCAATATCCTCGACGATGCCGGTGCTCAGATGATCGAATGGGGAATGAGTGGTACTCCATTGATCGATGGAGACCATCTGTATGTTGACGCGGGAGGCGACAAGGACAAAGCGGTCATCGCTTACAACAGGACCACCGGCGACATTGTCTGGGCGAAAGAAAATCATACGGCCAGTTACACGGCTCCTCGCATTGAAGAGTTCAATGGTGTTCGGCATCTTCTGATCTTCCACGGCGAAGGGCTTCTGGCACTGAATCCGGAGACGGGCGATCGGCTCTGGGAATACCCGTGGACGAATCAGTACAAGATCAACGTAGCTCAACCAATCCGCTTCAATGAGTCTCTGTTCATCAGCAGCGGATACAACGCAGGCTGCGTGATGCTGAATCCTGGTTCCGTCACCGATGGTCGACCTGCCGAAGTCTGGGCTCCGGCGAAATCCATGAAGCTCAAGTTCAATGAAGCGGTTCGCGTGGGCGACTACTTGTATGGGATCGACGATGGCATTCTGAGCTGCATTGACCTCAGAGATGGTAAGCGAAAGTGGAAGGGCGGTCGTTACGGTTTCGGACATGTTCTGCTGTGGTCCGACAAATTGATCGTTCAGGCTGAAGATGGTTACGTCGCGGTGGTGGATGCGATCCCGGAGAAGTTCACCGAGGTGACTCGGTTTAACGCTTTGACGGACAGGACGTGGAATGTTCCCGTTGTGAACAAAGGACGTCTGATTGTTCGCAATGCGTCGGAAGCCGCCTGCTTCGACCTGCGACCATCTGTAGAGCCAGCCGCAGCCGCTGCAGAACCCACTGCCACGGAAGCTGCGGCTTCAGAAACTGCGACGCCAGAACCTTCCTCAAAGTAGCGCCACCATGACGCCTTCCGTCAGCGTACTTGGTGATTCCGCACTCCGCATTGTCTGGCCCGGACTTTCAGACGACGAAGTGTTCTCGCAGATTCGTCGCGCAGTGAGACTCCTGCAGGCCGCGGGATTTCAACAGGACCAGCTTGTTCCTGGATTCGCCTCGTTGACGGTGATGCTGGACAGGCTGGTTGACGACTGGCACCAGGAAGTTGTTTGCATCGAAGCCGCGTTGTCACAGGTCATCGCGGCTTCAGAAGATGCTCCGTCAAAGACCGTCCGAATTCCCGTGTGCTTTGATCCCGAGTTTGCTCCTGATCTACCGCAGCTCGTGGAACAATCACAGCTGACTCAGTCCGACTGGATTGATCAGTTTGTTGCCATCACGTTCCAGGTCCGCCTCATTGGATTTGCACCAGGCTTTCCGTATCTGGCGGGGCTTCCTCAGAAGTTTGCGATGCCCCGACGATCGACGCCTCGCGTGAAGGTCCCTGCTGGTTCTGTGGCCATCGGCGGACAGCAGACCGGAATCTATCCGCAGGCCTCGCCGGGCGGATGGAATCTCATCGGTCGAACGCCCGTCATCCTGTTTGACGCGTCTCGAGAATCTCCGTGCCTGCTGAGTCCAGGTGATGAAGTGCAGTTTTTCGCCATCACACGCGAGGCCTTCGAGGCTCAGCGGTTTGACGCCTGAATTGCGGCCGGATACCCTGCCAGGCGTGCACAAAGCGTGTCGGAAGCTCGCATGCTGTCCAGAGTTGTATTGTGTGATTCTGTGACATCCCATCAGCGTCCGAGCTTCATTTCGGATCGTGCTTTGTTCGAAAGAAAGGGCCACCAATGAATCAGGGACCTGGGTTTTCTCGACGAGCGGCAATGGCAGGCGGACTCCTGGCCGCTGGATCCATGATGTCAGGGGCGACGGCGGCTCCGGTTCCAGCAGATTCCGAAGTGGAAAAGCCTGGCGCGACGAAGAATACTCGGTTCGCTGTCAACGTTGAGATGTGGTACGGCGGTAAGTCGTTCCTGGAGAAGATCGAGCTGGCCGCAAAGTATGGTTATCCGGCGATCGAATTCTGGCCTTACGAAAACAAGGATATTCCGGCTGCGGCGAAGTTGCTGAAAGAGAAGAACGTCGCTGTTTCGCAGTTCACGGCGTGGCCCTTTGGCAAGATTCTGAACAACCCTGCATCGACTCACGATGATTTCGTCAGGAAGATCGAAGAAAGCTGTGACATTGCCGATCAGCTGGACTGTTCTCTGTTCACGGTGGTCATTGGTGATGACATTGCGGGTGTCAGCAAGGCGGAGATGCATGCTGCTGCGATCAAAGGCCTGAAACGAGCCGCACCGATCTGCGAGAAGCGAAAGAAGACGATCATCATTGAGCCCATGAATCCTCGCAATCACCCCAACCACTGTCTCTACGGAGGCGATGATGCGATTGCCATTTGCAAAGCCGTGGGTTCTCAGTCCGTGAAGATCAACTGGGACCTGTATCATATGCAGATCGTCGACGGCGACCTGTGCATGAGGATGCGGGAAGGCTGGGACTACATCGGATATCTGCAACTGGCGGACAATCCAGGTCGTCATGAACCGGGCACCGGTGAGTTGAACTACACGCGAGTCTTTCAGGAAATCAAGGCACTCAAGTACACCGGCTATGTGGGGCTTGAGTGCCATCCGAAGGAAGGTGACTGGAAGGCTGCTCAGCGGATTTACAAAGCCGATGACTGGACCTGACGCTTGAACGAACGATCAAAATTCAGTCCCATGTGTCCTCAGGCGAGCGGCCGGTGTAAACCGGCCGGTACCCTCAATTCAACAAATTGCTTCTGACCTCCCTCCCTCAAAGATCCCCACTTCAGAACCACAGGAGATTCTTTCCATGCGAAAAATTCAGCGTCGCGGATTCCTTGCGACCAGTGCTGGTGCCGCTTCACTGGCTTTTGCGGCTCCCGCAATCGGCCGTGCAGGAATGTCACCGAACGACAAGATGGGTGTTGCCATCGTTGGTGTTAACGGTCGCGGCGGCGAACACATCAGTGAGTTTCTGAAAGATGACCGCACCGAAATCCGAGTCATCGTGGACGTCGATGAAGCCGTTGCCAACCGACGCTGTGACGATATCGAAAAGAAACAGGGCACACGTCCGACTCCGGTCACAGACATGCGAAAGGCGTTTGAGAACCCGGCAATCGATCTGGTCAGCACAGCGACTCCTAACCACTGGCATGCATTGACTGGCATCTGGGCCATGCAGGCCGGCAAAGACGCGTATGTCGAAAAACCGGTCTGCCACAATGTTCATGAAGGCACATCGCTGATCGCAACGGCTCGCAAGTACGGCCGCATGTGCCAGGTCGGGACACAGTGCCGGTCCAGTAAAGCCATCATTGATGCGGTCGCCTTCATGCGTTCCGGGGGAATCGGCGAAGTGAAGTTCGCACGAGGACTCTGTTACAAACGTCGAAAGAGCATTGGTGCTCTGGGAGACTACAAGATCCCAGCGACGGTGAACTTTGATCTCTGGAGCGGTCCGGCAAGTCTCACATCGCCGCAACTGACTCGACCGAACTTCCACTATGACTGGCACTGGCAGCGTCACTACGGAAACGGTGACCTTGGAAACCAGGGGCCGCATCAGACCGACATCGCTCGCTGGGGCCTGGGCATTGATACACATCCAAACCGCATTCTTTGCTACGGCGGACGTCTTGGATATCAGGCCGAACGCAACAACCCGGATTACGTCGATGCTGGCGACACGGGCAACACGGAAATCTCACTGTACGACTACGGTGACAAATGCATCGTCTTCGAAACACGAGGACTCTCGGTTGACGACAGCGACGATGAAGAACTGAACGTGCTGTTCCAGAGCAAGTCTGGTAACAAAGTCGGCGTTGTGTTCTACGGCACCGAAGGCTACGTCGTTCAGGATTCCTATAGCCACTGCTTCGTCTACGACAAGGACAAGAAGCTGGTGAAGGAATTCAAGGGCGGTGGTGAGCACTTCCAGAACTTCGTCTCTGCCTGCCAGTCTCGCAAGGTTGAGGATCTGAACGCGGATGTACGGGAAGGTCACCTGTCAGCGGCCATCAGCCATCTCGGAAACATCTCCTACTACATCGGGGAGAAGAATCGGCTGTCGGTTTCTGACATCTCGGCGGAGCTGAAGTCGTTTAAGACTTTGGATGACAATGAAGCGACGCTGCAGCGAACCGTCAAACACCTGCAAAAGAATGGCGTGCAAACGGACAAGGACTTCATGTCACTGGGTGCGGTCCTGGAGTTCGATCCGGAGCGCGAAGTCATCACTAACAATGCCGAAGCGAATGCACTACTGACGCGTGAGTATCGCGAACCTTACGTGGTTCCGAAGGCCGACAAGGTCTGATGGATTCTGTCAGCTAAGAAAACGAAAACGAGCGGCCCGTTCGAATGAACGCGTCGCTCGTGTTATTTTTGGCGATGGACAAATGGTGCCGGCGGACTGACCGCCGGACATCAGAATCCCTGCTGAACCTTCTTCTTCTCGGCCGCCTGCTTCTTTGCAGCTTCGACCTGATTGTGCAGCTTGAACTCAGGACCGGCAGGGAAATACTGCACGTCGTCCGTCAGATAGTCAGGCGATGGGAGAGTCTGGCCACCGATGGTGGTTTGACAGCCCGTGAGCGCACTGCAGCAGACAAGAGCCGCGAGCGACAACATGATTCCGGAGCGTGAGGAAAGTTTGTTCACGGGTTTTACCTTCATTCAACTGTGTCTGTTCCAGCATCGCGTCGTCTGGACATCCATGCCTGGTGTCGGCGCTGCCGGTTCTTCTTTGCTTCTATCGTCCTGAAAAGGCGATAGACTTGGCAGAATCGATCTGATCGATACAGCTTTTCATTTCGCCGTCGAACTCCGGACTGCACTTCGGCAAAAACAGCCGAACGCTTCGGACGGATGACCGTGACCACGGTTCCTCAGGCGAACTTCATAACCGTCGACTCTCAAGAGAAACCCCAATGCGTATTGCCGGTATTCAAACCGATGTCGTGTTCAAAGACATCAACGCCAACCTCAGTCGTCTGGAAGCGACGGTGCGCGATGAGGTCCGACAGGGGACGGAGTTGACGATTTTCCCCGAATGTTTTTCCACCGGCTATTGCTTTGATTCACTCGACGAAGCAAAACAGTTTGGCGAGAGCATTCCTGGGCCGTCGACGGATCGAGTCACCCGACTTTGCCGCGAGCTGAAGACCTATGTCATCTTCGGGATGCTCGAACTTGCGGGCAAAGACCTGTTCAACGCAGCGGTCCTGGTCGGGCCGGACGGAGTGATTGGCAGCTACCGGAAGGTTCATCTTCCTTATTTGGGAGTCGACCGCTTCACAACGCCAGGCGACCGCCCGTTTGAAGTGTTCGAAGCCGGCGGCGTTCGCATTGGTATGCTGATTTGCTACGACGGGGGATTTCCCGAAGCGGCTCGAGTGCTGGCGATTCGCGGTGCCGACTTGATCGCTCTGCCGACGAACTGGCCGCCCGGTGGTGCGTACATGGCCGAGTATTCGATCAATTCACGGGCCATGGAGAATGGGATCTACTTCGCCGCGGTGAATCGAGTTGGCACCGAGAACGGCTTCAGTTTCATCGGAAAAAGCCGCATTTGTAATCCGACCGGAGCCACGATGACGTCGATCGATGACGCTCGGGCGGACGTTATGCGAGCCGACATTGATCCGGTCCAGGCACGGACAAAGAAGATCGTTCGAGTGCCCGGGAAGCATCTGATTGATCGGATGGCCGATCGTCGTCCGGAAATGTACGGGGCAATCGTCGAGCCGCATTCGCTGAAACGCCCAGGACGGGATGAACCCGCATAGCTGTTTTGTTCAGTTCCGGAAGATGATGGCAACGGATGTCCACGTTCCGTTGATCCTTCTCTGCCACTCGTATCGAATGACGTCGCAAACCCCATAAATCGTCTGACTTCTCAGGGTGGACACTGGTTGCGATGAACTCAACACGCGTTAGACTCTGCCGGTGCAGAAGGTGGGGAAAGTGGTTGCGAAGGTCCTGATACAGCCAGTTGGCTGAACGTGGGCAATTGGAACCAGACTTGCTTTGACACATTCATCATGTGTGAACATTAGCAAGGCTGCCGTTCATTCGCGTTCCAGGATTTTTCCATGTCTCAATCTGCAACAGCTGCAGGCGCAAGATTCATCAACCCTCATTCAGCTAGCCAACGGTCCATGCCGCCGATCAAGTCAAAAGACGGACTGAAGTCCTTCCTGCTGACCTCGCGGCTGCTTTCCGCCGTGGACTGGGCGAAGCACGAGCAGGAAATTGCTGGGCTTGCTGACGTCTCTTCCATACTTCAGGTTCTGGAACGGCGCCAGCTGCTGACTCCTTTGCAGACCGGCCGCATTCTGAAGGGAGAAACCGAAGGGCTGGTGCTTGGTCGTTACAAGCTGCTGTACCGAAACGCGTCGGGCAGCTTCGCGCGAGTCTTCCGGGCGGTGACGATTGACGACGGCCAGATGGTGGCGTTGAAGCTTCTGCGAGAACGCTGGGCCGATGATCCCAGGACAGTGGCGAGCTTTGAACGTGAGGCCCGCATCTGCCAGAAGTTTCGGCATCCGAACATTGTTCCGATTCTGGACATTGGCAACGAAGGGCGATTCCATTATTTCACGATGGAGTTTGTGGAAGGCGGCAACCTGCGCGACTTCCTGAAGATTCGGAAGTTTCTGAATCCGGTAGAAGCGACTCGCTGCATGCTCCATATCTGTCAGGGGCTCGAATACGCATTGACGCTCGGGGCGACTCATCGCGACCTGAAGCTGACGAACGTTTTGATGAGCAGCACCGGTGTTGCGAAGCTGGTGGACTTCGGACTCGCGGGAGCAGAATCACCAAGCCAGTCTGGTACCAGTGATGAAGTTCAGCGAGCCCTGGAGTATGCCTCACTGGAACGCGGCACGAATGCTCCTCGTCTCGACCCTCGCAGCGACATCTTCTTTGCCGGTGCGATCTACTACGAGCTGCTTAGCGGAGAAGGCCCATGGCAAAGAACTCGCGATCGTGAAGAACGATTGCTGTTGAGTCGCTATACGAACAGTCGCCCTCTGGAATCACTGAAGCCGGATCTTCCATCGCAGATTTTTCCGGTCGTTCGTCGCATGATGTCGGTCAGCCCGTCGGATCGTTATCAGACCGCGGGCGATGCGGTGAAAGATCTGCGTGCCGTGCTGACATCGCTGGGTGAGCATGTCGATCCGCCAGCCGTTCAGCAGCCGCTGACGATTCAGGTGAAGCCTGATTTTCGACTGCTGGTGGTGGATACTCAGAAGA
The DNA here is from genome assembly GCA_016795145.1 of Planctomycetaceae bacterium. Taxonomy (GTDB): domain Bacteria; phylum Planctomycetota; class Planctomycetia; order Planctomycetales; family Planctomycetaceae; genus SXXK01. The sequence goes on from JAEUII010000324.1 coordinate 56,988, forward strand.
AGCGATGCTCGGTTCTGAAGGAGTATTTCGAGAAGCATGGTTTCGAGGTGACGTTTATCCAGTCGCCCGAACTGGCACTGGACAAACTGAAATCCAATAAGCCACCCGATGGAATTCTATTCCTCGCGGACTCAATCCGTGACGAAGTGCTGACCGTGTTTCCTCAGGTGCAGGCCTACGGTCGTTCGCAAAAGGTCCCGTGTCTCGCAGTCTTCGCCGCGGAAGATGCGGAAGCCGTGAAGAAAAAAGTCGTGTCGACTCGCTTCGGAACAACGATGTACCAGCCCGCAACCCTGCGCGACATCCGCAACCACTTCGAAGACATCGGCGCCGTCACGCGGCACTAACGGCTAAGAAACACCAGGCCATCCTACGCGTGGTTCGGCGGAGCGAACCGCGACTCTGGCTACTCAACGTACAGGAACTCGTTGGAACTCATCAGAGTCTGGCAGACATCGGTGACGATCTGCCGCACAACATCGGGGGCGCGACCTTTTCCGGTGGTTGTTAGGTATTCAAACTGGTTTCGAACGAAGTCGCTGACGGCCTGTCGTTCCGCGTCGACCGGGGCACGACCGTAGCAGAACTGCCACGCTGACTCGACGGCGACGGGCAATCGTTCGGGACTTGTTGCTGGCGGGTACAGCGACTGCTCACTGTTCCATGAACCCAGGTTTTGTCCTTCCGGCCCCGTCAGACTGGCGACGACTGTCCAGGCAAAGGAATCGGATTCCACGGTTTCCACGCAATCGACCACCAGGTCAATCACTTCGCCGGGCACGACGTTGCGGATCTCCAGAGGAGTCTCAACGCTTCCCGTGGGAGCTTTCCATTCCCCCAGAAGTCCCTTTGCACTGGAGAAGATTCGGGCTCGCACGCCGTCGCCATTCGGAGCCGGACGACTGAGCGCTCCTGTGATTTTCAATGTACCTTCGGCTGGAACCGTCATCCGACGAATCGACGCATGAGCTGCATCGCCCGTGTGCCCGCCCTGAGCATTCACCATGACCCAGCCATGGACCGGGTCGGGCAATTGCGGTCCGGCCTGATAGCGTGATCCATCCCAGAAACTCAATGGATGAAAATCCACACGACCGTCGACCACAGCACCATAACCAAACTCCCAGACGCTCATGCGAGGCAGTTTGAGAGCTTCAAGCCCTGGGAGAGCGGGAACCTGAGCCGCATTCGTAGTCGCCAGGCAGCGATCCGCCATACGTTCGGCGGCCGTCAGAGCAAACTGGCTGTTCATCATCATCAGAGACTGCGGCGCGGAGTTTGAAACGCTGCGAGCCGGACAGTTTGTTTCCATCACCGGAGCATCAAAGGCGGACAGCATGCCGTTCGGCTGACTTCGACGCACCTGAAGATACAAACTTCTTCGGCCCGTGCTTTCTGCTTCAACAATCTGGCCCGTGTCATCGGCTTTCATCGGGACCGGTGGGCCACCCGACTGTTCTTTGAACTGCCCGCTGACAACCAGCATCGCATCACGAATGGACTCCGCGTCCATTCGGATCACCGGCTTACGCCAGTAGAGCTGGTTGATCGGATCGATGGCTTCTTTCGCAGCATCGGGGGCGGAACTTTGGCGATACACGGTGGAGAGCATGATTTGGCGATGCATGCGTTTCCACGTCCATCCACCCTTCATAAAGTCGGATGCCAGCCAGTCCAGAAGCTTCGGGTGCACTGGTTGTTCTCCGAGCTTCCCGAATTCGCCCGCTGTTCCAACGAATGTCCTTCCGAAGTGATTCAGCCAAAGCCGGTTCATTAAGACTCTGGACACCAGTGGATGCTGTCCCGATGTCAGCCATCGTGCAAAGGCGAGACGTCGGCCGGTCGTTGGCAGTGCCGGATCATCCACGGGAATACTCGGTGCATTCGTAAAAAGGGAAGCCACTTGAAGGTCGCCCGGAGTCACCTCTTCCTTCGGCTGTCCAAATTCGCCACGATGGAAACGAAACGACTTGGGAAGATGCCCCGGAGGTTCCGTGAACGCCCGCAGAAAATTCTCAACCGGCTTCTCCGTACGAATCGCGGCGATGCGTTCATCGTACTTCTTCAGTTCATCCGCAGCGGCCTGGTTGTACTGATACAAGACACCTGGAGAAATATTCACGGCTGGATACTTCTTCAGAAGGTCCTGCTGCTCGGCCGTACGTTTCGACACTTCTGTTTCGTAGGCGGCCTTCAACTGGTCACGGAGCGGTTGTTCGTATTTTCCCAGCTCGGTTTCAAGAGCGGCCGCGAGGAATTCGGTTTGCTTCGCATTGCGTTCATTGGAAACCTCCACCGCTCGCTGTTCCACTTCGGCCGCTTTGGCTCGATCCGCATCTGTGTAGAGCGACACTTGCCACGACGCAGGAGTCCTCCAGTTCTGCCAGTCCATTGCAGGATCGAAGATCGCCCGCAGACGGTAATAGTCCACATGAGAAATCGGATCGTATCGGTGATCATGGCACTGAGCACATCCGACGGATAAGCCCATCAGCGACGTGGTGACAATCTTCAATGTGTCAGCGACGCACTGGTTGCGAGCCTGAGGAGAATCGTCACCGCTTCCCGTCCCATTCGCGGCCATCGTCAGGAATCCCGTCGCGGTCAGCAATTCAATCTGCTCGGGGGTGAGTTCAGAGCCGCGAGGTCCGGCCATCTCGTCCCCTGCAAGCTGCTCCTGAATGAAGAGACTCGCCGGTTTATCCGCGTTGAACGATCGGACCACATAGTCTCGATAACGCCAGGCATTCGGGCGTTCCGCATCGGCATTGGTTGCTCCTTCGGAATCGGCGTAGCCAGCCACATCCAGCCAGTGACGTCCCCACCGTTCTCCGTAGCGAGGCGAATCCAGCAGGCGGTCAACGAGTTTCTCCCAGGCATCGGGCGACTGATCCTCTTCGAACGCACGCACCTCTTCCGGCGTTGGAACGACACCATGCAGATCGACCATCGCACGGCGAATGAGTGTCCGTCGATCGGCATCGGGGGAAAATGTGAGTCCCTTTGCTGTTAGCTCCGACATCAGCAACGCGTCGATCGGAGTTCGCACGACAGGATCGGAGAACAACGGCAACTCGGGTTCTGTGATGGGCTGAAAGAACCAGTAAGAACGTTCCTCTTCGGTGATTCCAATGCCTGGGGGAATCTCCGCCGGCTCGGCTCGAAGCGTAGGAGCGCCCGCCTGAATCCACCGCTCCAGAATGGCCACATCGGCCGCCGGAACTTTCTTCTCCCCCGGCGGCATTTCACCCGCACGAATCTTCTGCATGATCAGACTGTGTTCGGAATCGCCCGGAGAAATCGCGGCACCGGAATCCCCGCCTTTGATCGCGAAACGACGCAATCGCAGATCGAGACCACCGTTGGTATGTTCACCGCCATGGCAATCCAGACAATAGGCCTTCAGTACCGGCCTCGCCTGACGCTCAAAAGAGACCTCCGCCTGCGGTTCAACACGTTCCTCCGTCAACGCCTGAGCCCTGACCTGAACCGTCGCAAGTACAGCACTAAGCATGACGAACAAGCGTAGCAACAGACCGCGACGATGACGATGCTCGTGCCGAAAGAAACTCTGCGCGCAGGAGTGGATCATGGGAAACTCAAACGGAAGGGAAGGCATTCAGGCGGGACAACACAGGAGGGTAAGACAGCAGAATGAGAGGCTCAATCTGCAACCCCATTTTGGCAGCGAAACACCTGATCAACAAGCAGAATCACAACCACCCCACGGAATGCCGCGAATCCGGAATCTCACCTTCAAATGCCCAACGCGCCCGTCCTCAAGATGTGTCTCCCTGAGTGAGCCGCAAGGCGCTAGCCGCGGGTTCCATTAAGAACAAAGAATCAGGCTCTTGATCTAGCCTGCGAACCGGACGCTCCAGTCGGACAAGCCGACATGGTGGCGAAACAAACCGCCCCCGATGGGCTCGCCCCATCGGAGCGGCCGGTTCACAGCTAGAATCGACTCACAACGAGAAACGTACCGTTTCTGCAACAGACCCGGTCTGGGAGCGGTGGATTCGCGTTGTCGCAATCTAGCCTGCGAACCGTTCGCTCCAGTCGGCCAAGCCGACTTGGTGGCGAAACAAACCGCCCCCGATGGGCTCGCCCCATCGGAGCGGCCGGTTCACAGCTAGAAACGACTCACAACAAGAAACGTACCGTTTCTGCAACAGACCCCGACGGGCTTGTCCCGTCGGTGAATGAGGTTGAGAAGCTAGCCTTGGAACCTCTGCTTCAGACGGGACGAGCCCGTCTGGGAGCCTTGGATTCGCGTCGTCGCGATCTAGCTTGCGAACCGTTCGCTCCAGTCGGACAAGCCGACTGGGGGCGAGCAAATCCGCCCCCGATGGGCTTGCCCCATCGGAGCAGCCGGCTCACAGCTAGAACCGATTCACAAAAAGAAACGTACCGTTTCTGCAACAGACCCCGACGGGCTTGTCCCGTCGGTGAATGAGGTTGAGAAGCTAGCCTTGGAGCCTTTGCTTCAGACGGGACAAGCCCGTCTGGGAGCCTTGGATTCGCGTCGTCGCGATCTAGCTTGCGAACCGTTCGCTCCAGTCGGCCAAGCCGACTGGGGGCGATGTCAGCAAACGAAGCACCAATACCTACTCACAACGGACTAAGTACGATATAGTTTATTACTCCTAATCAATTTCGCCAGAAAAGGAGTTGCCCGTTGTCGTCCCTCAATTGCTATCGCGCTGACACAACGACTGCCGCGTACTCGTTACGCTGGTCCTGGACCGGTTGGCCTTCGCTCGGCTCAATGCCAAGCTTGAGCGAGGACGACTGGCGTACGTTGGAAGCTGCCTGGGAGCAAGACGGTATCCGGCTGTTGGAACGAAGGTGCCAATCCGACTATTGGCAGGCGACGGTCAGTACGAAACCTTCCTCTGATCCAAGTCTCATCGTCGCTCGGCTCAAAGGTCGCATCGATCATCGATTCCGTTCCCAAAAGATACCATTCAAGTTTTCTCGCAAAGTTTCGCTCCGCGCGATTGGCAGGAATACCACGGCTGATGTTCAAGACTACATTCATTGCCAGGTGGACTCCTCGCAATTCTGTAGCTCGGAATTTGCACAAGAGCTAAAGCAGTTCACTCGCGTTTGGCACGATCAGCAGCTTCACGCGCCGATCGAAGTTGGCAGTGGCCGATACTGGTACTTGCTGCATCTGGTGTTGGTCGTCGATGGAAGGCATAGGATCGGCAACCTCGATTTTTTGGGGCACCTGTTTGAGGCTTGCCAGGCTATCGCAATGGATCGCGGCTATCTGCTGGGAGGACTTTCTGTCATGCCCGACCATCTTCACGTATGCCTGCGTGGCGCAGTGGCTGACTCGCCGGAGACGATTGCGATTGGTTACATGAATGAGTCGTGTCGGAAACTTGGAATCATGGGGCTGTGGAGACCGAGTTACTATGTCGGGACGACCGGAGCCTACAACATGAACGCTGTGCGAGGATAGCCGTTAAGCCTCTGCTTCAGACGGGGCAAGCCCGTCTGGGAGCCTTGGTTTCGCGAGGTTGCTGTCTCGCCTGCCAACCGTTCGCTCCCGTCGGGCGAGCCGACTGGGGGCGAGCCGACTGGGGGCGAGCAACTCCGCCCCCGATGGGCTTGCCCCATCGGAGCGGCCGGTTCACAGCTAGAACCGACTCACAACGAGAAACGTACAGTTTCTGCAACAGACCCCGACGGGCTTGCCCCGTCGGTGAATCAGGCTCCTGAGCTAGCCTTGGAACCTCTGCTTCAGACGGGACAAGCCCGTCTGGGAGCGTTGGTTTTGTGTGTTCGCGATCTAGCTTGCGAACCGGACGCTCCAGTCGGACAAGCCGACCGGGGGCGAAACGAGCCGACTCACGGGCGAGAAAATCAGTCTCGAATCAGCAGGGAGCGAAGATGTTCTGACTGGAGTACGTCTTCGAATTCGATGGGCCTCCCGTCAATGGTCACGGTGGAATGCACAAGGCGAACTCCGTGGCTGTAATCGACGTAGGTGGCGAAGTGCCTGGTGTACAACGGCTGGATGGGTTGGCCGTGTGGTAAGTGCCAGCCGTAGATGGCGACGTGCTGCAGATCTTTCAGCTGGGATGTTTGTACGACGTCCTTTTTGTGACCGGCGATCAGGGTTGAATGATCAAGTTGTTTCAGAGCTTCTTCGATCAACTCATGATGTGTCAGGAATGTCGAAGGAAGTTCACGATCCTGCGTCATCGGAGCCGGTGTCAGCCTGGCGTTGGCGGCGTCGAAGACGATGTCGGACAGAAGAGTCGTCATGAGTGTGCAATGAGTTTCGCCCGCAATCCTGGCTGCGGTTTGCGGTTGCATGGGGATACGAAATGAGTCGCTGTCGGATCCCAGACTCAGAACATCTCGCCCGACACGAACTTACACATCATGATCTGTGCCAGCTGTGTCAGTCGCTCGATAGCGAATCAGTGCGAGTTCCCTGGAAGCTTGTGGCATGTTGCCGGACAGAAGTTCGCTGGCGATGCAGTCTTCACGATCCCTGCCGACCAGTCGTTCCAGCTCCCCGGCAAGTTCTCGTCCGCCACGCATGGATTCAAGACGCGGCGGAAGTGAAAGCTCCAGTTTCGGTGCATCGACAACGAGTTCCGCGTTCCACCGAGACGGAGCACGCAACGGAGCACCTGGAATGTACGGCTGATACACTGGCCCATCACCGAGTTTTCCCCACGAATTTTCCTGTGGGGTTCCGAATGTCATTCCGGCGATGAGTCCGTTCATGTCTCCCACGAGTGCCGTGTGCAGTATCTTGTTGTCCGGATTGGGATGTCGAAGCAGAACGATTTGACGTCCTTCATCCTGTGTTCTCAGGAAAGGCCCCGTGACGTCATCCTTCAACATTCGTGTTTGAGCAAACCCGTTCCGCATTCGCTCCGTCGCACGCCATGTTCCACCATCAGGTCCGACCACCTTTCGTCCATTCAGCGTGATTTCACGATCGTCATAGGCAATGCTGACAAGTCGAAGTTCAGAATCCTGTCGGAGCCATTCATCGACCTTAGCGCGATGGAGCATGTCATCCCATGAATACGTTGCGTCGAGGAACAGGAAACGTCGAACGGTCGTCGGGATCGAGGACGTTCTTGTAATGTACTCGAGAAGAAACGCCCCTCCGCCGCTGTGTCCGCTCAGCGTGATCTCATCCGCGTTCACGGCCTCGGAAAGTGTCTGCACCAGCTCCGGAATCACCACGCCGGCTTTAGGATCTGCCCCACGGAACGCAGGCCAGCTGAGCTTCGGGGCCTGAACGATGGCGAGAACGAGTGACGTGTTTGGGTCGAGCGTTCGAAGCAGCCGTGTTTGGGCCAGAATATGCTGAATGCCAAAGCGAAACGAAAGCTCCGGCAGCGGTGCCGAGCCGCTCGTTTCTTCCAGCGAGTTTCCATTGGGCGTTGCGAAGATCACAAGATGAGTCTTTGGCGCTGCCTTCTGGTTCGAATCTGTTGTTTCCGTTCCAGACGCGTCCCTGCGAGTCCGATTCAGGAAGACTCGAATGCCCTGCGGCGTCGTCCACCACGAGTTCTCTTCCTGACACGTGGAAGGATCAGAATACGGCTGCCACTGAAACGTATGACGAACTTCGGGTTCATCCGCGGCCGCATATGTGAGACTGAAGGCAAACAGGACGATCAGACACACAACGCGACGCATGGAAGAATTCCTGATCTTTGTGCCTACGATCGTGAGTAGCTCCGGTCGCTGACGGCACGCAACACGGTGAGCACGATCAGGGCAAGGAACACCATCAGAAGAGACACGGCGACAGCAGCGTTCAGGTTCCCGACGCTCAGTTCAAGGAACACACTGGTCGACAGCACCTCGGTTTTCATCCGAGTGGCTCCGGCGAAGACCATGATCGGGCCGAATTCTCCAAGAGATCGAGCCCACGCGATTGTTCCCGCAGCGATGATTCCTTTCCACGCCTGAGGCAATGCGACACGGAAGAAGGCCGTGGCCCGGCTGCAGCCCAAAGTCCGAGCAACGTCTTCAGCTCGCACAGGAATCTGATCGAAGGTGACTCGCATCGTTCGCACGGCAAACGCGCACGCGACAGAAAACTGGGCGAGCACAACGGCTCGCCAGTGGTAAGTCACGGGCATTCCGATCTTCCGCAACCATGCTTCCAGCTTCCATTCTGTGTTTCCGAACAACCATCCTCCAGGGGACGTGTTGAACAGGATCAGCAGGCTGAGCCCCAGAACGAGCGGCGGCAGAACAACAGGGATTTCCACAATCGTGTCGACAACGGCAGCAAACGGAAATCGAAAGCGGGACAGCAGGTAGCCCAGCGGGATCGCAACGAGCAACGACAGCATGGCCGCCAGAGTACAAGTCTGCAGAGTGAGCACAATCGCCCGCCGAATTTCGGGCTTCAGCAGCTCGCGCCGGAAATCCTCCGTCCTGACAAACGCAAGATCCGCGATCACCAGCGCCAGGATCAGGAGCACGAAGAGCGAGGAAAAGAACCCCATGCCAACGAAGAACGGCACGTCCGACTGCGGTGCTCTGCCCGTCGCCAGCCATCGTGACTTCGCCGTTGCGGATGCCACTGAAGAAGGTGCCGTGCGCCCGTGGGTGCGTTCTGGTTCGGAGGACTTAGCGTTTTCCGCCATCGGCGCGTCCTTCCTTCCAAACCGCTGGCCAGTCTGGCGAATCCGTGCGAGCTGTCTTCAGATACTCAGAGATCGTCGCCGCGATCGCAGGCTCTTTTTCCGCAACGTCGTTTTGTTCGGCCGCATCAGTCTGCAAATCATAGAGTCGAATTGGCGAGTTCGGAGAACCAGCTCGAATCCCTTTCCATCGTCCCTGATAGAGTGCCGCCTGGCGGAATCCGCCTTCATGAAACTCCCAGTAGAGCCATTCGTGATTTTGCGCCTTCGCCTCCGCACCGGTCAACACGGGAACCAGTGAGAGTGAGTCACGATCGCCGGGACATTCGACCTTCGCAAGTTCCGTGACCGTTGCCATCAGATCGCCAAAGTAACCAACATGAGGCGACGTCGTGTTTGGTGCAACGTGCCCCGGCCACCACGCGATCATGGGCACTCGAATTCCGCCGTCCGTCAGACTTCGCTTGATTCCACTGTACGGCCCGGAAGGTTCAAAGCGTTTCAGGTCGTGACGAGCTTCGTTATGCGGACCATTGTCGCTGGTAAAGATCACGAGTGTGTTTTGATCAAGGCCCAGTGTTCTCAATTCCGACAGCATGGCTCCGACGTGCTGGTCGAGGCGAGTGATCATGGCAGCCTGGCCTTTGTCCTGCTCGGGCCAGTCTTTGTCCGCATAAGGTCCGAAATCCGGAACAGCGGCTCCGTTCCCCAGCATCCGAGTTCGCTCGTTGTTTGCATGCGGCGTCACCAGACTCCAGTAGAGAAAGAAGGGCTTTTCCCTGTTGTCCCGGACAAACCGCAGAGCTTCCGCGGCGAACAGATCGTCGGCAAACTCCAGTTGGTTGGTCGAGTACCCAGCTCCCGTGTCGCCGGCTGGAACGATGTCATTCCTTAGCATGACTTTCTCTTCATTCTTCCACAGGAATGAAGGAAAGTGGTTGTGAGCATGCTGTTGATTCAGGAAGCCGAAGAATTCATCAAATCCCTGACGTCGAGGCAACCCGGACTCTGCCGCACCAGCGTCACCCAACCCCCACTTGCCAACAAGAGCCGTGCGGTAACCCGCCTGCTGAAGGAGTTTCGCAACGGTGACATCATCCGCCTTCAACGCCTGAGCCGCCGGGTTGGCGGCTCCAGCGTTTCCTCGAACTCGCGTGTGACCGTGATGTAATCCTGTCATCAAGACCGACCGCGAAGGCGCGCAGACAGTGGCGCCGGAATAGAACTGAAGGAACCTCATCCCTTCGCGTGCCATCGAATCAAGATTGGGCGTCTGAATGACCTTCTGCCCGTAACATCCCAGTTCACCGTACCCAAGATCGTCGGCCAGAATCACAATGATGTTGGGAGGACCGTCATTCGTGTTCGGCCGCGCCGCGAAGGTTTGATCCTCGCCCAGGGTCAGGCATGCGAACAGGAGCAGCAGGCGGTTGGCTGAATGACTGAGTTGATGTCGCAACATTCGGAGGGGACTCGACTAACGGTTTGCAGGAGTATTGCGAGTACGGCTTTCGCGGGCACTCAAGACTGTTCGATACGATTAGGCCATATGACAGCGCAGGATAGTTCTCTGCGACGGCCATTTCTATCGGTGGCGCGGTGGACTCTTTTCTCGGGCGATGCCGTGAGATTTGGCGGCACCTCCCCCGAACTTGCTGGCGCTCGTTCGACCCCTCTCAGACTTCGTCCGGGAGGGGAGCGTTCCTTCGCGGATATGATTCGCGAACAGACGTCGCGTGCTCGCCTTATGTTCTGTCACTTATTTTTTGTCCGACCATCGATCCCTTTGCAACTGCGTTGGTTTTGCGGCGTGCACACCTGGGCTTCGGCGCCTGCGGCACACGCACTTCGTACGTGCTACCGATGTGCGTGATCTGTGAACGTCCGTTGTGAGCACACTTCCTTGGGCGTTGCCGCGGGATGGTTTGTTAGTGCCCAATTGGGGCCGAATCGCACAGTCCTATTCCTGCGCCTTCCACCGAAACCCTTCCTGCAGGAACGCGTCCTTCGATTGCTCCGAACGCAGTGCGGCGAGGAGACGCTGTGTCAGTCTCGGGAACTGAGTCTTGTCAGAGACGGCAAATGGCTGAGTTGCGATTGAACAAGGAAGCCCCTCAATTCGAATTGCGTCGAGTTTTTCCCCGGAGCCAACAGCATTACTGAGGTAGACCACAGCTGCGTCGAGTGATCCCGCGAGCATTTGGTTCACGAGGAGGTCGCCGGTTGGGCTTTGCACGGTGACGTTCTTCATCACACTTTCCTGGACGCCACCTTCTTTCAATGTGTTTTGAGTCAGCCAGCCCATCGCACACTGTTTTTCATGCCCGATGCCAACTCGAAGTCCTTCAGAGGCGAGGTCCTTGAGTTCAGCAACCTGATGAGGATTCCCCTTCTGAACGAGGATCACAAGTTCGTTCTCGGACACATCAACGGGTGACGGGAAGAGATCCGGCACCTGGTTCATGAACTCCTTGTCGCAGGCGAAGTAAGCGTCCGGCTTTTCTCCCGCTTTCATCTGAGCGACGAGGATTCCACAGCCGTTGTAAACACGAGTCACAGAGACACCTTCACGCTGTTCGAAACGCTGAATTGTGTCCTCGATCGCCGGACGCAGCATGGCTCCGGCATAGAGGACAATCTCGGGTTGATCGGTCCATGTATCACTAGGTGCTGCCTCGAATCCAAATTCGGAATAGACCTTGAGACCTCTGTCAGACGCCGCAAGCCAACGAGCAAAATGCAGTGCACGTTTCGGGTCTGAAGCAGACTTTGCCACGGCGGCGGAAACATCGGAAACCGCGCTTTCCAGTTCGGGTACTTCGACTGCTTCAAGCTCCGGGAAATCGTGCAGCACAGCGTCGTAGACAATCCCGGCATCCGCGGCTCCCACTTTCAGATCACTGGCAACGTCCGTCACCGTTCCGCGAAAGGCCTCCGTCGCTGCTTCCAGCTCCTGCCATTTTCCACTGGAAGTCAGAACGCTTCTGGTCAGTTTTCCGACAGCCGCCGCATCGGGATTGGCCTGAATGAATCGAACGTCTGTCCGCAGCAGATCTGCCAGGCTTCTGACGCCCTTCGGATTTCCTCGCACGACGGCGATCACCGCTTTCATTCTTGCCAGCGGAAATCGTTCGGCGATCAGACCTTTGCCCTCGGCGATCTCCAGATAGCTTGAGTCTGCGGGAAGATAGACGTCACCGGTTTTGCTGATCTCAAGGTTTGTCAACAACGTCTGTGAGGCTCCGTACTGAACCTCAACCTCGCGACCAGTTTCCTTCTGATAGGCCTCACGAATCGACTCCATCACCGTCCGATTGCTTGCTGCGCAGAAGACGCTGAGAGGTGTTTGAGTCGTGGCTTCGGAGCTAGCTGCAGAAGAATCGGGTCGATTCGAGGAATTGTGCGACAGGCTGAAGACAATCAGTCCTGCGAACATCAGAAACGCCGCACCGATCAGAAGGAGTCGATTCACTTCCTGCCTCGCAAGATCATTTTGGGAACGAGCTGATGGAACAGATTCTACCATCAAAGGTCCTGCCGAAAAGTTGTCAAGGATTCTTTTGATGACTGGGATCTGTCAGACGCTGCAGGATGACCTGCAGAGTTTCATCGCGTGTTAGCTGTTAACGGCTCTGAATTTATCAGTGGCGGGGTTGCACTTAGGGACAAAGGTGACAGACTCCGTTGCGGGTGATCCTCTCAGTGTCAGATTCTGTAGTGACTCCGCAAACTGGGGCTACGTTATGTCAAACTGGCGATCATTGGCCGCAATGGTTTTTGCAGTTCTGTTTTCGTATGTGAGCCCGGCAGTTGCCGACGTCAAAACGGTCGATTTTGCTGCGGACTATGCAGACTTTGCTCTGAACCCGGACACAGGTACGTTTGCGGCGATTGACCCGGATAGGAATGAAGTCGCTTTCTTTCGGAACATTGCCAGTTCAGCCGAGGGGGTGGTGGAGCCGAGCACAACAGCGAAAAGCGGAAAGGCACCGGTTTCCATTTGCTTTAAGCGGTTCGAAGGCAAGACGGTCTTTGTCGTCGGCTGTTCCGAGGATTCTCATTTGTATCTTTATCAGGCGGGCGGTGTATCACCGTCTGATCAGGATTTTACGCTGCTGAAGAAGGTCGCACTTCAGGCAACAGGCGTGTCGTCCATCATTGCGTCTCAAAACGCAGATGACCCGTTCCTCTATTATTTCTACGGGGCTGGACATGATTCTGCCGTGGGAGTCTTTAGTCTGCGTGACGAGACTGACCATGGTCGTCTACTTGGCGATGCCATGGATGGTGCTGTGTCGGCAGGAGGAGAAATCTTCTATACGCGCGGGCCATGGTCTCCGTCAGGCTTTAAATCCTTCCAGATTCAAAACTCCCTGGCCGACCGCAAGCCGGAGTTTTCCCCGTTGTTCAGCGAGCATGAAAGTCGGGGCTCGTATTTTCCAGACCCGTTCGGCCGTATGACGATCGCGGGAAACGTGGCGTATGACGAGACTCTTTCCCGTCGACTTGGCGAACTGCCCTTTGAGGGTGTCGTGTTTATTCAGAATCCGCCCTTGATTCTGGGACTGTCACATACATCTCAGGAGATAGCGCGCCAGCGAATGAGCCGTTCGTTCTCCCCGAATTCCTCGCCGTCGCTGCCGAAAAAGATCGAGTACTCAATTCATGCCGCGTCATACGGGACACTATCCGCTTCGGGCGTCGCCGTGAAGGTGAAAGGATCCGAGCTGACAAGTGATCGATCATTACCACCTGGTGTCACAGGACAGGCGGACTTCAAGGCCGTCGTTCGGAAGCAAGAGCTGATCGCGGATGATCGGGAGCATGTCGTTCTCTTCGCAGATCGAAACCGACTGTCAATCATTCCTGTGGAGGAGTTCGAAGCGCCGGATGAGCCTTTGCTGATGGCGACGCTGGAAGGTCCTGACGTTCTGAAAGTGAATGAACCGTCTGTTCTGAAGGTTGTCACAAGCGAACCCGGTGTTCAGGTGAAGTTCGATGTTCTTCCTGCAGGAATGAAGGCGGACGGCAATCAACTGACCTGGACGCCAACAGCTGACGACGTTGGAGCGGTCGAGATTGTCGTGGCTCTGGAAGCGAATGAACTGCAGAAGTCTTTTTCATTCAAGCGTCAGGTCGTCTATCCGTCGATCACACTGCCGTTTACGCCAGCGGGCATAATGGCTCCAGCTGAACCGGATACCCTCGTGATCTGGGAAGGTCCGAATCGCATTGAACCGGGACAGAGAATGTCGGCAAATGCCACACCGGGCAAATCCTCGTATGGTTTTGCCATCGTCGATTTGAAATCCGGCAAAGTCATCTCCGAGCGAAAGCTTTTGGAATCCCCATCGCAGGTCATCGATCTCGGTGAAAAGCTGCTGTTGCTTCCTCCAGGCAATACGTCAGCAAAGTGCGAGATCCTTAACAAGTCGACACTGGAACGCGTGAAATCACTAATGACCTTTGGGGCGGTCAGCACGGCAGGGCGATTTGGTGATCATCTGGTCGTAGTGACCGATACCACAATTGAGGTTTACGAGACGGGCGAGTTCAGGAAACTGCGTATGGTCTCCAACCACGCGAGAAGTACCGCTGAAACTGTTCGTTTGCCGATAACCCGCGATGGTTTGGTGATGAATCATGTTCTGTTCGACGAGCAACTCAAGCCGATTCTGAATCAGAGTTCCCGGAGCTTTCCGATTCTGGTCACTCGACTCTCCAGCATGAACGGCGATTTTCGTACCGCTCTGGTGCCAGACCTGCTGAATCAACCAATCTTCGGGCAGTCACTACGCAGGACTTCTTTTGACTCCACGATCACTGCTCAAATCGAGATTCCGGAAACAGGCGTGAAGGTGACCGCTGAGTCAACGCGAAAGAGCGTTCCGGCACTTTCACCCTTTATTTCGAAACAGGTCATCCAGGTTGTGCTCAAGTCGAACGACGCACAGGATTCCGTGGTACCGCTCATCCAGCGAACGAAGCATGTTTCCTCAGACACAGACATGCTGCCCGCGCCGCTGTTGGCAACGCAGGGGCGAAAAGTATGGGTGGCCTTCGAACAACAATTGTTTTTGCACGAGCCCGATGCAGCAAAAGAGGCTCCGGAAGTTGCGGTGAGACTTCAACGCTGCCAGGCACATCTGACGTTGGCATCCGGGAAACTGACGGAACTAACCCACGTGGTGCGAGGTGGAAAGCCGCCGTATGAGTTTACATCCGGCTCCAGTGTCGATGGGTTATCGATCGATTCCAGGACCGGAACAATTACTCTGGACAATGCTGTGCTTCAACAGACCGCCCTCAATCAGCTGACAGGTGCCAACGGTGGAGTCAGAACACAGTCTTCCGATGTCCCGGATTCTGAAGCTGCTGCCGCAAGTCTTGCCACAGAGTTGCTTGGAAAGAAACCCGCCGGAAAGATTGTCGCCCTGCCTGTCTTCATCACTGTTACTGACGCTGACCTGGGGTCCGACACACTAAAGTACCTCGTCTTGATCGAAGTGCCGAAGGATGAGATCGACAAACACGTTGCGGCCTGGGAGGCCGAGTTCAAAAAGGCTCAGCAAGAAATGCTGGCAAAAAGAGCGGAAGCGGCACAGCGGGAGATGCTCAAGGAGCCTCGGAAGACAGACTCGCTCGAGTCATCGGCATCACCTGCGGAAATTGCGGAACTGAAAGAAAAGGTTCAGTCGCTTGAAGAGCGTGTTGACCTGCTGAGCCGTCAGCTGAATGAACTGCTGAAGAAGCAGAAGAATTGACAAGGATCACCAAGGGATCCTTTCCGCGAAATGGTATCTCGATGATGTGTCACAATGGCGCGCGTTCTTGCGGTGCGAGCGCGGTACCACGGGTTGCGGCGAGGCCTTCCCCCGAACTTGCTGCGATTGTTCGCCCCCTCCCAAACGGGCCCAAACGGGGTTTGAGAGGGGAACGATTTTGCCCACAACCTTCGAACACAATTCGGGGCACCGGCGGCGCTCTAGTTCGATAGCCTACGACAGTACTTGCTCATCGGTTTCCGGAACGGCGTCGTTGTCGGCATCGAACCACTCGTCTTTGAACACAATACGCTTCTTGTGCTTCATCGCCAGGTTGGCCGTGAGTGCCATGATGGCGTCGGCCATGGCGACTCGACCATTGCATCGCAGTTCCTGCCAGCCCTTGCCGTTACGGATGCAGTAGCAGAAGTGTTCCATCTCTTCTTTGTAGCCACGGCTGACTTTGTCACCAACAGCACCCTTGGCCATCGCACCTGCCGCTGATGGCGCGGCGGTGTTGTAGCTGTCAAGAACCGGGCCACCACCCGAGGCACTGTCCAGAACCCACAGTCGCTGTTCCAGGCCGCCACCGCTGCCGGGACCGTTTTCCTTGTACAGCAGAGCTTCCTTCTCTTCTTTCATGATCAGAGTGCCGCGGCTGCCAAAGACAGTCTCACCGTAGAACTCCAGACGATTGGTGTTGATGGAGGAATACGTCACGATCGCAATGTCTTCCTCGTTCTCACCCTTCACATAATGGCGGCCAGGGAACTCGAACGTGACATAAATGTGGTCGGCGATGTCGCGATCGTCATCCCAGTTTTCTTTGGGACCAACGTTCTTCACGCCGTAGAAGTTCTTTCCGCCGTAACCCTGAACGGCCAGAGGATGCTTTTTGCCCAGGAAGATGCTGCTTGCGTCCATCTGATGGCTGCCAAGTTCCGCCATCAAACCGCCGCCGGTCTTGCTGTAAAGTCTCCAGTCAACCAGCTGCTTGGCACTGTCGTAACCGAGCTCTTTCAGACGGCCGGATTTCTCCAGCTCAAGGAGACGTTCTTTGTCCTTCTTTGCTTCCGCACCGCGATCCCATTTTCTCCAGCTGTCGCTGCCGGGGAAGCTGTTGTTGCGGTGCCACTGAGCGCGAATGAACTTGATGTCGCCCAGCAAGCCCTTCTGGATCAGATCATTCGCGTTATCGTAAAGCACGCTGTAGTGACGCTGATGTCCGACCGCCAGCAGCAGTCCTTTTGACTCCGCCTTGCGAATCATCTGCTTGCATTCTGTGACATTGTGAGCCATCAGCTTTTCTGTCAGCACATGCAATCCTGCATCAAGGCAAGCCATGGCAATGGGAGCATGCTGGCTGAGCGGAACGGCGATCACGACCATTTCCAGACCCAGCGAACTGGCGTCCTTCAGAAGGGCCTGATGATCTTCGTAGACCTTGATCTGGCTGGCACGTGCACTGCCCAGTTTCTTTTCCAGGCCGATGCGAACTTCCGGATGACTGCCCTTGAACGTGCGCTCGATATTGGCTGGTCGAGGATCGGCGATCGCGACGATCTCCATGAAGTCCGCCGGGTGTTCGGTGATCAGCACGTTGGCTTCATCACCGCATCCAATGAAGGCCGTCCGGACAGGATTGCCGTTCAGTTTGGAGTAATTGAAATAGAGTGCGCCCAGGCCGACGCCGCCTGCTGCAACTGTCTTCAGCATGTCACGGCGAGTAAATCCGACCGCTTCGTTAAAGTTGTCTTTGCCAATTTCATGCTGTTCCGGTGTGATGTCCATTTTCAGACTCCGATCTTGTATTTGCAGGGCTTAATCGCCCGTGGGAAGTGTTCGCAAAAAACTCTTGAAAGTTGTGTTCGAAGTGCCCCTGGTTGAGGCTTAAGCCTTGGCCGCTTTCTTCAGACGGATTCGGCTTACCAGGCTATCCAGCCCAAACCAATGTCCGGTCGGAAGAAACGCCAGGGCCAGCAGAGCCAGGACTTCAATCAGGTTTTTGTTCACAATGAAACTGTGCTCGGGACCGGGAGCTTCCGGAACGCCGGGCAGTGGCGGCATCGCCATGTAAAAACCAAAGATCATGAATGCTGCCGAGAACGCGGCAAATCGTGTGAACAGGCCCAGCAGCAACAAAATGCCAAGACCGGCCAGTCCCGCGATCGTCAGAATGTCCACAACTTTGAGCGTATTCCAGGGCTTCGGCAGCGCTCCTTTTTTCATCTGATCGATGGTCAGCAGCTGTCCCGCTTCTTCCTGAAGTTCTGCATCCATCGCCATCACAGGGCCAGCGAGTTCTTTCGCCTTGGCTCTTGCATCGGACCATGTTCGAGCCAAATGTTCCTGCTCGAACGGCATCTTCGCTGACGCATGCTTCTGCTCGTAGCGCGACAACATTTCGGAGTACAACTGGAGCTGACTGATGCGGCCATCGATGTTGCCGGAGTTGTCCGGATTGCCCTGCAAGTGGGCTCGCATCCGTTCGATGAACGACAGGCGGCTTGCTCGAGTGAACACTTCGTTCAGAGCCTTCAGATAGGCCGTGTGTTCCACGCTGTCCGCATTTTCAACCTGCGTTTCGAGTGTTGCTTTTTCTGTCGCAAGCAGGTGTCGCTTACCGTCCACGATCAACTGCTTCTTTTCAGCGTCAAATCGAATTGTGTCCTTCAGCTTTGCCGCCTCGAAGTTGACACCTTCAGGGAGTGTTTCAAGAGACGCCGCGAAGTAATCCGGTCCGTTCATCAGTCGGTTCAACGCGCCGATCTGAGAATCGTTGAGTTTGTAGTGAGCGATGAAGCGATTTCGCCACTTGTTCCAACGTGCTTCAACCTGCTCAACATCCATCCAGCTGGTGTCGTTTGCGTCGTTGGCGAGAGAACGAAACAGATTCCGCATCGGCCCCTGAGCACTCTTCAGGTAGCCGTCGGAGCTCCAGGGTGTTGGTGTTCGGAAGGTATCAATCTTCCAAAGACCTTCGTAAAGCAGCTGCCAGCCCAGCCCCAGTCGCAGCACGACAAGGAAGACAACGGCGGCAGTGGATGTTTTCGCGAGTGATGTCACCGGAGGAGGGCTCCTGACTCATCAAGTGGTGGGAGGTGGAGGAAGTTGTGCGGCGCTGGGTTGGCATTCGCTTTCGCTCGCCTTCACCGTTTGCCGCGGACTGGCCTGATGATCTGTGAACTGGTAGTTGCCGGTGGCGACGAATGGCCTTCGACAACGCACTTCTATTTTGACACCAACATGGCCTTCTTGAAGGTTCCATTGATCGCAAAATACCGCACTTTTGCGGCTTCCCAACCGTAAGGGACCTCGAAAACGGCCACTTTAGCGGACTTCCGCCTGGTCTTCATCCCAGAAGATCTGATCCGAAGGAATTCCTGCGACAACCGGACGGACTTTGCGGCCAGCCTCGGGAAATGGCACAAGGATGGCGCCAATTTCTGGCCAGGCACTCAAACACTCCATGGTTCGTTCCACCCCCATCGCAAAGAAAGCGGTGGAAAGAGCATCCGCGACCGCCGCCGATGGTGCAAGGACTGTCACCGACAACATGCCCTCGGCTGGCCAGCCGGTTTGAGGATCCAGGATGTGGCCGTATCGTCTGCCCTGATATCGAAAGAACTGGATGTTTGATCCGCTCGTCCCCATCGCCTGATTCTGCAGCAGGACAGTCGCCAGACGCTTTTCCGTGAAAAGAGGATTGCCGAGGCCGATTGGCCAGCCAGCATGGCTATTGTGGCCGCCCACTGCCAGCACACTGCTGTGGCCACCATGCAGCAGGAATTCCTCGGGCGCGTCGGGTTGCTTACGAAGGAAACTGGCCGCTTCATCCAGGGCGAATCCCTTTCCAATGGCTCCTGGGTCAAGTGTGTTTCCTGGCCGCTTCAGCCTGACCGTTTCCGCAGCTTCGTCGAATTCCACATGTGCGGATCCACAGGCACTGAGAGCCTCAGTGATCTCGTTCTCCAGAGGCAGTCGTTCTTCTCGCCGGCACCGTTTCCACAGAAGCGTTAAGGCTCCCATGGCAAGATCAAATCCGCCGTTGGTCCGTTTCGTCAGCTCTAATGCTAACCGGATCAGACGCTGAAACTCAGGGCGAATCCGAACGGCGGCGAGTCCTGCGTTCTGGTTCACGAGGGACAATTCGCTGTCTGACCGGTAAAGGCTGAGCCAGCTTTCGACGGCACCGACGAGTTCCAGGGCTTCACCAGCCGGAGTGATTCGATCGGACGATCCGGGATTCATGATGACCGAGAAGTCGCACGCCATACAACGTGCCGTCAGGCGAACCGTGCTGCTGCCGGCTGGGGCGACGCGGGCCTGGCTGGCGGCAGCCTCTGAGCCCTGGGGCTTCACCAGCCCGGAAAGCAGTTGTCGTCTGGATGAAGGAGTGGGGTCGGCCATCTTCTTAGTGAATCCTGCCAGACATCTGGACTACGGGTGCATTTGTTCAGAAAACCGATCGAGGCGACTGAAACTTCAAATACCTTTGCGAAATGGTTCGTAGGTACCTGAATCGGGCGGCCAGTTTTTTTGCGTCCGGGTCCCCCCAAAAGGAACAACCGAACTCAAAATCGGCTGGCCCTCCAAGATTACCGAGATGACATGTGGCAACCGTGACAATGGCGTTGTCAGAATGTTCGTTTTCTGAAATTTGGACTCCGCGAAACCCTTCAGACACCTTCAAATCTGTATGTCCCAGAAAAACTCTTCCAAGGCTCCTGTTTCACGAGTTTCCAGCGGAATCCCCTGGTGGGTCTGGGTTATTGGTGCGGGATTCGTTGTCGTGCTCCTTGTGATCACGATACCGAGATTGTTCCCCACGAATCCTCAGGAAGCCTTTGATGAAGCGATGGTGATTCTGGAAAGCCAGACGCCGAACGTTGCAAAGCTTACTGAAAACGTTGAGACGCTGCGGGCCTACCCTGAGTGGGCTGGCCACGTAAAGTACCTCGAAGCTCGAATGGATGTTGGGCGGAACATGCCGCTGAAAGCAATTCCTCGCCTGGTCGAAGCGATGAAGTCGGAGCAGATTCGGGGTAAAGCGGGCCTGCTGCTGGGGCGGGCTTATGGAACCGCAGGAAAATTCGAAGACGCGATCAACACCCTTGCGATGGTGCTGGATGATCCGGAAGTGGGCGACGAAGCTCGTTTCATTTCAGCAAGCATCCTTACTAATGGACTTGCTCTGAATGACGCGATGGAACACATCAAAGTCCTCAAGGAAAAGGGATACAAGCCGCCACAGGTGTACCAGCAGGAAGGCGACATCCTGATGGACTTTGGTCGCTATGAAGAGGCAGCTGCCGCTTACAAGAAGTCTCTGGATGAATCTGAAGAAACCGCTGCTGTCGGCGATGTCGCGGACCGCTATCTTCAGTGTCTGGTCAAGATCGGAAAGGTGACCGAGGCTGATCAGTACGTTGACAAAGTGGAAGACCCAACTCGCAGTTCAAAGTTCCAGGCGCTTTCACTTCTCGGCAAAGGCAAAGTGACTGAAGCGCTCACTGTGCTGGATTCAAACCGTCAGCAGATGCCGCTTGTTGGTGAAGGTGCAGTTGTTGCGGCGAAAGTCAGTCTCGCAGAGAACAACGTCGAGAAGATCAAGACGGATTTGCCGAGCGTTATTGCTGCGGCGAAACAAATGTCACGAAACAAGGACGTTTACGAGACCCTGGCACAGATGGCCGACAAGATCGGCAATGAACCACTCGCAAATTCGGCTCGTAAGAATGCCGAACAAGTGGGGGAAATCGAAGCGGAGATGTACAAGGCGGTCGCCGCCATCGCCGGAACTCGCAAGGACAACGCCGGTCGTCTGAAAGTCGCTTCACTCGCAATCCAGTGCGGACAATATGACTTTGCCAAGCGAGTCCTCGACAGCCTCGCTCGGTTCTTCCCCGATGCGGAAAAAGAGGCGAATTCGATCATGCCGAACCTCTTTGTGATCTCCCAGCCGCTTGTGCCACTCGAAGGGCTGACGGAATCCGACACGGCACCCGCGCCGGTCAACCCCACACGGCAAGGTCCAAACCCAGGTGAAGCTAAGCCGGAGGAAGCAAAGCCTGACGAAGCAAAGCCTGACGAAGGTAAGTCTGAGGCACAGCCACAGGATGCACCCAAGACTGAAGAGCCTAAGACTGAAGAGCCTAAGACTGAAGAGCCTAAGACTGAAGAGCCCAAGTAGAGACGACTCCTGAAGTCCGTCGCCCAGTGTAGAACGACTGCCTCAGTCGTTTCCCGGATGACCTCTTGCAAGCAGCGTGACTCTAATCTCGAAGTGTCCGCTGCTTTGCCCGCTGGCGCTCCTGTTCGAGCCCTTCCACGGAATTCAATTCCCGAGTCCGGCGCTTCCACCACGCGAGTTCCGGTTCATCGATCAGGACTCGAAACACGGGTTGCTTCATCGGTCTGATCACATCTTCGATGACGGCACAAAGGAATCTGTCTTCCGGGTAAATCGGTGCTCCAGTTGCTGCCAGAGACCAGCGATCAAGTTTCAGGACAGCCCAGTCGCCAGTGATCGTTCCTGTCGAAAGATACGGTTTGAGTGTCGGCGGCAACTGGTCTGCAGTCGAAGTCTCCAGCCATAGTTCCCACGTTTCCGGGCGACTGGAATAGAGTTGCCAGGACGGCCAGTTGTCTGCGATACCTACAAGTCCAGACAGGGAGAACGCAAGGAGACAAAGCCCCGGCCATGCCTCGGTCAGCCGCATTCCAGACGCCTGCGGTTTTCGCAGAAAGGCCAGTGGCATGAGGCACAGGAAGAAGGCATTCCACAGGATGACTCCCCAGTGGTGGTTGAGCCCCAAAGGTCCGAGCGCCAGCATCAGACTGAGATGCATCAGTACGGCCATGACCAGCCCCATGCGCTGCGTGCGTCGCGACAACAACAGGATCCCCGCAAAGATCTCGCCGCAGGTTGCAGCAATTGAAAAAATGCTGATCCACCGCAGATCGCCAGCGACCTGAGCCGGAAGAATGAACTTCATCAGCGATTGAACGATCATTTCTGTGGCGTTCGGCTGCGACGACAGAGTGATTCGGGATAGACCAGAACACAAATAGACACTCGCCAGCACTAATGCGATGGATGCAAGAAACGCCCTCGCATTCAATGCGGCAGCAAACGACATCACAATCAGAAACAGCCAGTGCCACGCCTGCAGGCAGTGCTGATTTGCAATCGCACACAAAAGAGCAAACACCGCGGCGCTGATAGCTGCAAGACGCACACCGAGCGGAAGACCGCCGGTCAATGCAGACCTGGTGTCGAGCATCTGAATCCCCTGAGTCGCTCTGGTCGACTGTCGCAGTTGCATCCACTTTCGACAGCTCATCACCACCGTCGCGCCGCAGGAGCCGATGAGACTGATGCCCAGGATTCGACGTGTGACGTTCGAGAAGGACCACCCTATCAAGGGGACCGCCGGAAAGTCAGAACCGCCAAGCCAGAGTCGATAGGTGACGGCAATCAGCACACACTCGAAAGACGCTGCTGCCAGTACAATCAGCAAGTGCCGTTCACGTTCGGTCATGATTTAGCCTGCCCGACATCCAAACGCGGAACTGACGAATGACAGAACTCAGTTGAACCAGCAATTCTGTCTTCTCGATCTGAGCATGAGCCCAGTCTGGCAACGGCTGTCCTGGAAATCCGGTCATTGAAACCAGAAAACTCTGATCCCTGACCGAGCGCAGTGTTGACTCCAGAGTCTGATCGAACTGCACATCGATCTCGTCGCAGAGCACAAATCCAAACTGCGATAACTCACCAACAGGGACGGGCTCTGATGACACGGGGAAGCCCGCGGCGACCAGCATAGCGGACACGACGTCACTGAGTGGTCGATCCGAACAGATGCAGACAGCTCGACAACTTAGGTGTTCCTGCGAGCTTACAAACTGCCGGTAGGCAAACACGTCTTCGGGAGCTGCCATCGGTAACATCGGCGCGACCTGCTTTGCAATTTCCTGCAGTGCCTGGTTGACGACCGGTATCGCAGAGCCAGCCGTGATTCGTGACACGACAGGCCAAACGTCGTGCGATCTTCCTGTCGAGACACACCACGACGACTGACAACAGATGACTCGGCCAAACAGCAGATGTCCGATCAGCCGGTTGACGTCATCCCGAGGATACTCATCAGGGTAATTCTGCAGGACGATCGTCAATGCCGGAGGTGACTTCTGAAATGCGGGCGTCGCGAATGCTGCGTCGATCGAAGAGAAAATGTTGTTTTCAAACAGCAGTTTCTGCTCGGCACACCATTCGAGCAACGGCAGAAACTCCGGGTGAGTCCTGCCGATAAAGGCCACGCCAGAAGTGACAGCAGCAACCGTCATGTTACAGGCTGCGATTCAGAAGCTCTTTTGCGGCCGTTCGAATGCGATCCGCTGCAGATTCCGTCACACCCGACAGAAGTGGAAGATGACGGCCCGTTTCTGCGATGCCAGCAAGAGCCACGGCTTCATGCAGGACGCGAATTGGATTGATCTCGTTTCGAAGATCTTCCAAAGGCAGGAAGATACGTCGGATGGTTTCCGCTTTTTCGTAGTCCTTCGCGACGATCGCAGCCAGCATCTGCTGCGAAAGGGCCGGATTGACGCAAACACAGCCCGACGTGTACCCGTTCAGTCGGAACTTCGTCATGTGAATCAGCGCAGGCTGTTCGCCAATTCCGCTGCAGATCAGTTTTGGGTCAACCATCGTGACCAGTCGTTCGAGGTACGGGTCGTCTGCCGGGTCTTTACGGACGATTGCATACTTGATGAAAGAAACGAGTCCATCTCGAACCAGCTCGGCGGCACCTTCAGGGCTGATGTAGCCTTCTTCCTTGATGTAGAGCACCGCAGGGCGGCCGATGACCTCAACGAACTTTCGAAACCCGGTCATCAGGCCAGGCTCTGTCATGACCGCTTTGGTCGGCAGAACCATCACGGTGGGAAAACGAGTCGACTTCAGAAGGTCTGCCTGGTCCATCATCAGGCCGTAGGATGGACCGACCGAAGGAACGACGGCCGTCTGAGCCCCGGAGACTCTTTCCAGAATCTCCAGCAGACTTGCATACTCCGTGAGTCGAACGTGATAGAGGTTTGCGTTGCCGCCATAGAGCAGCATTGACACGCCGCCATTTTCCAGATGCCGAATGATCCTCTCATTCTGCGCTGCACAGATTTTCTCGGCGCCGTCGCGGGCCAGAGGCGGCACTGCGAGGACTGATCGCTGAAACTGTTCCGGGGTGATGGGCGTGGTTTGCATAACGGGCACTTTCGAGGCAAATAAGGACCGCTGTGATATCCTGAGGACATCACAGCGGCCCATGCAGTCGACTACGTTTCATGGAATGTGCGAAGCCAGTTCAGCATCGCACATTCGGAAATGACCTGCGGAATCGTGTTGCGTTCCAGCTTCATGATTACCAGATCTGAATTCGCTGCTCCGCCGGCTTGAAGAGCTTGTCGCCAGGCTTCACATCAAACGCCTCGTAGAAGGCATCCAGATTCGTCACCGGTCCGTTGGCTCGGTAAGCCGAAGGTGAATGCGGATCAATCAGCAGGCGGCGAGCCATTTCGTCGTCGCGATACTTGCGTCGCCAGATCTGTGACCAGCCGAGGAAGAACCGCTGACTGGAAGTGTAGCCATCCAGAACTGGACCGGCTTCACCTTTCAGGGACAGGCGATAGGCTTTGTACGCGATCGCCATACCGCTCAGGTCTGCAATGTTCTCACCCAGAGTCAGCTTGCCGTTCAGCTTGCGGCCTGGCAGCGGTTCGTAGCCTTCGTACTGAGCCACCAGCTTTGTGGTCAGTTCTTCGAACGCCTTCTTGTCTTCGTCGGTCCACCAGTTCTTCAGATTTCCATCACCGTCGTACTTGCTGCCTTCGTCATCGAAACCGTGACTGATTTCGTGACCGATGACAGCACCAATGCCACCATAGTTCACAGCATCTTCGGCGGTTGCATCAAAGAACGGAGGCTGCAGAATGGCCGCCGGGAACACGATCTCATTCAGGCTGGGGTTGTAGTACGCGTTGACAGTCTGAGGCGTCATGCCCCACTCCTTACGGTCTACCGGCTTCTTCAGACGATTGATCTGACGGAAGTGCTCAAAGCGTCGTGAACGCGAAATGTTGCCGAGCAAATCGTCGGCCTTGATCTCAAGGCTTGAATAGTCACGCCACTCATCCGGGTAACCAATCTTCGGAGTAATCTTGCTCAGCTTTTCGAGAGCCCGAACCTTGGTCTCCTTGGTCATCCACTTCAGATCATGAATGCTCTGTTCGTACGCCTTCATCAGGTTCGCAACCAGTTCATCCATGCGCTTGCGAGCTTCTGGCGGGAAGTGCTTGCGAACATAAAGCTGTCCCAGTGGTTCGCCCAGGACGCCGAAGTCTCCAGCACCGGCACCGGAAGTTGCGTCGACAGCCTTCTTCCAGCGTGGCTTCTGCTGAGGAATGCCGGAGATCGTCTTCTCATGCAGTTCAAAGGAAGCATCAACGAAGTCTTTTGGCAGATAGTCGGCCGCAGCGTCCAGCAGGCGGAATCGTGCGTACTGCTTCCACGTATCGAGATCAACAGTGCCGGCAATCTTGTCGAATTCGGTGAAGTACGAAGGAGTCGTGACGTTGACTTCTTCCAGATTCGTCACGCCGGATGCTTCGAAATAGATGTCCCATGGAATCCCTGGTGTCATTTCCTTCAGTTTCGCCACGGTCATCAGGTTGTATCGCTTCTCAGCGTCGCGAAGTTCGGTGCGTGACCACTGGATCTTTGCCAGTTTCGTTTCCAGTTCGACGATTGCGTCAGCAGCGGCCGTGCCATTTGGCAGTTTGGCAAGTTCAAACAGGCGAGTGATGTACGCCTTCAGGGCCTTGCGAGCGGCAACGTAATTGTCTTTGTCTTCGAGGTAGTAGTCGCGGTCAGGAAGAGTGATGCCACCCTGAACGATGCCGGCGAGATAACGCGATGAGTTCTTGTCGTCGACGCCGACAAAGAACCCGACAGGTCCAGGAACGCCATAGATTCCTGCAGCCCCGAAGAAGCGAGCCACATCATTCGGCGAACTCATTGCATCGACCGCGGCGAGGTGTTCCTTCAGCGGAGCAATGCCCTTCTGAGCAATCAGGTCTTCATTCATGTAGCTTTTGTAAAAGTCCCCGACCTTCTTCGCGATGGCATCGTTCGGGTTGCTGACTGCCTCTTCAATGATCGCACGGATGTTCTCACGAGCCGCGTCATCCAGCGCGGTGAAGGATCCGTAGTTGGACTTGTCGGCAGGGATCTCCGTCGACAACAGCCATCGGCCATTCACATGTTGAAAGAGGTCGTCCTGAGGACGCACCGACTTGTCGAATCCGTCCGGGTCCAGTCCCGAATGTTGCCCCAGCGCAACCGACGACAGTACACACGCAATGCAAAGACTTAACAGGCCACGAATCATGTTTTTACTCATCCGAGGAATCGAAAACGATCACGACGTTTCAGGAAAGCCAATGCCTTTGGCTTTAGCGGGTTTCATAGCGAAATAGACTCCCTTTCGGTAGCCGCTTGAGCGAATTCCTTTCGACGTTTCGGAGTCGGTAATCAGCCCATGGCAATCGACGGGGTCGCGACATAGACTATCGGTCCTTCCCAAAATCCTTCCTGACGGCAGGCTTGCCATGTCTCCAAATACACTCCTGTCACGCACGCTTTTTGCAGCTTTTTTCCTTCCGGTCTGCGCTGCTCCGGCTTTGGCGGATGACGCAATTGCTGACCACTACCAGAAGAATGTGAAGACCGTTCTGCAGTCACGCTGTTTCGCCTGCCACGGTGCGCTTAAGCAGGAAGGCGGGCTGAGACTGGATACGGCGACATTCATTACGACAGGAGGCGAATCAGGGGCGGCCGCAGTTGCTGGCAAATCGGCAGACAGCCTTCTAGTCCGACGGATCACCAGCAAAGAAGAAGGCGAACGCATGCCTCCTGAAGGTGAACCGCTCAAGCCGGAACAGATTGACGCTCTCAAAACGTGGATCGATGCCGGAGCAAAGGGACCGGACAATGAGGTTCCGGAAGAAGATCCTCGCGATCACTGGGCGTTTCGTGTTCCTGTCCGGGTCTCCGTTCCAGTGTCCTCGGAAGGCGACAAGTGGAATGCTAATCCAATCGATGCATTCCTCTCGTCGACTCGCGTTTCAAGAGGACTGGTGGCTCAGCCCGAGTCCGACCGTCTGACGTGGCTGCGGCGAGTCACTTTGGATCTGACGGGACTGCCGCCTTCGCCAGAAGAACAGACCGCCTTCCTGAATGATACATCCCCCGAAGCTCACGAGCATATTGTCGATCGTTTGCTGGCGAGTCCTCAATATGGCGAACGCTGGGGACGTCACTGGATGGATATCTGGCGGTACAGCGACTGGTGGGGGCTTGGCGCGGAAGTTCGCAACTCGCAGAAGCACATCTGGCACTGGCGAGACTGGATCATCGAGTCTCTGAACGAGGACAAAGGTTACGACCAGATGCTGGTCGAAATGCTGGCCGCGGACGAACTTTATCCGAACGACCTCGATCGCCTTCGCGCGTCCGGGTTTCTGGCGCGTCAGTACTTCAAGTTCAATCGTACAAGCTGGCTGGATGAGACGATTCAACACACGTCCAAGGCCATGCTGGGAATGACGTTCAACTGTGCCAAGTGCCACGATCACAAGTACGACCCGTTGTCTCAGCAGGAGTATTATCAACTGCGAGCCATTTTTGAGCCTTATCAGGTTCGAACGGATTTCGTGGGCGATGTGCTTGATCCGGAGAAGGACGGAATCCCTCGGGCCTTTGACTGCAACCTGAATGCCGAGACCTGGATTCATGTGCGAGGCGACGACCGCAATCCGGACATGTCCAAACCGATCACGCCGGCAGTTCCCGCGTTCCTGAACTTCGCCGAGTTTCAGGTCGAGCCCGTGACGCTTCCGCCGGAAGCGTTCGAGCCTGGCCTGCGCGAACATGTGATCGCTGCACACTTGAAAGCGGCTGAATCGCGGATCGCGGCCCTGCGTGCGGAAGTCGACGCAGCAAAGAAGAAGCTGGGCGAAGCAAAGTCCACCGCAACGACGAAACCAAACGACACACCCGCCGAGACAGTCGCCGAGGATGATTTTGCTCGGGAACGCAAGGATCTTTGGGTGACGACGACGGGACAGTGGGCATGGAAAGACGGGCATCTGATTCAGACGCAAACAGGAGCAATCGATGCAACGGCGTTCCTGCAAAAAGACGTGCCTCAGGACTTCGAAGTGACTCTGAAATATGTGCCCCGCGGCGGTGAAATGTGGAAGTCGGTGGGCATTCGTTTCGACGTGCCAGATGCAGCCCAGGGCAAGCCAACGGATAGCGTCACGGTCTACCTCAGCAGCTACGCGGGAGGCCCCAAGGTTCAGTTGTCATGGAATCAGAATGGCAAGCAGGAGTATCCTGGCGACGCCCTTCAGTCTCGTCAGGTTCCGTTGAATGAGGCTCAAACGCTGAATGTCAAAGTCCGTGGCACGCTCGTCAACGTGACGGTGAATGGAGAGTTCGCCATCGCAAAGCGTCTTCCGTTTGAACGAAAACGCGGTCGACTTGAACTGATGGCTTTCGATGCGGTTGCCGAGTTTCGTTCCATCAAGGTGACGACGTTGCCAGATTCTGTTGCACTTCAGGAAGATGCAAAAGGTGGCGGCAGTGCGAAGCTCACGCAAGAGGTTGCTCAATTGTTGCTGGAAGCGGCGTCAAAAGAACTGCAGCGAGCAGAATTAGAACCCGCATTGATTCGTGCTCGTGCCGCTGCAAAGCGAGCAGAGCTGGAATCACCCGATTCGGAGACGACGAAGAACCTGATCGCTGACGCTTCAAAGGCCGAACTTGATGCCGCGGTGATCACTGCAGAAGCCACACTCGCGAAAACGCGTGCGACACTGGCTCAGGCCGTCGAGGCGAAGAAAGACGAAGCAACCAAGGCTGTAGCAGCTGCTGAAGACGCTCTGAAGAAGTCGATTGAAAACCGAGCCGCCGCGCCGGCTCAGTATTCGTCACTCAGCGGTGCGTTGAAGACGCTGGAGAACAACCTTGAGAACGAAGAATCTCGACGCAAGCCGTTTCCTCGAACCAGCACCGGCCGCCGAACTGCATTCGCTCGCTGGATGACGGATCACCGTAATCCGCTGACGGCTCGAGTCGCTGTGAATCACATCTGGGCTCGGCATTTTGGCCGAGGACTTGTATCGACCGTCTTCGACTTCGGTCGCAAAGGAGCCGCCCCAACGCATCCGGATCTTCTGGACTGGCTTGCGGTGGACCTGATGGAACATAACTGGAGCATGAAACGACTGCATCGCATGATTGTGCTGTCGCAAACCTACCGAATGACGTCGTCCTCCCTGGATGCCGATCCGGCAACGCTGAATGCAGACTCCGACAACCGATATCTCTGGCGAATGAACCCGCTGAGGATGGAAGCTCAGGTCGTGCGAGACAGTTTGTTGTCGATTGCGGGAGAGCTGGATTTGACCATGGGCGGTCCGTCAATTCCTGTGGCCGAAGATCAGTCAAAGCGACGCAGCCTCTACTACTTTCATTCTCACAACGAGCACCAGAAATTCCTGTCCATGTTCGACGACGCCAGCGTGTTGGAGTGTTACCGTCGAGCCGACAGCATCGTGCCTCAGCAGGCATTGGCTCTGGAGAACAGTGCGATTGTGACAACTCAGGCTGCAAAGATCGCCGAACGCATTTTCAAGGACGTTTCAGCGAACGGCGACGCGACCGACGAGAAGTTTGTGAACGAGTGTTTCCGGAGAATTCTGGGCTCGGAAGCGACTGCGGAAGAGCTGTCCGTCTGCGTCGAAGACATCGCCAGACTGCGTGCCATCCCTGACAACAACGCCCACCGCATTCAGACCGCACTTGTTCTTGCTCTACTGAATCACAACGACTTCATCACCGTGCGCTGACAATGGACGAGCGATGAAATGCTGCGTTGGATTCTCCGGACTCACTGTGCCCCAGCCACTTCAACTTTTGGATCAGTCATGACGGCGTCACGGATCGCTTTGGTTTCCAATCTTGCATTTGTCGGTTTGCTTGCAGCTCTCCACGTCATCAAGTCGGATGTTGATCCGTCATGGCACTTCATCAGCGATTACGCGACTGGCCGACATGGCTGGATCATGCAGGTCGCATTTCTGTGCCTTGCTGTTTCGAACCTCTCAACCTGGATGTCCGTTCGCGACTGTCTTCGGTCGGCCGTTGGAAAAACTGGCAGCGTCCTGTTTCTCATTGGGACCTCAGGACTGGTGCTTGCAGCGATCTTTGTTTCGGATCCCGTTAACACTCCGGTTGAAGCACAGACAACGTCGGGCAAGCTCCACAATATTGGTGGCGGACTTGGAATCCTGGGCTTTCTGGGAACGCTGTTGCTCAGCTTTCGATTGCTACGATATGAACCATGGAGACCCCAGCGGCGGGCGGTGTGGATCGCAACGGGTATCCTGATCGCGGGCTTTCTGTTTTCGTTCTTGACGATTGCGACGCTGGCAACGGAACACAAAGGTGTCTTCAGCCCGGACACTCCAGTGGGCTGGCCAAACCGAGTCGGCATCCTGTGCGGGTGTGTTTGGCTCGCAGTGATCTCCTGGAAGGCGAAACCACTGGCGAATATACATTCATGACCGTGAATCTCGCTCGGATTGCGGACTGTGCCGTCTTGTATTGCTCTGCCTTCCGAGATTTTGGCAGGAACCGAAGTCACTTGCTGTCCAGATGTCGGGGCGGGTCTAAGATGCCGCGACGCAAAGCCTCCAACGTGGCGGTTCCTTCTTCGCAGTCAAAGTTATTTGAGCAGGTTCGATGGACGTCAACTTTTTGATTTCACTGATTTCGCGCTGGACCCACATCGGCACTGCCATCGTACTGACCGGAGGACTGACAGCACTTCGGTTTGTGGTGTTCCCGGTCCTGGCGGGACATCCGGATCTGGTGGAATCGATTCGAAATCGATGGAAGAAATTCGTCCATGGCGGCATCGCGCTGTTTCTGATTTCGGGGTTCTACAACTACATCAAGGCCATGCCACAGCACAAAGGCGACCCGATTTATCACGCGGTCGTCGGTACGAAGATCCTGATCGGCTTTGCAGTGTTCTTCTTTGCATCCGTTCTCGTTGGACGCTCCGCCGGAACAAAGAAGTTCCGCGATGACGCAGCCAAGTGGAGCCTTGTGACGCTGTTGCTGTCCGCTCTGATCATCGGCATGAGCGGCTTCGTGAAAGTACGAGGACTCCCGGAGAAGACCACACCAGCAACTGCCGAACCCGCAAAAGAAGCGAACCCATAGTCGTTGTTCGCTCCGTCGAACAAAACGCCATAGTCGTTGTTCGCTCCGCCGAACAAAACGCCACGCACCAACGTCATCAAGTCTTGAAGTTCGGTTCGTCGCCCGTGCGAAAGCTGCAGTGACTCCGGGATCTTTAGCAGGATCCACTACCTTGAACAACAACGTTCTGCCTTGAAGTCACACTACGCTTTGCGACGAAACGAAGCCACGATCAGGTAGTAGACAATCCCCGCACCGATCAGGAACAACACAGACATCGTCTGTGCCCATTGTTCCATCAGCAAGCTGACGAAGGCTCCCAAATAGGCGATCAGCAACAGCGCCGGAGTGACTGGATATCCCCACGTCTTGTACGATCGTGGCAGATCCGGACGGGTCCTGCGAAGGACATAGACGGCCGCAACCGCCAGTCCATAAAAGATCAAACCAGCGCAGATCACCGAGTCCGTCAGATTGTCGAACGCGGCTTTGATTCGCTGAGAATGTGCGAGGCTCACAGGTGGTTCAGGAACCTCCGTTGGTGCTTCTGCCGTTACTGCAACGGCAGGTGCAGGATCCGCAGGAGTGGTTTCCTTTAGCGGAGTCGCTTCGCCATTTTCCGTTGCAGCGGCAACCTGTGCAGTCGGTTCCGGTGTCGCGGGCTCATCGGACTTATTCGGATCCCAGACTGAAAACAGAAGGACGAGGAAAACCGTCCACACGGCTTGAAGAGTGATCGTGTTAGCCGGCGTCAAATAGCGGGGATGGATCCGCTGAAGCCAACCCGGAACCAGACCGTCGCGAGCAATCGCGAGGTAAATGCGAGGCCCCGTGATCATATTCGAGTTCGTCGCTCCGAACGTTGAGATCATCACACCGAGTGCCGCGATCTTTGCTCCAGTCGAACCAAAGAGAACCTGAAAGACGTCCGCAGCAACTGTGCCGCTCTGAGAAAGATGGCTCATCGGCAGAACACAGTGGTACGCCAGATTCGCTCCCATATAAACGACGATCACGATTCCCAGCCCGATCGCCATCGCGCGAGGAACGTTCTTTTTGGGTTCTCGAATGTCTTCCGCAACGGGCCCAAGATTGATCCAGCCGTCATAGGGCCACAGGACTGCGACCATTGCGATCCCGATCGCTCGAAAGAAGTCAGGCCATGGACTTGCTGTCGGTGGCAGAGCCAGTTGTGGTTGCAAATTCGCCGTGTTGATCTTGCCCATCACAAAGGGCAGGACAATCAGCAGGGCAAGAAACAGAACCTTGGAAACGGTCGCGAGACTTTGAATCCCTGCTCCCACGCGCGTGCTGCGATAATTTGCGGCGGACAGCCCGACGACGATCGCAACCGCCAATGCCGTTTGCAGCCACGGTGGAATATTGACGAGCTCGTTGAAGTACAGCACTGTCGCACAGGCAAGTGCGCCGACGGATCCCGTGCGAACGACCCAAAACTCAGTCCAGCCCCAGAGAAAGGCGGGCAGTCGACCAAATGCCTCACGAATGTAGAGATACGGACCACCGGCCTGCGGGAACATTGCTCCCAGTTCCGCCAATGCCAGGGAACCACACAGCGTGATGATGCCG
>JAEUII010000343.1 GCA_016795145.1 Planctomycetaceae bacterium
GGCAAGGACGTACCCAATCGTGCTTCAATTTCGAAGCGTCAATCACACAACAACGAAACTGAGCACCATTCTGGACTAAGAGAAACCGTCTATACGGAAATGGCAAAGCGACTCCAAGAGATTCCTCCAAACGCTGAATCTCCTCATCAGTAGCCCCGCGATACAACTTGTAGGCCGACTCGATCACTTTCAATGATAGCGTCTCAAACATGCAAGCCTGTCCATAAGTAATAAAATGGTAAGTGACGATTATGTGTTTCACTAAACGTATTGTTTATATTCTATTAGCCGGGACTCCATAGTGCTCCCCTGCTTCGTCGATATAGCCAATCTCCAGCCCGCTGCCACCTTCCAAGTACGGACTGTACCCGGGTTCCCAATGCTGGAGCTTTCGGAAGATTGGCAGTGTCCGGGGAGATCGCTCTCCAGGAGTAAATTTCCATGTTGACTCTACCTTATCCGGTGGATGGCACCGTTTTCAGCATTTCTCTCCCTCAATTCCGCAACGAAGCGGGTCTGCCAGCGGCTCGCCAGAGCCTGCGAACAGTCCGCCGCCAAGACCGTTCTGCCTCGGCTGCATCGTGAACGACGGGTGTTGGCGTAATACTCACTCTGGAAACAACTTATTGCGTGACGGTGAATGGCACGAGAAATCCAGTTACGTACAGTTAGTTCCTGCGTTTCTTTCGCCGGCTGATCATTTCGTCAAAAAAACTCAAATATTCGGGGTACGCTTCACGATTCCTCACTATTTCTTCTTGAAGAAACGAATCGATATCCATCCATTCCCCAACGCAACCTTGGCCATCAACGAGCCCCCGAACACGACCACTCGGCCCTAGGAAATACCCTACATTCTTTTCCAATGTCCAACTACTTGAACCAAAATGGAATTCGTCCCGGGACGGACTGAATGCATTACGCCAGTTGAGATTTGCCGTTGCAATATCAAGTGGTTGGGGTATCGAACGATCCAACAATGGCGGCTCTTCAGTCATTGAAGGTGGTACGCCGTACAGAGCGAGACGATAAATCCAGGCGCCATTGATCTGGCTCAACACGCTGCTGTATCCCGCTACAATTTGGACGCCATGAATACGCTCATATTTCTCGATTGATGAAAGTGGCAAGGGACTGAATACGCGAACCGCGTACAACTCTCCGTCCGAACGAGGGTGGCCTCCTAATTGAATTCCATCAAAACCGTGGTCTTTCTCGTTGCTCTCCTCATTTAGCACCTTGAGTTCGCGACCGATAGACGCCAGTGGCCATGAAAAAACGATACTCATCAAAAATCCGTCCGAAGTGGGCCTGATGTTGGATTTCTCCAACTTCCAAAATGTGCTGCAAGGTGGTCAGTGGGCGATAGGAATTTTATGTTCCTCGGGTCCGCTGCCAAATGTGGAAACCGAGAGACACTGTTGATATGATGCCCGTGGTACCCAGAGACTTTTCCAGTCGATAAGAGTTCAAGTTGCTCAGTTGCAGTCCACGGTCTGCTAGGCGTCCCTTGTTGAAGCAACAGAGATTCAGCCTTCCATGCCAAGCTAACGCCCAGCCTTCTATTTCGGTCATTTGCGAGCCTACCAAATCCGCTCGCGACATAGAATCCGCCGCCATTCTTTCCTGTGTTTCCAGTTACAAAGTTCTTGAATTGCTGCGAAGTAGGTCGTCCAGTAATCCCTTTGCTGGCTTTCCACGCTTTGTAGGCCTGCAACCGTTGGCCTAACGCCACGTTTCCAGTCGCATTAGTTGTCTGGTACGAATTATGCACCAACACGCCGTCTTCGCCAACGAAGTAGACGTGTTCGGCGTGGACTTCGAGGTTGAAAACGGGTTCGGGGCCGGGGCGGGGGAGTTTTTGCTGGACGACTTTGACATCGCCGCTGAGCGTCTGCAGTCGCTCACCAATCTCCAGTGACCCCGCCTGCACATACTCCGGAGTCGTCGGCGACGACGGTTTCCAGTGTTCAGTTGGCAGTTTTCAGAGAATTGCAGGACGCAGCCTGTGTTTCGGCTCTCCGCAGATTCAGGAAGGCCAGCAGGTTTTGATCCTGCCTGCTGCAATTCGCTCGCGGAGCGAGCACAATGCCCTGAGTTCTTTTCCTGGTGCAGCGGAACTGGAAGTCGCTGTGATGTGATCCAGTTCGAGAGTTGGTCTAGCGTCGCGGGTTCAGGATGACACTGCAACAATGTGAGCCGTGGCGTCTCTCTTGCTCTTTTCGCTGAACATCGGATTGCCAGAGTGACGTCGTAACTCTCAGATGACGCTCCGCCAGTGCTCAACCGTCAGAGGTGTTTCCCACTCAGTGCCTTGAAGTGCGATTGTCTGAAGTACGTGTGACATGCAGGATGGTGCACCAAATACAAAAGCCTCAAACATGAACGTGTCATGAATGAGGCATCGCAACCCGACGTGTTATGGAAGAGATTTCGCAGTGTTTACGGCTTTCTCCACCACACGAGCCTGTTGTTCGACATAGTCGGACCGACGATATCCAGATCTCCATCAAGGTCCATGTCAGCAAGATCGAGTCCGGACTGCGAGTTGTTTCCTGTAATTAATGCGACATCACTTGTATCCCAAGCCGTTCCCGTCCAGTTAAGGATTTTGTAGTCGCCTCCTGTCACAAGAGATTGTCTGAAGGGCGCCGTTGAGTCAAAGTAACCGCTCCGAAGTGTGGTGGCACCAGGCACCTGTGAATGATAGACAAATTGCCCGTTTCCGTTGTTCTTCCAGACTTTCGTCTTGTCAGTACTCAGAGAACACACCGCAACATCTTTATCTCCATCTCCGTCAAAGTCAAAGTCCCACGCAGCAAAAGCACCCGCTAGTGGGTTAAGTTGCGGCGTGGAGATGTCAACTCGAGTCCCCTGAGGAAGCCCCCAGATACTCACATGCCGATTCATCGGTGGAGCATTGCCGTAGTAAATCGTTCCCGTAATTTCGAGCTGCGCATCGCTGTCAAGGTTTGCCGGATGTGCACATCGATACTGATAGCCAGACGTTTCATAGGAGGTCTTCAGATAAGTAAAGTTCGGTGCGGTGCCGCTGACCCTCTGGATCCAGCCAATCTCCCCATACGAAGCAACTGCAATGTCCATCTTTCCATCTGCATTAATATCAGCCGGTTCCGCCCAGTTCAGTGGTGATCCTGCAAAGGTTCCAACGTCAAATCGAGTCCAGGTAGCACCCTGGCTGGAGTTTTGCCACCAACTGATGACACTGCCGCTGGAGGTTTGACGACCACCTATGATGTCTAGATCACCGTCCCCATCGAAATCTCTGACAAATAATGAGTTACAACTCCAGTTCACAGAGTCGATAGGAATATAGGCTGACCATTGTGAGGCAGCCCCATTGTTCTTGTACCAACCCACAGCCATCGCTGTGCTTACAACGATGTCCTGATCTCCGTCTCCGTCAATATCACCAGCGTCTACCGAGACTGTGCTCGCGAAGCCAACGTGAACGAGTGAGAATGGTCCGTATACTGACGCATTACAGACATTACCAGCAACGGCGATCGAAATCACAGTTGTCAGAAGCAGCCAGGAACTTCCAACCTTCATAGGACACCTCCAAAGGTTCAGAGTTGATGCAGGTGCCACCCAACATCGGCACTTTCTGAGAGTAGCCAATTGCTGTGCACCACGCGTGGGGAAGAAAAACATTGAAACAGCGTCGGCAGACAAAGACGAAAGAAAGCATTACTGCACAAACATCAGAGCGCCACCGACGGTAATCACCCATCAGATTATTTCTGAGGAATCACATCTTGAGTGAGGAACGGCGTCGATGGTCGGCAACCGTGGTTAATCGGGGAATTAAGGCCATTGCGTGATTGACTTATCGCACGATGAGAAATACTCTTGGAGGCCTTGCCCTGACGACCGCAGAGAATGCTCGTGTGCCGTTGAGTGGACGTCATCATGACTGACAACATTGGATCCGTAAGTCTGCTTATTCAGTCACTGCGAAGCGGAGATTCGGCTGCTCAGCAGGAGATCTGGATGCGATATCTTCCCAGACTTCGCGTGCTTGCTCGCCGCAGGCTGAAGGATTCCCCTCAGACCGTTGCTGACGAAGATGATGTCGTCATCCAGGCCTACTGGACGATTCTGCGACGTCTGCAGAACGGCGAATATGGCGACCTGCAGAACCGACAGCAGCTTTGGCGACTTCTTTCATCAGCGACATGCCACAAAGCGGTATCTCAGATTCGCTTCATGACTCGAAAAAAACGCGGCAGCGTGCAGCATGTCTGCGCCGAATCTGTTTCGGCTGAAGGAAATGTTGCAGAAGAGTTTGAGCTGGCTGAGCTGATTTGTGGGCTGTTGGAAGCACTTCCCGACGACGAAGCCAGAAGAATCTGCGTCCTTCGACTTGACGGAAATTCCGTGTCGGAGATTGCAGAGAATATTCAGCGATCGGTGCCAACCGTGGAGCGGCGTCTTCGTCTGATTCGACAGATCTTTGCTTCTGAAATTGGACCATCAGCCGATGCCTGAACAGCTCCTTGACGAATCGTCGTTGCAGGCCCATCGAGTCGCGGATGCGCTCTGCATTCAGTATGAAGATCGACGTGCAGCGATGGAGAATCCGACGGCAAATCCGGCGGAGTTATGCCGGCAGATTCTTGATCGCGCTCCCTCTGAAGAAATCCGCCGCATTGCTCTGGTGGAGATCCTTCGCATTGAAGGCACAAAATGCAGCGCGGAACAGTTTGCGGCGACGCGTACCTTGTTTCTTGATGAGTTTCCGGAGCATGCCGACGTTGTTCGACAAGCCAGCCAGATTGCGGATTCACATCAGCGAATGCACGGCGAACGTGTTGGGAAGTACCTGGTTTGCCAGAGACTTGGCGAAGGTGCTTTTGGCCAGGTGTACTCGGCCGAGTCGCCAGGTGGATCACGCGTCGCCCTGAAACTGTTGCGAGTGTCCGAAGACATCGATGGCTCTGTGACCGAAGAGTTTCGCAGAGAAGTTGGAATCCTGCAGCGGCTGGATCATCCCGGTATTCTGAAGCTCAGAGACTTCGGCTTTGAACAGACCACCATAGGAAGCGTCACCTATTTACAACCCTATATTGTCACGGAACTCATCGACGGAGGAAATCTGCGAGAGGAACTTCAGAAGGGGCCAATGTCTTCCGGAAGGGCGGCAGTTCTCGGCCAACACCTGCTTGACGCACTTCAATATGCCCATGGACTTGGCATCTGTCACCTGGATCTGAAGCCTGCAAATATCCTGCTGAAGAACGACGGAACTCCCGTGATCGCCGATCTGGGACTCGCGATGAATCACGAACTGCGGGAATTCCGACAACAGGTTTTCTGCGGCTCGCCCGGCTACATGGCCCCGGAACAGATACAACGAGAATGGCAGTGGATCGACGGGCGAGCGGACTTGTGGGCCGTGGCGACGATACTGTTTGAAGCCTGCACTGGAATGTCGCCGGCAGTGGACTCGGTCGAATCTGAGACGCACGACAGTCGTTTCAGCAATGACAGCCAGGATCCTGCATTTCTGACAGTTCTACGCAAGGCACGTGCAACAAATCCTTCAGACCGATTTGTGAGTGCAAAGGAAATGTCCGAGGCACTCGCACCGTTCGCCGGCGACGATGTGACAACACCGCAGCAACTGCAGCACCGACATCGATGGATTGCGATCTCAGCGGTCGTGAGTCTTCTGGCGATCTTCGGTGTCACGCAAGGATACTTCAGTGGTGATCGGCAGAACAACTTGCCGGCAGATCAGTTACCCGGTACAGGCACGTCTGTGCTGGAGGTGAAGGATGAGTCTGGTATCCTCACAGATGGTTCCGTGTGCGAGCTTCATGAAGGGACACCGCTCCTCTTGTCAGTCCGGTCCGCTCAAAGCGGATGGCTCTATGTTATCTCCTGTGAGAGTGACCGTTCTGTCATGCTGGTCCCCAATGTTGACGATGGTGAACCCGTGCAATGGATGACCGAGAATCAATGGCGGACACTGCCTGAGTTCATTCCGATTCTGTCAAAACAGGTCGAGCATCTTGTTGTCATTGTGAGCTCCGCCAAACTCACCCACCAGGATGCTCAGCAGCACGTGCAGACACTTTTGTCATCTCAGAAAGAGGCGCCTTTATATCGCGGACTTCGGCGCAGCAATACGGTGCGTACTTCCAGTGTGCTTATCCCCTACGTTGTCGTATCTCCATGACTGGACAAGCCCCCACCACTATTCAATGTCGTCGTCTGCCGGGCGTCGTGTTCGCCCTGCTTCTGCTGACAGTGTGTGGCCGCGCGGATCAGGACGAAGAAGCCGGTTCTGTAACCACTTTCATCAAGCTTCACAGTTCGGGCCAACATCCCGCAGCAGCTGTATTACTTCAAAAGAACCCTGGCATTCTGCTGGTGCATGGTGGCGGCAGGATTGAACAGCTTCTGGCTGAGAGTCGTGATCCACAACAAACCGTTCGACAGATTATCGCTGCAATGGATTTCGCCGTTCAGCAGATAGGCGAAGATGCCTCCGAGGCAAATGGGTTTCGTGCCGTGCGCGAACTCCTGTCTGGCCGACTGGCCTTTCGTCAGGAGCAAAAGGAGTTGGCAATCCAGCACCTTGATGAAGCCCTGAGGCTGACGGAGAATTCATTGTATGAAGTCTCGGATATCCGGGCTCGGGCATTTCTTTCCAGAGCACGTGCTGCGAGCAGTGCTTCAAGCAAACGAACGTATGCTGAGTTGGGTTTGGAAGTCTCAGGAAAATTAAGAGACCCTGATGCCGAATTGCATTTCGATCTTCAGCGAGTTCGATCCGCTGCCTATTTTGCGCTCGGCGATTTCAGTGAATCACGGCGCGTACTGGAAGATGGACTGGCGACCATTCAGGCAGCGAATTCATCGGATCCGTTCAACGAGGCGATCTGCAAGTTTGAACTTGCGAGGATTGCCTTCAGGCTTCGGCAGCTGAAGAGGTCTCGCGCCCTGGCAACAAATGCCATGACGGTAGCGAGGATCCTCGGAACTGACCAGGGCGAGATAGAAGCAGGGACTCTACTGGCTCAGGTTGAAACTGAATCGGGGAATTATGAAGAAGCCGCGCGACTATATCGACGAGTCATCAGCGTAGCACAGAAAACCCTCGACGCGCGTTTTCGATCGTCGGTACCGCAATTGCAAATTGAACTCGGCAAAGTGTTGATCCTGCAGAAGGAGACAACGCCGGCAACAGGAATCCTGCAGTCTGCGATTCACGAACTGGAGAATCGAAACTCCGCAGACGCCAACAGTTTCAAACTTGCGCGTTACTATCTTTTGTGCACGCAAAGCAACACTTGCGATCAGCTGTTCTTTGAGAAGCTTCGCGACATCTTCGACGATTCCGCGGAAGGAGATGAGAAGCAACCGTTCGTTCGCTTCGCCAACCATATCATCGCCGACGCGGCTGTCATTGCTCTGGTGCCCGGCAGCCATAATTTCGCACTGGACAGTCTTAAGAGGGCGAC
The DNA here is from genome assembly GCA_016795145.1 of Planctomycetaceae bacterium. Classification (GTDB taxonomy): domain Bacteria; phylum Planctomycetota; class Planctomycetia; order Planctomycetales; family Planctomycetaceae; genus SXXK01. The sequence continues at coordinate 7,494 of JAEUII010000343.1, forward strand.
CGACTGGGCGACACTTGAGTCGGATGCGTTAAGCGACAGCGAGCTGCTGTATTTCAGCAAGATCAATCAGAACGCCCGGAATCGTGTGCTGTTCACACTTCCCGATGATCCTCAACTCAGACTTAATGCGCTGGAGTCAGTACTTCTGTCCGAGAGTCTTGGTTCGCGGATGCTCAAGATTCGGCGGAGCCACAGAAAATCTCTGCCCGAGAAGGAGTTTGTCGATTACCGAGATCTCCTTCGGCAGCGGTCGTTGCTGCAGAAAAATGTGACACCTGCAAGTTCCGTTGATCAGGTTGCGGCAGAAGAGCTGAACATGCGCATCAATCAGATGGAGAGACAGTTCGCAGCGCCCCTTGACAGGACTCAGGACAATCAACCAGTTCAGGAGATCTTCAGGGCGATGCCGGAGGATTCCTGCTTTCTGTATGTGACCTCCTGCGAGCTCGATCCCGATATGGTTCTTCCGCCAGGCAGCACACCGACGCCCACGATATTTTGTGCGATCGCGGTTTTTCCGTTTGAGGATGGGATCCGCACAGAGGTGCTCCGATTCCAGTGCTCCAACGAGCTTCAAACCAGTCTGGAGAATCCGGTTGACAGCTCTTTCCGCATAGTTTGGCGCGGGCTTCGAAGAAAAGCGAAAGCCGAAACGACCGCGACGGCGAGCGACCATCCTGTTGACGAGCGTCAACTCTGGGAGAAGCTGTGGCCTTTGGTAAAAGGTCATCAGAAGGTCTATATCATGCCGCGCGGCATCGCGGCCGGAATTGCCTGGAACAGTCTTTATCGGCGCACAGAGACTGGCATCCACTGGGCATCAGAAGACAGCCAGTTTCTGCTGATCAACGACATTCAGGAACTTGGACACATCCCGCGAAGTGCGCCCCAGGTTTCTTCTGACAATTCAAACAAGGGACTGCTCACACTGAGCTATGCGAGTTTTGGATCGGAAACGAACTGGCCGCGACTTCCTGGCTCGCTGGCAGAGAGCGAGAGCCTTGCAGAGTCATGGAAGCGACATTTCGGTACGCCCGTTTTGCAAGTCACAGAAGATGCAGCGTCGGCAAAGCGACTACTTGCTGAGATACCCAACTATTCTGTCGTCCACCTGGCGACCCATTTCGATGTGGATCTTGAGAGTCTCGAAGAAAGCGGCTGGGGAACAGACAGTCCATTCCAGGGTCCTCGGATGATCCTTGCACCAGATTCCACAGAGTCTGGTCAGGCATCGAAACTGTCTGCTGTCGAACTGCTGTCACTTCCCGATCTTGAAACCAGGCTGCTGATACTGTCCGGATGCCAGTCCCTCAATGGACAGAACTGTCCGGGCGAGGGCTTCCTCGGAGTTCAGCGCACGTTTGATGTGCTGGGCGTTCGGCAAATTCTAAGCAGTTATTGGAATGTAGAAGACGAAGCAGCCCGGAAACTCGTGTCGAACTTCTTTGAACACTATTGCAGCAACGGAGGTGACGCCGCTTCGGCACTCCAAAAGGCTCAGACAGAACTACTAAGATCTGAAGCATCACCCGAAGTCGCAGCCAGACGCTATGGTGGCTGGATCGTGAGTGGCATTGGCGAGTCGATGCGTTCGCTGCCGTAGTCGCACAATATGAGCAGCCCTTGGGGATCAAGAGACTCCACTGGAACACAAAATCATGTCCCTCCCACACACTTCGCGCCTGAGCGCCTCTGCGAGAACCAGGTGTTGGGACCGAAAGAAGCAAAAGAAGCAACGACGGTACATGGCCATTATGCACTCGGGCACAGATGCAGGAGCTTTATCGCAACCCACAGTGCCATAAGTCTTTACGCTGCAGGATCAAGGTGGCTGGCACCGTTCTCGATGACTGGCACCGTTCTCGCTGCCGCCGTTTCACGGCTTTGGATGGGTGTGATTAGCCCACCCCAGGCTGACGCCTGGGGCTATTTGCTGCTGCCTCGTCGAGGCACAGACAAACACGATCTTCGGCGAGCCCACGGCATCAGACGTGCGGGTGCATCCCGCCCGGCGTTTCGGCGAGCGCCTCAGGCTCAAGACCGTAACGAATCAAGGTGGATGGCACCGTCTGCTTGTCACCGTCTGCTTGTCTTCAGGTGGATGGCACCGTCTGCCGCCGTTTCACGGCTTTGGATGGGTGTGATTAGCCCACCCCAGGCTGACGCCTGGGGCTATTTGCTGCTGCCTCGTCGAGGCACAGACAAACACAATCTTCGGCGAGCCCGCGGCGTCAGACGTGCGGGTGCATCCCGCCCGGCATTTCGGCTAGCGCCTCAGGCTCAAGACCGTAACGAATCAAGGGGGATGGCACCGTCTGGCACCGTCTGCTGTGTTGTCTGCTGTGTTTTGATCCAGTGCGGGGTTTCGGCTAGCGCCTCAGGCTCAGGCTCAGGCTCAGGAGGGTACGGCGCACACATTCGAGGGAAGCGATCGCAATGCGAGAGCGGTATGCCTCTTGACGAGATTCTCGGGAATTGTCAGAACTCCGTTCTCGGCACGCTCACCTAAGGAGTCCACATTTGCTCACATTGGTGTTGCTGCGAGCCTAAAGGTCAGCGATATGTGCATCCGGTTCATATGGACCACAATTCTGTTGACGATGGTCAGTGTGATTCCGGGTTGCGGTCTGTTGATCAGTCAGAGCGGGATTGGGCCAGGGGCTCCGGAAAGCCGAGAGCTGGTTCACAGGCAATTTGGGCGGCCGAACAGGACGTCGACCACCACACTTCATCACCGTCTGACCGGAGAAACTCGCGAGTTTGAGGTGGAACACTATCATGTGCATCGAAAGTTCCGTCCTCGCTATGCTCCCGGCTTCTATCCAATCCTGTTGGATCCCCTGCTGGTTCCGGTCGCCATTGCCAATGCAGGCCGAGAAATAGCAAAGGGACATGAGCTGGAATTTGTCTATGACGACAAAGGAAGGACCATCGGGGCTCGATATCCCTGCAGCATCGGTGTGGGGTCTCCTCGAAGCCCGAAGACTCCAGAGTATCGTGACGACTGGAGCGGTTCGACGAATCAGGACGAGCCGAAGAGATTGGGCCAAATGTTGTCTGTCTTTGCGAGAACCGACTGACAAGCCATGAAACCTTGAGGACTTGCTGGGGCAGGGGAGTTGGAGGTTGCCGTGGTGTGATTCTGTGCGGGGGTTCGGCTAGCGCCTCAGGCTCAGGGTGGGGCGGCGGTCGAGGCGCCTTGACATTTGAGTGTGATTTCCGGTTCAATGTCGTTGTGGACGGCGTTGGTCAGTGCGGTTGGGAAGCTGGCGGCGTCGAGAATTTCCCCTCACTCACGTTCCCAGGAGTATTTGTTATGCAGCGATTGTGGACCCTGTCCCTGCTGTTGAGCCTGGCGATTGTTCTGCCAGGTTCAGTCGCAGATGAGAAGAAGACAGAAGCACCAGCCGGTGAAAAAGGAAAGCGTGAATTCAAGGCGACTTGCCCAGTCTCCGGTTCGGACGCCAAGCGAGAACAGGCTGTCGACTACAAGGAAAAGAAGGTCTTCTTCTGCTGCGAAAAGTGCAAGGCAGCGTTCGAAGCCGACAAGGCTAAGTACGCAACGAAGGCCAACCTCCAGCTCGCTCAGACTCGACAGTACGTTCAGACAGCCTGCCCGCTTTCAGGCGGCAAGGTCAACAAGGAACAGACATCCGAAGTTAGCGGCGTGAAGGTGCAGTTCTGCTGCGAAAAGTGCAAGGGAGCGATCGACTCCGCAACTGACGACGACAAACTGGCAAAGGTCTTTGCTGACGATGTGTTCGCAAAGTCCTACGAAGCTCGCAAGCGCGACCCGAACAAGAAAAAGGGCGGCAGCGAAAAGGCCGAAGCGACTGAAAGCAAGTAGTCCGCAACGTAACAGCTCAAGTGTTCAATGACACAGACAGGAAAGGCAACCAGGCTTAGGTTTGGTTGCCTTTCTTTATGCGCGGTTACTGAGCATTGGAACGGCTGCCGTTGGGCGAACCAACAATGGGAGTGTCGGCTGGCAGCGGTCGTGCGGCGACTCGCAGTTGTAGGCCGTGCGCCACTTCGCGCAGTTGTGTGAACTCGCGGAACGAATCCTCATAGATCCAGATCGTCACGACAGAATCCGGCTGCCGCGTTTCCAGACTGTTTCGGAAACGTGATCCCGGTCGAACGGCCTCTTCCACGCTTTCCTCAACCAGAGACACATCCGGCACGATTTCCCAGCGGGACACATTCACACGCGTTCTGCCGTCGCCGTTTTGGAGAGCTTCCAAAGTTGACGGTCCTTCTTTCTCGACCGTGTAGTTCATCGTGTAGCCGTTGACCGGACCGACGGTCCCTTCAAACTGATTGAATCGCATGATCGCCGCACGCTTCGAAAGTACCTGCGCCTTGAGTCGCTCGAGCAGATCCTCCAGCGGGATCAGGCTGACCTTCCCCTTCGAAACACGGTAATGCTGTTCATCCGCCTCTGCCGGGCGAGTTACCGGGGACAGACGATGCTGCAGTCGATCTCGCGGGATCGACTTCTGTTCGGTCACCTTCAGAACTTCTTCCAGCTTCTGAGTTTCAACGACTGCTGTCCTGAGTTTTCCGGCCAGATCTTTTTCCTGCTCGGACGCGCGAGTCAGCGTTTCGGCGAGGCTGCTGGTCTGTTGTCCGGTCTGTTCAATCGCTTTTTCCAGTGACGCGATGCGAGCCGAGATGGAGGCATGATCTTTCTCCAGCCGAGTCTTCTGGCGAGTCGAATGCTGGGCTTTATCCTGAGAATTCTGCAGGGCTGTTTTGGCGTCCTTTAGTCTTGATTCCAGCTCCGCTTTCGTCAGATCAGCTTTCGCTGCCTGACCTTCAAGATCTGCTGTGTCGTGCTGAAGCCCTTGAAGCTGAGTTCGCAGTGATTCTTTGGTGCTGGAGGCTGCATCGAATTCTGCCAACAGCGTAGAACGCTGTTTTGCGATCTCTGTGAATTCACTTTCCGCGACCGCAGAGCGCGGCTGGCGTTCCAACTGGACGGCAACGATCACAATCAGAATGATCAAAATGCCGACGATGTTACACACAACGTCGAGGAAGGAGTCGGAACCAAATTCCAGTTCCGGTCGCTGACTGCGGCGGCTCATCGGACAGCCTCCTGTTCAGGAAGTTCCGCATAGCCCGACGTGTTCGTGTTTGAATTCACGATGTAGGGAGTCACTTCATAGAACGTGGCGGTTCGAATACCGATGTTCCGCAGATTTCGAGCAAGCGGTACTCGCCATTTTTCCCCGCCAGGGCTGACGATGAATTTAACCACCGGCATCATCGGCTCCATTGGGCGACGCTTGGCATCTTCAACTTCGGTGTTGATTCCCTTCAGCAGACTGGCCAGCACCTGATCCATGTTGTCTTCCGTGACCGGCACTGCTGACTGCTGAGCCACGGTCATGTAGCCCTCATCCAGAAAGACGACGATGCCGACGGGCGTCGAGAGGCTGGAACTTTTTGAGCCAGCGGAATTCAATCGCTTCAGGAGTTCCGGATCGATCTTGCTGAGGTCAGGATTTCCCTGAGCGCCACTGCCTTCGCCGGCAAACAACAGGCTTCCACCGTTCTTGCTGGCCTGCTGGCTTTGTGAAGACTGCCCAGGAACTGAGCCACTGTTCGCAGCAGTTTGAGTCGAGGAGTTATTCTTTGAGCGATACCAGTCGAGTGGTTCAACAACAGAATCTGACTTCGATGCGGTTGCTGGGTTCGCTGCGCTAGGTTCCGCAGATCCGGCATATGACGCGTAAGAATCCTGAGAGTTCGAGGTGGTACCGGAAGCTGTTGTTCCGCCGAATGTTCCCGCGTCAGCATTTGTACCGTTTGCCGAAGAGCTGCCGCCTGGACGCCCGCTGAGTCCGCTGGTGGAACCTGGGCCGATGAGCTTTGAACCATGCAGGCTTCCATCTCCGCCAAAGATGGCTTCAGAGAATCGCCGTTCTTCTGGTGACCGGAAACCCGCACCAGCGGCTCCCGCAGGCTCCTGCGACGGGGTAGCCGCAATGACGGATTGCGACGCCGCTGACTGCGCACCACCCGGCGGCCCAGCCTTTCCTGAAGTATCGCCCAACTGACCCAGCTGAGGCTGTTGTGAGTTTTCCTGAGCGGCCTGCGCGAGTGCTCTCTGCCGAGCGTACGTGGCTGCAAACTCCTCCGCCATTCGTTCCGCATCCTCGGCGCTCAGACGTCCCACCGGAGCGCCTTTGGTTCGAGCGGCCGCGCGGTTTTCGAAGAACGTCGACGGAGGTGCAACGCCTCCCGCGTAGTAACGACCTTCAAGACGGCGACGAGTCTGAGGTTCCTCTTCGACGACTCTGCCATCCGGGCGCACGGCCAATTTTCTGTCCTGAGGCTTCGTGGGCGAATCCCCGGGTGATGCATCGCCGGGAAGCGGACTATTCGGATTGTGCTGCTGAGCGATCGCCATCAGTTTCGCGTACAGATTTTCTCGCCGCCGGAACGCCTCACCAATCGCGACCTGTACGAGGGGCGGTTCATTCAGATCGGGAGTTCCCGTTTCGACAACGCGATCCGCTTCCAGCAGTTCGTAGCCATAATGAATCTTCGACTCCACCAGGATTCTCTGTGCCCCATAAAACAACAGGCAGCCATCCGGTCGCACGAGAAGAAGGACGTAGGGTTCTTCTGAAAGCGAATCGCCCGAGCGGTATTTGTGGATCGCAAGGAGCGCAGACAGCAGAGGATTGTCGCGGACCGGAAAGCTCTCCATATCGGCCGGCGTGATTCGAATTCCGTTCGGAAGGAACTCAAACCCATTCTTTGTGATATCGATGACGATCGGAACGCGTGACGTTCCTGTTGCATTAGAAAATTCCAGGAGCGTTTCTGTTCCTGTCGACGCCATGGCCTTTCGCTTCGCCTCATCAACCTGCTTTCGCAAGTTAACAACGGCGGATAGTTTTTCGTGAAGCAGCAGTTCGGCTTCCTTGCCTGCGTCTTCGGCCTCTGCCAGCCGCTCTCGTTTTTCCAGAAGGGCTTTTTCTGACTTCGAAAGTTTGTTGAGAAGCTCTGCCTCTTTGTCCTTCAGTTGAGCCACCGAAGCAGCAAGCTCTTCAGGAGACTGACTGGACGCCGTTGTGGCATCCACCTTTTGTAGCAAGCCTGTGAGTTCTGACTGCTGTTTTTCAACCTCGGTTTGACGCTCTTCCAGAACGGCCCGCAGTTTTCCATTCGCAGCATTGCGTTCTTCGATCGACGAACGAATGGCCTGAATTTCCGCCTGAAGCTGACTTAACTCTGCCGAGCGATCTGGTGGAAGTTCGGCCGCAGAAACGAGTGCCGACTGATCCATTTCCGCCTGCTGGTCATGGCGGATCTTTCGCGTCATAACCAGCAGCAGAAGAATGAGCGAACCCATCGCGCAGACCAGCACGGCCAGAAAGGGAAACAGCGTGATCGAGTTTTGATGCTGTCGCCGGGCCATGAAAGAAACTGCTGCCTGACTACGTGGTTAAGTATGCTGAAGGGATCGTGGAGTGCAGTTGAAATGTCATCAACAAGCGAGTACCGCAATAGAGAACACAGCTTTGTTACGCAACCGCCCGAAGTGATGTCTTTGCGGTAAGGACGGCAACAGCCGCATTGAGACTGTTGACCGTCTGTTCGAGTGTCTCCACGATCTGCAGGGTCTGGAGATTTTGATTGAGCTGATCCTGAAGATGCGTCAACCGTTGTTCTGATTCGGTCAGCTGCAGCATCGTGCGTCCAAGTTTGTGCAGTTCTTCTGCCTGGCCAGCTGCCGCCAATGATGTCGTCTGCATGGCCGACTGCCAGGCATCCACCTTCTGAACAAACTGATTCATCGAAGCCTGAAGCTGAGTTGTCAGCAACTGAGAGCTCTGTTGCAGTGCCGTCGCATACTGGTCTCTCGCTTCGCCCAGGGTGTCGCGGTGCTGTTGCAATGTGGCCTGCGTCTCTTCGCTGAGCGCCTGAGCCAGGGTTGACGTTTGTCGCGAAAGAGTTTGCTGCCAGTCGCTTTGGAGAGCAGCGAATTGCTGGTTCCAGAATTCTGACTGGCGAGCGAGCAGCTGCATTGTCCATTCGGCGATGGCCGGGTTGGTCTCTTCTGTTTTGACAGACTCGTGAGACAGGCAGGGAAGCAGGCTGTCGATTCCGAACTGTTCGGTTTCGTTCAGGAGCGACTGTTCGCTGCGTTCAATCACAAAGGTGCTGAAGACCAGGATCATCGACATTCCCAGAGCCTGTGCCGTCGTATCGAACGCGACGGCAAGGCCGGAAGTGACTTCGGGCAGCGATGAATCCAGCTGCTCCGGCGTCACGTTGGCAATCGCCATCGTGATCCCGACGACGGTCCCGAGAAAGCCCATGATCGGAACGGCCCAGGTGACTGTTCGAACCAGCGAGTAACTTTGGATCAGGCGATCGGAAGCGAGATCGGCCAGATATTTGAGATGATCTTCGGGCCCTGCGTCAGGCCGCCGAGTGACATAATGAAGTACGGCGTGAAGTCGCTGCTGAATGAAGGTCCCGAGGAACCGGCTGTTTTCCGGATTGGACTGCCATGCTTCCAGAGTGGCTGTCACCGTGGCGGCATTGGACTTTCCGTGTGACCATCTTTGATCGTAGGCCAGCAGTGAGACAGCTTTCAGTGCGCTGCGTTCTGCCGGGAGTCTCCAGAACTTTGCTGCCAGGATTCCCATACCCACGAAGAAGATCGCAGAAGTGATGTATTCAAGAGGGTGTCCGCAGAAGTACCGCTGAACAAACTCTTCACCGCCGGCAAAAGGCTTCGCAGCGAACGGCGCGACGATATAGAAGACGATCGTCACGCCAAGTCCACCGATCATCCCGAGCATTGTGGCTGATGATCGCTGGCCTGAAGAAGGAAGATCGTGCCCGGACGCTGTGGACGAGGACACTGTATTATTCTGTCTGGCAGTCACTGTCTTGTCCTGCAGAAATCAGTTGAGAGAAAACTGGAGTCGAAACGGAAGGCAATGAGGTGGGAATGTAATGAGACCGGGTCCGCCGCTGACCGCTGGTTTTTCGGTCTCACCGAATCCCTGAAGCCTGGCGACGAATCGACCCCGTCTGGTTCGGCGGCAGGTGCCGCACGACAGACTCACCGGCAATTACTGCCGAGCCGAACGCCCCGTCCGTAACGAGGACGCCACGCGACAGGTCGCTGTTGTTTCAATCGTCACAATCGTCAAAGTCGATTGAATGAAACAGATATAAGGAGGGCATCGAGAATGAAACGGTGTGCCTCAGGCGTCTTTTGCCGCTCGAAGACATTGCAATGATGAAGTCGGGAAGAACCGTTACGAGCCAAAAAGACAGAAATGTTTATCCAGACGGTACGACCCGTCCGATGAATGGAATGTGACTTTCTGTTGCGCTGCTGTGGCGTGGTGTTTCCAAACATCCGGCCGGCAGCAGGCGGACTGAGCATAGGAGACTTCTGGCAGCCGGGACTGCCGGAAGCAGTCAGCGTCCAAGTGTCAAAGACAGTGAACCACCGGGACGGTTTCCCAGCAGACGAGTGCGGTCCGGAACGGAAGGTACCTCACGGAGGAGAACTTTCATGCGAAAGTACGGTAAGTGGTTACTCGTGCTGGGAGTTTTGGCGGCCAGTCCGGTCGCCGCCAGCGCGGACGGGTTCCTTGGCGGACGGCTGAAGCCGTCAATGCCATTCTCAGGCTCAGCCGAGAAAGCTCGCAATCAGAAGCTGGCAGATGATGTCGCTTCTGCTCTGAAGAGCGCTCAGGTGCATGGCACCGAGATCAGCATCGAAGTGAAGAATGGTGTTGCCATTCTTGACGGCAAAGTCAGCGAAGCCAGCCAGCGAGCATTGGCAGAGCGAGTTGCCGGAACTGTCGAAGGCATTGATCGCGTTGAAAACAACATTCGCTACATCGCACCATCAGGTGGCCAGATTGAGCGAGCATCAGCACAGCAGGCTGATCCTCGTGGCTCTCGAGTCACTCAGGCCGCTGCGTTTGAGACAGCAGAACGCCGCCCGGCGATTCAGCGAGTCAGTGGTGAGATGCCAGCTCCAAACTCCAAGGCTGCCAACGAAGCCAAAGCACAGCAGGTTGCTGATGCTCTCGGCGGTGCAGGCCTGGCCGGAATGGACATCACCATTCGTGTCTCAGGCGGAGTCGCAACTCTCGAAGGTCCAGTGCCAACACTGGGACATCGACAGGCTGCCGAACAGGCTGCTGCTCAGGTTCCTGGTGTCCAGGGTGTGAACAATCAGCTGCAGGTCAGCGGACCAATCACACGAACTGGCTACAACGCCGGAATGCCGATGATGGCTCCTCCGGAAATGATGCCACAGCCTCAGATGATGGGCGGCCCACAGATGATGGGCGGCCCACAGATGATGGGTGGCCAGCAGATGATGCCTGCTGGTTACATGCAGCCTCAGATGGCACCAGGCATGCCTCCAACGGCAACTGGCTATGCACCAACCAGCTTCAATCATCCAAATCTGCCAGCACATGCATGGCCATCGTATGCTCAGTATCCAAACTCAGCTGCAGTGAGTTACCCAACTCAGTACAGCGCGAGTGCCTGGCCATACATCGGGCCATTCTATCCTTATCCTCAGGTTCCGCTGGGATGGCGTGAAGTCTCCCTCGAGTGGGACGACGGATACTGGCAGCTCAACTTCAACAAAGAAAAAGACAAGTGGTACTGGGTTCTGAACCCAAAGAACTGGTAATCCCGGTCCTGTCACCACTGACAACATGACTGCTGACTGAGGCTCTGAAGACTTTGTTCTTCAGAGCCTTTTTTCGTTGGCACTCTTCCGTGTGCATTGCAGCGTCACCGTTCCTCACACAGATTGCGAAACGGGTTCAACCTGTTAGAACTCAAACTGTCGATTCAACGCGAGCACTCAGTCGCTGTCTTTTGGAGTTCTGCATGAGCGGACCTGATTCTCATGATGACGCTGGAGTGCGTCTGACCGTCGTCCATTCCGAGGCTGACGCGGCGATACTGCGAACATTGCTGCGTGAAGAGGGCATCCCCAGTCAGGTCACCGGTGAACTAGTTGGCAGTACTCTGAACTATTACGGCAATGCTGTTTGTCGCGTGGAAGTTCTGGTTCATGCCTCAAAGCTGGATCAGGCACGACAGATTCTGAAGGACTACGAGGCACGAAGAAACCAGCATCCGGCAAGCGACTGGATCTGCAGCCGATGTCAGGAAGTGAATGCCGGATCATTTGAAGCGTGCTGGTCCTGTCAGAAACTGCGTGATGAAGCTGACCAGGTCCATATCGAATCAGACCCCTGGGTCGCCGGCAACAGTAACGGTGATTCAGCGAGCCGCGAAGAAGCGTTTTCCGCATCGGAGTCCGGGAACCCTTATGCCCCGCCAGGGATTGCCGATCGATCCGTCCCAACAATGTCGCCTAACGCGGAAGACCTTGTTCGACGTTTGAAACGAGGGGCAATCCTGGGGCTTGTCATTTCCCCCGTCGCGATTGTCATGCTGTTCGTGGCCATGAAGACAATGAGCCAGGTCGCTTCAGGACTATTGATTGTCAGTCGTCCTCAACATCGATGGATCCAGCTCTATTCGCTGATGCTTCTGATCGAGACGTTTGCGTTTCCTCTCCTGATCTTTCTGCTCTAGCAATCTGCTGAATAAAAGAGTTTCACAACCGGACACGTCAGTGAGGGATCGAGACAGCCGTGATTCTCAACAAAGATCCCTTGCTGACGCAGCGGGTTGAGATCAATTTCAAAACAGTGCCAGTGCTCCCTCAGAACAACGAAGGGTGGTTCGTCATTCCCGCGCAGGCGGGAACCCAGCTTGACGAAGCTCTCACTAACGACAGCAAATTACGGCCCTTTTGACGAGTTTGTCGTCTGGTAAACTGAAATGATCCGAATGATGACTTCTTTCGTTTTGGGGCCAACGAACGATGTCATGGAACTGAATTCTGCATCGTCCGATTGTCAAACTTCAACAGGCCTGAACCATGTCGACTGAATCAAAAAGCAAGCCAGCGAGTTCTGCATCCGCAACAGAGAACGCCTCCGCACAGGATGCCGGCCGCACGATTGTGGCGTCCAATCTGGAGACTGCGAATCTGATCGAAGGCTATCATGTGATTGCCGAGTGGATTCGGTTTGCCGATGCGAAGGCGGCCGTTGTCCTGACGGTTGGTGGTGCCATCGCCGGTCTCGTGATTCCAACTCTGAAGGGCTACCTGACGGAGAATCCGACGACGCATCCGACAGCCTGGTGGAACTCACTGGTTTCGACTCTGTTCGCAGTGTGGCTGTTGCTGTTGCTGCTGTCTGGCATCTGGGCGTTTCTGTGCATTTTGCCATTTCGACGCAAGGGCAAGCATCCGGCACTGGGCCACAGCTCGCACTTCCATCCGGCAGCGATCAGCACCATGTTCAAGCTGGATGATGTGGACCGTTTCATTCAGGAATGCGAATCGATGGGAGACGGCGGCCTTCGAAAAGAAGTGGCAGCCTGTCTCCTGATTGACTCCCATATCTCCAGCGCGAAGTATCGCTATGTGACAACGTCCATCCGCCTGATGGGAGCAAGCTGCATCGTTGCTCTGGTGTATCTGATCGCCATTCAGTTCTAAGGCATCGGACGAAAGTTCCATGTAGCGGAACGGCGCGAGCCGTCCGGTGCCGACGAATAGACTGCCGTCTCTCACCGGAGGGCTTGCACCGGCTCACGCCCTGCCGCTTTCTCGCGGGCGATTCTGACGTTCATGAATCCTTGCGATGACCGCGAAGAAGCTTCACAGTGCCGGACAATTCGTGTTGCGGAATTCCGGGTACGGTTGCGTTGTACCGCAGGCGAATGTCAGAACGTTTCCGTGTTCTGGCCCGCAGCTCGATCGAGGTCACAAAGTCTTCCTTGACGGTGAACATTGTGATGAGTTGCGGCCAGCCGGCGTTCTCCTCATGAATGCTGTAGACCAATAACCACGGAACATCATCGCGCTGCGAAGCGACGCCAGAAGAGTTCGCCTGAGTGCGAACGAGGTCTGTCAGCAGGTGCAGCTGTCGGCCGGATCCTGGAGATTTGATGGACTCGATCAGTCGAAGCGACTCATTCGCCCTGCCTGAAAATTCCAGAAGCTCAGGAGCAACACGGGCTCTCAAACATCGTTCCATCCAGTCAAGGCGCCGACTGCCCGCAAACGCAATCTGGCCGGCAACCCACGTGGCATTGGCAAGCAACGTCCCTGCGGCAGGAACGGGACTTAGAGTGTCATGGTGCAGCCCCAGGGCGCTCTCCAGACTTGTGCTCGTCCAGCGATCGCGTTTCTTCCCGAACGGTGTCTGAATCGTACTGAAGAGATAGCCATACGTGTGCTGAATTCCCGCGTGAGGCCGCTCCGAGTTCGCTGGTTGTCCAGCAAGCTGCAGCAACGGAATCAGAATCGCCGGATCAACAATCTCCGCGTGCGCCAATTCGTCAACATTCCCCGAGTTTCCCCAGAAGATCGTTGGACCGCTCGGGCCTCGATCTTTGACGATTTGCCGAGTGATCTGGGGTGCCAGCTTCTGCAACAATCGAACTCGATTTGTCACCGCAGTGTCGCGAGCGTCCATGAGTCTGGCAACGATGTCTTCGAACGGAATCATGGGGCGAGTTGTATCCGGCTGGGCCAGAAAACGCGATCTGTGTCAGACTCTCTGCTCGGAATGTCTGCAGGACGTCACGGCGTTTATCCCTCACTGACGTGTCGGGTTGCGAAACGGCGAAAGCAACAGGCTGCTCGATTCTGAAAACAGGAGACGGCAGATTTTTTGAGAGTGCGCTTGATGATCGAGAATGCTTTGGGCAAGCTGTCAGTCGCCGGTTTAGAATCTCGAAACACAATGCGTCGAGATTCGCCGGTATTGAGTCTGCGAAAAGTTACCTTCCGCTGGTAAAAGAAAAGTCACTATGAAGACTAAGTCGATCGTCCTTCCGTTACTGCTGTCAGTTCTGCTTCCTGTGTCTGCCGGGAGCCTTTTGTCAGACACGGCCCAGGCACGCGAATGGTCGGACAGCACCGGTGCATGGAAGTTTGAAGGCGATCTGTTTGCTGCAAGTGGCCACACGGTTGTTGTGCGACGAAAGACGGGCGAACTTCAGGCGTACATGGTTGATCAGCTGTGCGAAGCCGATCAGGAGTTTGTCAAGAAGCACATGGAAGAAGCTGCCAAGGTTGAAGCTCCTGAAGAGATGCAGACATGGGAAGGCCGGGACGGCTTCAAGTTTCGCGGGAAGGTGATCGGGTACGGTATCAATGAACTGAAGATCAAAGATTCACGCGGCAAGATCCTGATCAATGATGTTCCATACGAAGACGCCGACCAGCTTCTGAAGTTTATGCTTCCGAAGATTGTGGCTCAGCTGGATGACAAGAACGTTGCGAACGAAGAGGACTTTCTTCGTTGGGCTCGCAAGCAGCGTAAGGAAAAGGTACTGAGCGTTGATGGCGTGATGCTGCGTCTGGAAATTGGCGGACGCGTCGCGGTTCCTCTGTTCCTGTTCGCAAGTCCTCAGAGAGAAATCCTGGAAGAAGGCTGGTCGACATGGAAACATGAAGCCACAAAAGAAGCAGAGAAGGAACGTCAGAGCTTCCTCGCACAGGCTCAGGCCAATGCACTGCAGCAGCAACAGCAGGAAGCCAATCAGCGAATTCAGATGATGCAGCTGGAAATGCTGGCGGTGAATGCCGGCATCACCCGCATCTGGGAAGTGCAGCTGATTCCAAAGCCAGGCGTTCCGGCCCGACCGATGAGCGTTGTTGTGTCGGCCAACAGCAGTCTGGAGGCAGTGAATCAGGCGGCAGCGAAATACCCCGGTTTTACAACTGGCATGTCACGCCAGATCAGTTACCGCTAAGTGCCGTTGAAAACAGGAGCTCGCTGTTCTGTCATTCGCGCGAAGGCGGGAACCCAGTATGCTTGAACTTCATTGAGCATGGATTCTCGCTTTTGCTGGAATGGCGATGGTTTGTCAACAGACGGCTAAGTGCGAGAGTTCCGATTTCAGTCGTCCAGTTTTCGGTGCTGATCATTTGAATCTGCCGCGACCCTTAATAACGAGATCGCGGTATCACGGAGCGTCTTCATGCCACTTCACGGGTTGATTGCTGCGGTTCATTCTCCGTTCCACACGAACGGAGATCTGGCACTCGACGCCGTGGAGGCTCAGTGTGGCGTGCTGCTTCGTCAGGGATTGAGCGGGATCTTTGTGTGTGGCAGCACCGGGGAAAGCCATTCGCTGAATGTGGATGAGCGATGCAGGCTGACAGAACGATGGGCTCAGGTGCTGCAGGGAACGCCACTGCAACTGATCGTCCATGTCGGCTCGAATTGTCTCCGCGATTCTGAAATGCTGGCGAGTCATGCTCAGAAGATGAAGGCTATTGCGATCTCGGCTCAGGCACCTTCGTACTTCAGACCGAAGTCGGTTGCCGACCTTGTCGTATGGTGCCAGTCCATTGCATCCGCTGCTCCGGAAACGCCCTTCTATTTCTACGACATCCCGGTGATGACGGGCGTTGCGCTGTCGATGCCCGATCTGCTGAACGCAGTCTCCGAGCAGATTCCAAACTTTGCCGGACTGAAGTTCACCAATACAGACCTGATGAGTTTCCAGCTGTGTCAGCGTGCCTGTGGCGGACGATTCGACATCGCATTTGGTGTGGATGAGATGTTGCTCGCGGCGGTTTGCCTGGGAGCAAAGGGAGCTGTCGGCAGCAGCTACAACTTTGCCGGACAGATCTACCGGCGCATTATCGCAGCGTTTGAATCAGGTCGGTTGGAAACAGCACGCGAAGAACAGTTTCGCTCTGTCCAACTGATTCAGGTTCTGGCAGGCCTCGGCTACATGGGCGCCGCAAGGGCCGTGATGGAAATGCTGGGAGCTCCGATCGGCCCGCCTCGACTGCCCAACAATCGTCTGGACCAATCCGCGAAAGCCGCTCTGAAGACACGACTTCAGGAGATGGGCTTCTTCGAATGGATCCGCTGATCTGCCCCGGCTGATCAAACGCTGCGGAAATTCCCTCCTGGGTAAAACCCTGCTTCAACGGGAAAGAAGCAGTTGCGCGCGCCAAAGGGTCGATTTGAACGAGAGCGACCGGCGTGAAGTGAAACGGGGGCTGTTTCGCACAACTTCGCGCCATACCGGTCAGTGGTTGTTTCAGGGATGATCAGTGACAACCGCCGCAGTTCAGCGCATTCTGGAACAGGGGGTCCAAAGCCATCAGGCCGGAGACCGTACAGCCGCTGCGCGCTGTTATCTGGAAGTCCTGGCGACTGATCCTGAAAACCCAGATGCATGGAACCTGCTGGGCGTTGCCACGCTGCAGAACGGAGATGCTCGCACTGCTGTTCAGCATCTGCAGACAGCTCAGCAACTGGCACCGCAGGATTCCAACATTGCGGCGAATCTGAGTTCTGCCTGTCTTCAGATGAAGGACTATCCGGCCGCCGAGAAAGCCGTTCGACATGCTCTTCGCCTTGACCCTTCGAACTCCCTGGCATGGCGTCACCTGAGCAGCACGATGAGGTTCCTCGGGCGAGTTCCGGAAGCTCTTCAGGCAGCTGAACGATCGCTGGAACTCACACCCAGTCATGATGATTCAATCGCCCAGCTCGGCGCGATGCAGCTGGCTGCCGGGCAACTGAAGGAATGTGTTCGAACGTTGGAACGCCTGACTGGACGACGACGACTTCGACCTGATGTCCTGACCAATCTGGGTTCTGCCAGGCGACAGCTGGGCGAGTTTCAGGATGCAAAGAAGCTGCTCGATGAAGCATGGGAACACTTCCCCGGACAGGTTGAGGTTCTGACCAATCGAGGCAACGCGTTGCTGGCCGTTCATCGTCCGGACGAAGCGCTCGAGATGTTTCGAATGGCTTTGGCGAAGCAGCCGAATTCTGCGTCCGCTCTCAATGGTCTTGGGCAGGCCTTGCAAACACTGGGGCACTGGCACGAGGCTCTGGAAGCGTTTCGACTGGCCTGGAAACTGGACGATCAGAATCGTCACTTCGACAGCAACTTTCTGTACTGTGCGAGTCTTGCACCGCACCTCAGTCGCCAGGAACTCTCACGACTGCATTGCCTCTGGGGACAGCAGGTCGAGCGACAAATTACTCCGACGAATCACGCAAGAAATGCGACGGAGGCGGACAAAACCCTGACGATCGGCTATGTGTCACCGGACTTTCGGTCTCATGCGACGATGCGGTTCTTCTTGCCCATCCTGCAACATCGCAACCGTGAGCAGTTTCGAGTGCTCTGTTATTCGGAAGCACAGCGCGAAGACCAGATCACGGCTCAGGTCGCGTCGCTGGCCGATGGCCTGGTTCGAACGGCCTCCATGACGGACGCTCAGCTGCGAGAGCGAATTGCTGCGGATGGAGTGGACGTTCTGATTGATCTGGCCGGACATACGGCGGGAAACAGGCTTTCGGTCTTCGCAGGGCAGCCCGCGCCGGTTCAAATGACGTGGCTGGGGTACCCGAACACGACTGGGCTGAGTCGCATCCAGTGGTTTCTGACAGACCATGTTCGGGAAACGGATCAGACCGCCGCCTGGTTTTCAGAGCAACTGCTCTGCATGCCACAAAGCGCCTGCCTCTTTCAGTCGCCGGACAATGCACCGGACCTGACGAGTCCTCCGCTGCTTCGAAAGGGTTATCCAACCTTCGGGAGTACTCATCGTCTCGAGAAGATCTCACCGTCCTGTCTTCGAATCTGGGCGCAGATTTTGAATGGTGTGACCAACGCACGGCTGTATGTCTTCCGAGATGTCCTCGGGTCATCGGAGTCCGTGCGAAATTCTCTTCGTCGTCGAATGTCCGAAGCGGGCATTCCGATGGATCGAGTCGATTTTGGCTGGGAGATTCACGGCTCGTATCTGCACGTGTATTCCGAGATCGATGTGCTGATGGATGTCTTCCCATGGGCCAGCGGGACAACCGCCTGGGAAGCCACCTGGATGGGCGTTCCGATCCCAACGATCCGGGCACCTGAAGTCACCGTTGCTGCGACCGCATCACTGTTTGAAGCGATCGGCGTTCCTGGACTAGTGGCGTCCGACACCAATGATCTTGTACGCATTGCTCGGCAACTGGTGACGAACGCGGACCAGCTTTCTGAATTGCGAAGCACACTGCGGCAGCGAATGAGCGAATCCGTCTGCGACGCCGGTCGCTTTACGAAACAGTTTGAAGCTCGTCTGAAAGATGCGTGGCGTGCCCATTGCACTGGAGTCATGCCAGACGGGATGTTCCGCGTGAACCGGGAGGTGCCAAATGAGCACCTCTGAAATTCGCCGGCTGCATAATGAAATCGTCGGGCATGAAGAGATCCTTCATCGTCTTGATCAGGCAGACTCCGGCCTGAAGCAATTGCAGGACCAGGATCGACCTAATTACTCTGCCGATGGCTCAGATGTCTTTGCCGCTCTTCATCCCGACACCGCCATTCTGAATCGAACGTATCTTCAGGAAGTGGAAGCTCGGCGATTGAAAGTCGTTCCGGAGATTCTGGACTGGACCGGTTATCGGGTTCGAGTATTCCTTCGTCACGACCGGAACTTTGTCTTCGCCATTGCCTTCCGCAACTCCGTTGGCATGGCGAATCATGTTGTTCTGCGCAACGCAACGTTTGAAGTCGACCCGATTGGCAGACAACAAACGCTTGAGCGACGAGGTCCGTTGCCGAACGGAACCACGGTTCATGCGTGGATTACAGGAATCCTGCATCGCGCTGGAAATGACGCGCCAGACGCCGGCGAGGATCTGGAAGCTGTCCATTACAAGCCAGCCGAAGGCGACTGTTTCTCGCGCGCGGGCAGTCGACAGCCCGTTCACCATTCTGACATGGTGCATTGCCTGCCGGGTACGTCCAAAGTCTGGATTCCGAAAAGCACCGAGTTCATGCATGGAGATTCCAGATGAAGTCTTCCATTCATGATCTCAGGATCTTCGGAGGAACATCACTCTTCCAAAATCCCGTGCATGTTGGTCATCCGAATCTTCTTCGGAAGCAGCAGCTTGAACGACGCCTGAGTGCGGTTCTGAATTCCGGGCAGCTGACAAACCACGGTCCTCAGGTGCGCAAGTTCGAAGAGCGCCTTTCGGAACTGATGAAGGTGCGTCATGCGGTCGCAGTGTGCAATGCGACAACCGCCCTTCAGATTCTGGCAAAGGCTCTGAACCTGACTGGCGAAATCATCATGCCGGCGTTCACCTTCATTGCGACGGCTCACGCGATGGACTGGATTGGGCTGACACCGGTGTTTGCGGACATCGATCCGGTCACACACACGATTTCTCCTTCATCTGTTCAGCGATGTCTGAGTGCCAACACGTCAGCGATTCTGGGAGTGCACGTCTGGGGAAACCTGTGCGATGTGGAGTCGCTTCAGAACATCGCCGACGAACATGCTGTGCCGCTGATCTTTGATGCCTGCCATGCGTTTGGATCGTCGAGAGCAGGAAAGTTCGCTGGTCAGTTTGGTCGAGCGGAAGTTTTCAGTCTGCACGCCACAAAGCTGGTACATTCCCTGGAAGGCGGCGTGATCACCACGAACGACGATGACCTGGCGGCACGATGTCGTCGTCTTCGAAACTTTGGCATCACAGGACTGACGGAAATCAGCGACATTGGGATCAACGGAAAGATGCATGAACTCTCCGCCGCTGCCGGGCTCCATTCGCTCGAAGACCTGCCAGAGATTCTTGCTGTCAACCGGCGAAATCGAATGTTGTGGGCCGAGCAGCTTGCGAACACGTCCGGATTGAATCTGCAGAGCGTGCCACAGGGCCAGCAATCGAACTATCAGTATGTCGTCGGTCGTGTCGATGCCTCCAGATTTGGACTGACTCGCGATCAGCTCATCACGGTCGTTCGAGCCGAAGGGTTGTTCGCTCGCAGCTATTTTGTTCCCGGCTGCCATCGCTCCGTACCGTACAGTCACCATGCCGGGGCAGAGTGCGAGCTGACAGTGACAGAGGCCATTCTGCAGGACGTGCTCCAGCTCCCGACAGGATTGGCGGTTGAGCCATCCATCATTGAACGGGCGGGACAGTTGTTAGAGTTTATCGCAAGGAACTCCCGCGCCATTTTCGAAGAGATGCTGCGAACGCCGGTGCTCGATCATCATCCGCAGGACCCGGTCTTCTTCGGCACAGTGGCAACGCCTCCGCAGACGGCAAACGCAGCCATTCCAGTGGCTGGTGTCGACGGTCCGCTAAGAAGTCATGTCCGTCATGCCGACACGGTTCCTGAGCCCCATCTTACAACGGTCTCCGAAGCGGCCGTTTCAGCAATGATGCATCAGCGAAGCGGAGCCCAGTGATGAACGCCCATCGCACCGATGCGTCCGTCATGCCCGAACAGGTTGTCGACGAAAGAAAGGAACTCTGCGAACGGCTGTTGAGTTCACCGATTCCTTCGACTGAGCTGATACGGAACCTCGGGCTGTATCTGCTTCCCATGGAAGTGAAGCGACTGCTGTTCTTTGCCGACCTGTATCAGCGCATTGTGAATGTGCCGGGGATCATTGTGGAATTTGGATGTCGCTGGGGTCAAAACCTTGCCCATTTCCAGTCGTTACGGTCCATTCTTGAACCCTACCACCATCGACGCATGATCCTTGGCTTTGATACGTTCGAAGGGTTTCCGTCCGTGTCAAAACATGACGGAGAATCGAGCGTGGTGGCGGCTGGAGCTTATTCGGTGACTCCGGGCTACGAATTGTATCTCAGAGATCTGCTGGCTCTGCGAGAGCGTCAGTCGCCATTGCCGAACGTTCGAAAATTCAAAGTGATTCAGGGAAACGCGCCTGACGCGTTCCAGGCATGGCTGGACGAACATCCGGAAACCATCGTCGCACTGGCCTACTTTGATATGGATCTTTACGAACCCACCGTGCAGTGTTTGCGACTCTTGAAGGGTCGCCTGACGCAGGGATCGATTGTGGGATTCGATGAACTGAACCACAGCACGTTTCCCGGCGAGACCATGGCGGTTCGCGAGGTTCTTGGGCTGGAGAACATCCGGCTGCGTCGCAGTCCATGGTCCGCTGATGAATGCTTCTTCGAAGTTTGAAACGCAGGAGCTCGGAGAATCCCAATGTCGGCAACGTGCCAAAACCGCCCTGAGTACTATGCGATCACGGATGCGACCGAGCAGTACTTTCATCGTCTCGGTGATTGCCCGGAAGGACTCGGCTGGCCCAACACGCCCGATGCTCTGCGCCGATTTGAAGTGATGCTGAATCTGATTCGACCGCCGGATCTGGAAACCAGAAGTGCGACCAGTGAGACTCAGCGGCCGATTCGCCTGCTGGACTTTGGATGCGGGACCGGACACCTCTTTGAGTATCTTCAAAAGCACGGCCGGAGTGACATTCAGTATTCGGGAATCGACCTGTCAGAGAAGTTTGTCGGGATAGCGAAGTCCAAGTTCCCGGAAGCCGACTTTCGAGTTCTGGATGTTCTTGAGCGACCTGAGGAACTTGGGCGTTACGATTATGCTCTGATCAACGGAGCATTCACGTCCAAATGCACAATGTCGTTTGAGGTGATGTGGCAGACAGTTCAGCGAATTCTGAAAACGGTCTTTGCGAATGTGTCGTTCGGACTGGCCGTGAATACGATGAGCAAGCATGTGGACTGGGAACGAGACGACCTGTTCCACCTGCCAATGGATCTGATGGCCCAGTTTCTCTGCAAAGATCTGACTCGGCACTTCGTCATGCGAAACGACTACGGGCTCTACGAGTACACGACGTACATTTACCAGACCAGATCTGAGCGGTAAGAGCTGAAGTCGTCAAATCGAAGTCGATATCACTCGCCGAATGATGCGCTGCGATTCCGGTCAATCACTCAAAGGCAGACGTCCCAGGCACTGCCCGGTCGCATTGACAGAACAACGCAAATCCCGGCATCACGGCATTCAGTTCACCTTGCTTTAATGCCCCTGTGGCTTAGGATGAAATCACGGCAGACAGAGACTTTCCGGTTGAATATTGCAGATACGGTCAACTTGCCACGTCGCGACGAAGGAAACCACCATGACTCCTGTACTTTTGCTTGGAGCGGGGAAGATCGGTCGGGCGATTGCCAGCCTGCTGCATCACAGCGGCAGCTACAGTGTCCTGGTCGCTGACAATGATCCCGCGGCCCTCGAGAAACTGGGCACGATGGTTCCGGTTCACACGGAGCTGGTCGATGCGAGCAACGCCGAAAGTCTGCGGAGTCTGATGAAGGACCGGCGAGTCGTCATTTCCGCGCTGGTGTATTCCGCGAATCCGCTCGTCGCAGCTGCGGCGGTCGAAACGGAAACAAGCTACTTTGACCTGACGGAAGACGTCGCCACAACTCGCGCCGTCCGGCAACTCGCAGATCGCTGTGCCGCGGGCCGGATCCTGATGCCTCAGTGTGGCCTTGCCCCTGGGTTCATTTCGGTGATCGCCGGGCATCTGATCCGGCAGTTCGATTCGCTTGATGCCGTCCACATGCGAGTCGGAGCATTGCCTCAGTTCCCGAGCAACAGTCTGAAGTACAATCTTACCTGGTCAACCGACGGGCTCATCAATGAGTACTGCAATCCCTGCGAAGCGATTCACGACGGGGAGCTGCGCGAAGTATTGCCTCTGGAAGGGCTAGAGGAGTTTTCGCTGGACGGTGTTCGATATGAAGCGTTCAACACGTCCGGGGGACTTGGAACGCTGTGCGAGACGATGCAGGGGCGAGTTCGCGAGTTGAACTATCGAACGATTCGCTATGTTGGCCACCGCGATCTGATGGAGTTTCTGTTGCGAGGGCTTCGGCTTTCGGAACGTCGTGCCTTGCTGAAGGACATTTTGGAAAACGCGATCCCGGTGACATGGCAGGACGTCGTCATCACGTTTGTGAACGTGTCGGGAATGATGAACGGACAGTTTGTCCAGCTGAACGACGCTCGCAAGATCTACCATCAGCATTCCGGAGATCGTCACTGGAGTGCGATTCAGCTGACAACGGCGGCAGGTGTCTGTGCGGCGGTGGACCTCCATCTGGCGGGCAAACTGCCGTCACAGGGTTTCGTGCGGCAGGAAGACATTGCTTTCGAAGACTTTATTTCCAATCGATTTGGCCGGATCTTCGAAACCCGTGATGTCTGACGGAGAAATTGGCCTTTTCCGAAATTCGCCGTCTCCCTATTCTCCCCGCCCTGCGGCAAAAACTGCCGCTCTGGGATCATGACAGGCGAATTCTGCGTTTGGCATGGTCTCTGCAGAGTAGAGAAGTGAAGTCGCCAAAAGGAAAGTGATTCAGGATCGTCGCGAAACTCTGTGTGAAAACCCAAGTGTTTTTGGGGGCACGCGGAGTTCTAACGTGAAAGAGTCACACAGGAACTTGAAGTTTTGGCAACGCACACTTGTAAGACTGACAATCCAAAACAGGGACGATCGAAAGGCACAGTAAGGAAGCTGTCCACCTTTCAATGTCTTGCCCTGACAGCGAACCGGACTGGCTGAGCCAGGCTGCTTCGACTGTGAAATGGATTGGCCAGACACCTCTGTGAATTCTGCGCTTTTGAATTTTCTTCTGGCAGGGACGCCGCGTATGAAGATGTTCATGCTGCTGATGACGTTGGTATCAGAAGCTCCAGCCTCAGACACGCCTGATGTCATTCTGCTGGATTTCACCGCAAGCTACTGTCAGCCCTGCAAGCAGATGCTCCCGATTTTGCAGCGAATGGAGCAGGACAACTTTCCGATTCGAAGAATCGACATCACAGAAGAACACGAGTTGGCTCGCAAGTACAACGTGGATCGCGTTCCGACGATGGTTCTTCTGGTCGAAGGCAAAGAAGCAAAGCGATTTGTTGGACTTCGAAGCGAAGATGAGCTGCGACAGGAAATGAACACGGCTGCTCGCAAGCTGCGTGAAACACGCGAAGCCAATTCGCCAAAGGCATCGCAGCCCGTGCTCCCCAAGGGGACTCCGCTGGTCTCCGAAGACAGCAAACCAGAAGAGCAGCAGAAGGCTAAGAGTAAGTCACTTGGCGACGTCTTCCGAGGCATGTTTGGCAAGTCAGATGATGAAGCAGTTGAGGCCGTTCGGGCACAAAGCCCGGATCCCGCCAGCAACACTGATCCACTGGCCGCAGCACAGGCGGCAACTGTTCGCATTCGAGTCCAGGGAAAATCGACTGAAGATCAAAAGCTGATTCAGGATGTGGGAACAGGGACGATTGTCTACAGCGGAAGTGGCCAGACGGTGATCCTCACCTGTGCTCACTTCTTCCTGAAGCTCTCCAGTAAGGACAAAAAAGTCGAAGTGGAAGTGTTCGAAAATGGTGCTCCTGTGAAGTATCCAGCCGAAGTGCTGGGAGGAGATCACAATTCGGACCTCGCATTTCTGTCCATTCGAACAACGAAGACGTTTCCGTGTGTTGGCCTGACATCGACGTCGCCAGCCATCAAGACGGGTCAGGAACTGGTCAGCTTTGGTTGCGACGATGGTAGTGATCCAAGTCGTCTTGATACGAAGCTGCTGGCTGTCAACAAGTACAACGGGCCAGGCAATCTGTCGTGCACGGTTGACCCCAAAAGCGGTCGATCTGGCGGAGGACTGTTCCGAGCTGACGGCGTTCTGGTCGGTGTCTGCAGCTGTGCCGATCGAAACAACCACGAAGGACTTTACATGTCCTTTGAATCGATTCATACGCTGGTTCAGAAGCTCAATCTGCAATACGTCTGCAGTCGTAGTGAAGTCCCGCCGGTCGGTGAAGATGTTGCCGTTGCCTTCCAGGAGCAGATTGAAGGAAAGAATGTCGCGCCCGCTGCCCCACGAACAGTTGAGCCGAAGCAGACTCCGGAAGCCAGTGATGAAAAGGCCGGAATTGAAGAACCTCAGTTCGCGGCAAAGGATGAAGCAGACTCATTTACACCCGACATTGAAAGCAACGATCCGTTCGCAACAGCACAGATTCAGCACAAAGGCAGCGCAACTGGGAATGGAATTCCTGTTGTCGCTCCGGCTAAGACCGAGGCTGGTGGTCCTGAGATTACAATCATCATCGATGACAAGAAGCCGGGTAGCCAGAAGCGAGTCATCGTGATTCCCCAGGCGTCCGCCTGGATGCTGGAAATGCTGACGGGCGAAGGTGGCATCGGCAAGGAGTCTGATCTTGCGGAATCGCTGGAGCCTACTTCCAGCCAGCCACGAACCAAGGCACCGGTCCGCCGTACTGGGCAGAGCAATCCCGCACAGGCGAAGTATTAGATTAGACGTTCGTCAAACCAGGATCTTTGGGATGAACCGTCATTCCGCTTCATAGCGCTAACGAAGCACTGAATCTCGCTGTTTCGACACGGCCTGCTGTCGTGTCGCGTGAACTTTTGGTCCATCTGAGATCAGTTCAGAGAACATCAGACCAAGGGTAAAGAAAACCCTGCCTTGAACGCTGTTCTCGGTCGCCAGTGAATCAACTGCGAGCGACCATGAGATTTGGTGACATCCTGTGCCGCCATGCTGGCAGAATCTACCACGGGGAGAATTACTCCTTTGTGACGAAATTCGCACATCGGGCGTGAGCATGAGCCAGGCTGCAGATGCTGACGGTGGTAGTCCTCAGCGTATTCGCCTGCAGTGGAATCTCCCCGATGTTGTCAACGATTCTTGAATGGTATGTGGATATCGCAGCGGCGGTCGTACTGACGGTGGCTGGCTTCTGGCTGGTCGATATGCTCGCCATGCGCCGGGTCTTTGCCTTTCGAACGCGCTTTCTCCTGTCTTCGCTGGCGTTTGCTGTCGTAGCAACCGGTTCATTGCTGTCGATCCAGCATGGCGAGGCGACAAAGGACGAACTTCGCACGGGCATTAGTGCTCTGACGTCGACGTACGCTGGTGAAATGCGAGAACATTACCACGCAAAGATCAGCATGGAGACTCCTGAAGACGATGCTGATTATCTGCACCTTCTCGAAAAACAGCGATCCTTTCAGATTCTGAATAAGTCAGTGCACGATGTTTACACCATGCGGAAGTCAGCTGACGGATCCATCCATCTGATCGTTGATGCCGAAACGGACTACGACCACGATGGACGGATTAACGGTGAACGCGAACAGCGAACAGCGATTGGTGAACTGTATGACGAAATCACAGCTGCAATGGAAATGGCATTTTCCGGGGTAGAGTGCTTCGATGAGGAGCCTTACGCAGACAGATGGGGTACATGGGTCAGCGCGTTTGCGCCGATCTACAGCAATGATGGTCGTATCGATGGCATTCTGGGTGTCGATTTCTCGGCCGACGAATGGTTGTCCAAAGTCGTGGCAGCACGAGTCTGGGTCCTCGGGTTCACACTGGCGATTGTGGGGTCCCTGCTTGTCGGTTGCTTTGTCGTCGCTCGTCTGAACGCTGAACTTAACGAGCGTGCTCGACTGACGACAGAACTGCACGAACAGCAACGTTCACTGGAAGAGAAGAACCGGGAGCTCGATGCTGCCAAGTCAGCAGCTGAACGTGCAAACCGGGTGAAATCAGAGTTTCTGGCCAACATGAGCCATGAGATTCGAACTCCGATGAACGGGATCCTGGGACTTTCCAAACTGCTGCTCGACACGCCGGTCAACGCGGAACAGCGTAGAAACCTGGAACTGGTTGTTTCATCCGGCGAAGCACTTCTTACGGTCCTGAATGACATTCTGGACTTCTCGAAGATTGAAGCCAACATGCTTCACTTCGACCCTTGTGCCTTCGAACCTCGCGAAGTTGTAGGTAACGCGATGAAGCTCCTGGGGCTTCGTGCGGAACAGCGAGGGATCGAACTGACCTGCCGCATTCTTCCGGACGTGCCTCATGTGCTTGTCGGAGACGCTGGCCGCATTCGGCAGATTCTGGTGAACCTTGTTGGCAATGCCATCAAGTTCACTCATGATGGCGAAGTCGCAGTGACGGTTTCGAAAGTTGCAACCCGCGATCATGCTGTGGACATTCTGTTCTCAGTGCGAGACACCGGCATCGGCATTCCAAAAGACCGACAGGGATCCGTGTTCGAAGCGTTTGTGCAGGCCGATGGCAGCACAACTCGACACTATGGCGGCACTGGTCTGGGCCTCACCATCTGCCGTCGACTGGCTTTGCTGATGGGCGGCAACATCGGGCTTGAGAGCGAACCCGGCGTCGGCAGCACGTTCTTCTTTACTGTGCCCTGTGAAATCAGTGAGGACATTGAAGGCTCACATCCTGCCGCGCTGTCGTCAACGATTCCGGGCCAGCGAGTTTTGATCGTCGACGACAACTCCACAAACAGACTGATTCTGGAAGAGATTCTGCACTCGTGGAACATCAAGGCAGTCAGTGTCCAGCACGGTTCTGAAGTGCGAGCTGTCGTGGAGCAGGCTGCGGCTGCCGGTCGTCCGTTCAACATGATGCTGCTGGACCTGCACATGCCCGACATGGACGGATTCGGTGTTGCGAAGATGGTGGAACGGCTTCCCGGCGGCGGTGATATCGACATCATCATGCTCAGCTCTTCAGAAGCCGCTCACCACCGCGCTCAGCTTCAGGAAACGCGCATTGCGGCCTTCCTCACAAAGCCTGTGATGCAGTCCGAACTCCTTGAAACCATTCTGACGCTGAACGCTGCCCCTGAAGACTCAAACACTCCTGCTCCTGTGGTTGTTGAAACGATCGACAACACAGAGATCAAGGTAATCCCTCGTGTTCTGGTCGTCGAAGACAACTTTGTGAATCAGCAGCTGATGCTGCGAGTGCTGACGAAAGACGGTTACGAAGTTCTGCTCGCCGGCGACGGAAACCAGGCCGTACAGACTCTGGTGTCCGAAAAGGTCGATGCGATTCTGATGGACTGTCAGATGCCAGTCGTCGACGGCTACGAAGCCACCAGAATGCTGCGACAGGCGGGATGTGTCTCACGTGTTGGCGAACGCATTCCAATCATCGCACTGACTGCAAATGCTCTCGCAGGTGACAGAGAACGATGTCTGGAAGTCGGCATGGACGACTTCGTCACCAAGCCAATCCAGTTCTCTGCTCTGTACGAAACTCTGCGTCAGTACATCAAACTTCCGAAGCCTGGACAGACGGCTGACGACGCAACATCGCACTTCGACCATCACGACGATGAAGACTCATCCGACACCGTCACCTCGAAAAAGGAAGACGCGCAGAATCTGGAGATCCGACAGAAGGACGATCCAGCACGAGCTTCTGCCGAAGTGACGCCGAAGGCACTAGTGATCAGCCGATGGGAGAAAGAAGAATTTTCGTCGATCGATGTGCTCGATGAGGCGGATCTGATGGATCGCATCGGTGGAGATATCTCACTGGTCGAGTTGCTTGCCGAAGCCTTCCGTGGTGACGTGGGACAGTACCTGACATCACTACAATCCGCGATCGATACCTGGGACTACCCGACGGCACGACGAGCCGCCCATACGATCAAAGGAAGTGCGGGCAACCTCGGCGGCAAGCGGCTGGCGGCCATCGCAAAGACGGTCGAACATCAGGCCGCCAACTCCTGCCGCGACGATCTCGACACTGCGGTTCCGCAACTGCAAAAGGAGATCCACTTGCTGCTTGACCAGATTGACCGCATGGTTCAGACAGCGGGCAGCGTAGCGTAGCGTAGCGTAGTGTTTTTCAAAGCGTCATTTTGGGTCGCGGACTTTGCGAAAGGTGCTGCGTCTCGGGGATCTTTAGCAAGATCCACTACCTCGTTGGGTTCCAGCAAGTGCCTTCGCGGGTTTTCGTCGTCCGCCCCGCGTCCAGACGACCAACACAACGTCGCACACTGTGGAAAAACAGCCAGTTCTAAAGTCGAATTGACTTAATTTGCCCGTTCGGGCTACAAGAACCGGTATTCAGCGGCTGGAAGCCGCTTGCGCACACTTATTGCCGCAGGTTTGCGGAAGAATGTTGTTGGATGTCCGGTTCTCGGACACTTCAACTCGTTCGACCAAACCGGCGATTGATCGATGGAGCGATGCAATGCGGAAGATGACGATTGTCGGACTGGCTGCTGTCCTGATGGCCGGCTGTGGTGGCTCGGAGAACAAGCCCGCTGGCGAAGCGCCGTCCGGCGTTCCTCTCGCGATCGGTCCTGCAAAGCAGGCCACACCAGAAACTCAGCCAGCCAAATCCAGCAAGATCGAGGATTTTGCTCCTGCGGTCCGACAGCTTTTGCAGAAGGCGAATGCTGCTGTCGTCGCTGGGCGATATCCGACGGCGATTGAAGCGATGAGTCAGGCGATCGGCATCACTCCGGAAGATGCTCGTCTGTTTCGAATTCGAGCCGACATTTACTCGCTCCAAAAGGAAAATGCGAACGCTCGCGCTGACTTCAGCACGGCCATTCGTCTCGCGCCGGAAGACGCGAATCTCTACAACTATCGTGGTTATTTCCTGATGTCGATGGGACTCGGCAAGGAAGCCATGGAAGACTTCAACAAGGCAATTTCGCTGGATGCAAAGAACTCGGCAGCGCTGAATAATCGTGGGCTGATGAAGCTGGCCGGCGAAGATTTCGCCGCGGCAGAAGCAGATTTCTCCAAAGCGATTGAGGCGGACCGCAAGTTTGCAGACGCCTGGAACAATCGTGGATTTGTCCGCATGAAGCAGAAGCAGCTTGATTCTGCGATGAGCGACATTCAAATGGCTGTTCAGCTCAACGATAAGTACGTAACTGCCTGGAACAACTGCGGCCTGATCGCACTGGAGCAGCAGAAGTACGAAGACGCGGTGAAGGCGTTTGCCAGAGCAGTTGAACTGGATCCCATGGATGCTCGCTGGCTGAATCACCGACGAGCAGCGCTCATCAAAATGAATCGCTTCACGGAAGCTCAGGCCGATGCAAGCCGAATCGACTGGCTGGCAGGGCTTGCAGCACTGACCGAAGAAGCGGGCCGCAATGCCCGAAATCCAAAGGTCTGGCTGAACCGCGGCAACCACCTGATGAATGGTAAGGAATACGGAGCAGCCATTCAGGATTACACTCGAGCACTCGTGGTGAATCCAGGCAATGCAGACGCTCTGGCAGCACGAGCAAAAGCGTGGATCGGCACGGGCGATTATCAGAAGGCGATGCTGGATTGTGATGAATCGATCGTTGTGCGACCAAGTCCCGAGGCGTATTCTACTCGCGGTGATATCTGGATGAAGCTGGAGAATCTCGACCAGGCAATCTCGGATTTCGAAGCCGCGAAGAGATTCGACGAACAGGTAGCCGTCGCCTACGAAACTCGTGCTGGAAAGCGCAAAGAGGCCGGCGAAACAGAAGCGGCCGATGCCGACATCGCGCGAGCAAAAGAAATTCGCACTGCACTGGAAGATAAACCAAAGGAAGAGAAGCCGGCGAACGTAGCTGAAGGATTTGATCCGACCAAAGGCTAAGCATGTCCGTAACATTTCAGGAACAGCGTCTTTCCTGGCGTAGCTTCGCTGCGGGAAGCGCTGTTTCTTTGTTTGTGCACGGCATGTTGTTTCTGGCGATGACCTTTGCGATTCGCGGTTGCCAGAAAGCCAGCAGCGGCCAGCCCGGCGGTGAAACTTTCCGCGAAGTAGGTCTGTTCATCGTTGATGGAGCAGAATACGGCGAAGCGGAATCCGGCATGCAAAACGGTGCCGGTGCTGATGAAGAAACTCGCGACGTTCCATCGGCCTCAGAGACCACAGTCGCTGAGCCCTCAGAAAATCCAACCAACACGCCTTCTCCCGACCGTTCGGCCGTTCCGACGGATGCTCCTGACGTCGGCAATCTTCTGGGATCAGCAACGGCTTCCGAGAACGGCGACAGTCAACAGGAAGTTCCGCGACTGATCGGCCCGGGGCTTCAGGCCGGAAGTTCCTCCGGCGGCGCTTCTGGTGGGTCATCGGTCATTCAGCCGGCTGAGGCTGGTGGCGCAAAGAAGCTTGGCGGCGTTGGTGGCCCGGGCGAAACCACGTTCATGAACATCGTTGGTGTTGGGAAGTCATTCGTCTATGTGATCGACACCAGCAGCAGTATGGACGGCGGTCGCATTCGGATGGCGAAGACTCAGCTGAAGGCAAGCCTGCGACTGCTTCAGCCGAATCAGAAATTCGCTGTCCTGTTCTACAACGAGTACATCGAAAAGCTGAAACTGCGCAAGGTGGCCGAGCAGCCTATGTACTTTGCCAGTGACGTCAACAAGCAACTGGCTCTGCAGCAGATTGAAACAATCACACCAGACCACGGAACAGACCATTTTCCGGCCTTGCAGGAAGCCCTCGCACTGAAACCGGATGTGATCTATTTTCTGACCGATGGTGAAGAGCCTTCACTGTCGCCGGCAGAACTTCGGGACGTTCAGGCCCTCGCTGGTACGACTACGATCCATGTGATCAAGTTCGGTGATGGGCGAGTCACCACGACGACTACCAGCTGGCTCGAAAAACTGGCTCGTCAATGCAGCGGTGAGTTTCGTGAGCTTGAAGTCGGGCGATAAAACACTTCCGAAGCGCAGAAAACAAATCCCTCAAAAAATCCCTTGCTGACGCAGCGGGTTGTGATTAAGACAGTCAGCGAAGAAGCTTAGGACAGTCAGCGCAGCAGCCAGTGATCTGGTGTCGGTTTGCGAAGGCACCAGCGGTACCACAGCGTCGAGGTGTACCAGTTGTTGGGGATCGTACCGTCTGCAGACTTATACCAGCTGCTGCAGCCAGCTCCCCAGGCACTTTTCTTCAGCTTACGTTGTGACAGCGCAACGAACTGCTCCACGGCGTCTTTTCGAACTTCGACTGTCTGAGTCCCCTTCGATGCCGATTCCTGCAGCAGATTCAGGACGTGCTGTACCTGAGTTTCCACCATGTAAATGATGGAGTTGTGGCCAAGGTTTGTGTTCGGCCCATAAAGGAAGAACAGGTTTGGAAAGTTTGGTGTCGCAAGTCCGTAGTACGTGGATGGAAACTGACTCCATGCATCCCTGAGTGACACACCGTCTCCGTTGATAATATTCAGAGTGCTGACCAAAGGGTGTGTTTCAAAGCCCGTCCCGTAGATGATGCAGTCAACCTGCGTTTCACCGTTCTTCGTGACCAGACCATTCTGTGTCAGGCGTTCTATCGACGCTGTCTCGATCGTGACGTTTGGCTGTTGAACTGTTTCCAGAAAATCACTCGACAGCAAAATACGTTTGCAGCCCGGGGGATAATTAGGCACAAGAACTGGCTGAAGGTCCTTTCGGATCTTTGAACGCATGTTCCGATCAAGCCACCAGCGGTAAATTGTGTGAGCGATGTATGTGTCCCAAAGAGCAATGATCCGGTATTCACAGTCCATGTAGATGTAACCGCGGTAGAGCGATTGCAGGACTGGAAACCGCTTCATCATTCGATGCCATCTGTCTGAATACCGCGGGTTCTTCAGCGGATGAATCCAGCTGGGATGACGCTGGTACAACGTGACGTGTTTTGCCTTGCGGACGACCTCCGGCAGAAACTGAATTGTGCTTGCACCATTCCCAACGACGGCGACCGTTTTTCCAGTCACGTCAGCATCGCCGGGCCAGCGAGCCGAATGCCAGGCCTTCCCCTGGTACAATTCAGCGCCTTCAAATCGAGGAGTGGCTGGGGTACTGAGCTGCCCAACGGCGCTGACCAGAAAACGGCATTGCCACGTCTGGCCACTGGAAGTTGTCACCGTCCAAAGCTTGGTCTGATTCGAAAAACGAGCTTCCGTGACCGTCTGCCCAAATGAAATGAATGGCCGGATACCAAGCTGATCCGAGACGTCTCGAAAGTACTGCAGGATTTCAGGCTGGCGAGCATACTTCTGACTCCAGTCATGCTTCGGCGCAAATGAGAACGAATACAGATAGGACGGAACATCACAGCCGGAATTGGGATAGTGATTCTCAAGCCATGTGCCGCCCACCTCCTGTGATCGCTCCAGGATGGCAAATGATCTCTCACCCCGCTTCAACAACATGGCGGCCATGCAGATGCCACTCATGCCCGCGCCAACAATCAGATATTCTACTCGATTCGATTCAGCAGCCATGGGTCAGCCTGGTTCAGTATCGATGATCGCAACCTGGTCGCAGAGGCCGTTGTCCCATTCATTCGTGCGGTCTGTTCTGGATACATACGCCCTGTGTGACTTAGACTCCGTGAATCGTCTGGCGTCAAGCGGCCCGCAAAACTCTCATTCGATTGTCAGTGAATCTCCTTGTGGCGAGAATTCCTTTTCAGTCACCTTCAGCATACTTCAGCAACCCGCTCAATGGCTGGGACGGAGGGACGCTGACGTGTGGGTACCGAACGCACACTGTTCGTTCGCGCGTGACACCGTCGCACAGGCCGATCATTTATGTTCACGGCATTATGGCAACCGTGGACTTCTGGCCTTTGACGTTGCCCCAACCGTTGCGAGATTATGGCGGATGCTCGATCAGCCTGCCGAATCACTCAACACGCTTTCTGCCAGGGCCCTCGAAATCAGCGGGCAGTCAGGATCGTCCGGAACAGAAGCCGGCAATTGAAAATGCCGTGACGCCGGAAGACTTCAGTCGACCCATCATTCAGCTGATTGATGAGGTTTACGGCGGCAGGCCGACTCGCCTGGTGGGATGGTCGACAGGTGGCTTCGCAGTGCTTCACGCTGCGGCCACACATCCGGAGAAAGTGGAGTCTGTTGTTTCGATCTGCGGATTTGCTCGTGGAGCATGGAATGGTGGGCTTGGATTTCTGCAGGCCATGGCCCAGCGCCCGTGGTCTCGGTCCGTACTGATTCAGGCACTGCGGCTTGGTCTCCTTCGCCCTCAGGTGTTTGATACCTTCATGATGCGGATGTGTGCTTCCAGGAAAGGGCCCGACGTGCGGCGACGAGCTGAAGCATGTGAGCTCAGCAGAGGAATGAGCACACACAATCTGAAGGCGCTGGCAGAAGCGATCGGACAGATTCGAAGCTTCGACATTACGCCTTCATTCTCATCCATCCGCTGTCCGGTGCGAATCATGGCAGGCGACAAAGATCCTGTGGTTCCGTATGAAGAGGCTCTGCATCTTGCGAAGAATCTCCCGCAGTCGGAACTGCAGACATTGAACTCCTGCGGCCACCTGTATTTTGCGGAAGCTCCGGATGAATCGAGCGAGTATTTGACCAGATGGTTGCCGGTAGATTGACCAGCGTCGCGCTTCGCAGGGCAACTCAAAAAGAAAAGCCGGCCCATAAAGGACCGGCTTTTTGTGAGTTCTGGTTTTGCTCGGCAATGCCGAGTCACATTCTAGCGAATGCGAGGAACCGGAGTTTCTGTCTTCTGTTCTGGCTGTGGTTCATTCGCAGCTTCACGAACATTCGTTTCTGCAACGGTGACCAGAGCCTTTGCCTGAGCAATCTGGCCAGGCTGGAAGAAGTACTCGACACCGTGGATACCACGATGATTCTTGTTCGCGAGTTCTTCCCAGGTCATGTTGTCAGTGCGAGTCCAGATCGCTGCCTGAGCAGCCTTCTGGTCCATTCGGCCTGAACCGATCATTCGAATCAGTTCTGCAAGAACCGGGTCCTGAGTGTAATCAGAAACCTTAACCATCTTGTATTCAACGCGAGGGTTCGGATCAGCCTTGCCATGATTCAGGCATGCTGAAACATAAGGAACCTTCACTGTGCGTTCTGGAGGAATCGAGAAGAAACCGGCTGAGCCTGGCTTCACTTCTGGAGGAACGGAACCGAATCCGCCGCCACCGAGTCCACCGCCGCCCAAACCACCACCACCAAGTCCGCCGCCACCCTGACCACCACCGAATCCGCCGCCCTGATTCTGGTTGCCGCCACCGCCCTGCTGGCCACCACCCTGACCAAGACCACCGCCAAGGCCGCCACCACCAAAACCACCACCACCCATGCCGCCAAGACCCAGCTGCTTCAGCACCTGAACCGTGACGAAGGATTCTGGCAGATCCACAGTCAGTGGCTGATCTGTTGTATTTGTCAGAAGAATGAACCCACCGTTCGGGTCATTCGCAATCACTTTGGATTCAACACGGCCGTCTTCCATCGCCTGGAAGAGTTCGACTCGCTCTGCTGATGGGTCGAACTTTGGGTTCGTGATGACAGGCTTTCGGCTCTTGGAACGAGAATCTGCCTGCCCGGCCGATGGCACCAGCAAGGCAACTGCAGCCAGCGCGAAAGCACTGACAGCAAGACGAAACGCTGACCGGGAGAGAATCATGAATAACTCCTGAACCCACAAAAGACACAACTTCAGCGGCTGGTTAACGAACGCCGAGCGAGACGCTGCTCACTCAGAAACGGCGGTTCCGAACGACCATCAAGGAGTTTATCGCTGATTTTGGACAGTTCACAACAAAAAACTTTCCCGACTGAACGCAACTCCAAATGTCTTGTGGGCAACGACACCCATCGGGAAACCACTGCGGAAAAAGCGGAAGAATCAGAACCACGAAGGTCTGCCGTTCCGGAAAACTCCTCCGGTCAACCGGTTTGTTCTCGCTTTACTGAATTCTCCGCGCATCCGCGGCCCTCGGTGCATGGCACCGATTGGTCCCCGAATGGTTAGTTCAAACACCACGGTGCCATGCACCTTGAAACAAAAACACAGTCTTTTGTCTAACAGATTCGAACTGTGTTGCATCCGTTCCCGGCTGAATTTCGATGCCCGGAGCCGCCTGATAACGGGAATCGTGTGGTGGATCCCCTGCGAGAATCTTCCCTGAAATCGCGCCGTTTCCGGGCTCGGGCGGCTACAATTCGCCTTTCAATCCTGAGCAGTTTTCTTGAATTGGCGTGGCTGCGGCTGCGTGGTACCCATGTTTGCAGATCGTGTGATTCTTTATTGTCGAGGCGGGGACGGTGGAAACGGCTGTAGCAGTTTCCGGCGAGAAACCTTTGTTCCTCGGGGTGGTCCGGATGGCGGCGATGGCGGCGACGGCGGAGATGTAATCCTTCAGGCCGACCGAAATCTCGGTTCGCTTGGAAACCTTGTCGGGATTCGCCACTGGAAGGCGGAACGCGGGGAACACGGTCAGGGAGCACTGTGCACGGGAAAGTGCGGCAAGTCGACCATCATTCTTGTTCCACCGGGCACGCTGGTGAAGGATCTGAAGCACGGACACTTGCTAAAGGATCTGCAGAATCATGGCGATTCGGTCATCGTGGCCAAGGGAGGACGAGGCGGAAAAGGGAACAAACGTTTCGCCAACTCCGTGAATCGGGCACCGCGCGAATCCGAAGGCGGCCATCCGGGTGAATACCGTGAGATCCAGCTTGAACTCAAGATGATCGCCGACGTTGGGCTGATCGGAAAACCAAACGCTGGCAAATCGACGCTGCTCAGCCGCGTGTCTCGCGCGACTCCGGAAATCGCCGACTACCCGTTCACGACCAAGTACCCAAATCTTGGTCTGGTGCATGTTGGCTACGATCACGAATACGTCCTTGCGGACATCCCCGGCTTGATCGAAGGTGCTCATTCCGGTGCGGGACTCGGACACGAATTCCTGCGACACGTCGAACGCACTCGACTGCTGGTTCACCTCGTCGAGCCGAACCCGGCCGATGTGTCGGACCCTCTGGACAACTACACGCGGATCCGTGAAGAGCTTCGCCTCTACGACGCTGCTCTGGCAGAGCGTCCCGAGATCATCTGCGTCACGAAAGCGGAACTGCCCGATGCCCAAACTTGCGCGGAGCTGCTCCGTGAAGTCACCGGCAGGGAAGTTCATCTCATCTCTGCGGTCACAGGCAAAGGTCTTCCGGAACTGAATCGTCTGATCATCCAGAAGCTCGCAGAGATTCGGGCCGAAGAAGCTCGACTGCAGCCAGAACCTGTAGCACCGGAAGTGATCGCCGACGCAGTGTCCGTCGAGGATCCTCAGTAACCGCCCTCTGCCTGCTGTCCTCACAACGATCACTCGTTTCCACATTCAAGCCGCTGGGCCGCAAACCCGAGCGGCTTGTTTGTTGTCGCAGGCAGCCGTGACTAAACTCTGAGGCACCAGTCACCATCGGTGTTCATGGCACCGCATTCACGTTCACTGTTATGGATCGTTCCGGAGATTGACGCGTGGTCAGAATTGGCATCATCGGCATCGGCTTCATGGGGTACACACACTTTGAAGGTGCTCGGGACCTGACGAATGCGAAAGTCACTGCAATCGCCACTCGAGATGCGAAGAAGCTGGCTGGTGACTGGACCTCGATTCAGGGGAATTTTGGTCCTCCGGGCGGTCATGTCGACACATCGTCGCTCGGCAAGTACGCCGACTATCGCGATCTGATTGCCGACCCCAACGTGGACCTCGTCGATGTCTGCCTTCCCACCGACAAACACTTTGATGTTGTGATGGAGTCACTGGAGGCCGGAAAACCAACGCTCGTTGAAAAGCCGATTTCCGTACAGCTTCCGGAAGCGGAAGCGATGGTCAAAAAGGCCCGAGAAAAGAACGTGCCTCTCTTCGTGGCTCACGTGCTGCCGTTCTTCCCGGAATTCCGTTTCGCCGCCGAACTGATCCAGAAACAAACCTACGGAAAGCTTCTGGCCGGACATTTCAAACGAGTCATCTGCAAGCCGGAGTGGTCCAGTGATATGTCCGACTTCCGCAAGCTTGGCGGCTGGGGAATCGACCTGCACATTCACGACAACCATTTCATTGCTCATG
>JAEUII010000393.1 GCA_016795145.1 Planctomycetaceae bacterium
ACGAAGAACGCTGTCGTCGCATGTTCGAACTGTGTCTCAGCCGTACTCCCACCGGTCACGAAGTGGAGTTGCTGATGAACTTCTACAGCCGCGAACTGTCCCGCTGTCTGTCTTCCAAAGACGATGCCTCGAAAATCGTGACTCAGCCGCTGAAAGACTTCACCATCGAGCTCCAGGCCGCCTGGACCAGCGCGGCACGGGTGCTGCTGAATACCGACGAGTTTCTGACGCGGGGTTGAGTCTCCGTAACCACCACTCTCCCAGCGATGAACTGCGACTCATTCGTGTGCATTGAACCAATGAAGCAAATCGCCTGGCCTGAACGCCGACAGATCATTCATGGAAGATCACTGTTCGTCTGAGATGGCTTGTAGCATCGCTGTCAAATACTGATACGCTGCCTGCTGGGATTGGGCAGCGTCAGCGCCACGCTCAGAAAGAACCTCGGCCACGTGAACTGGACCAATAGACCTGAGTTGTGCAAACTTGGCTTGAAGGATTTGGATTGCTTCTTCGACAAGTCCGTTTGGCCGCATGGCAGCAATTCGAATTCCCAGTCGTTGTGGACCACCCGGATACTGCGAGGCAACGAAGTATACGTCGTAGGCATCTTTGGCTTTGAGCCGATCGTTCATGGCAAAAGCCTTGATCAGCACAAACGCTTCAGGCAGAACGACGCGAGCATTCACCGTGTTTATCGCCCCACTTGGCATCCGACCAGTGATTTCCATGAACGCTGAGTATTCAAACGCCAGATCGAGGCCACGCAGGGTGTTGATCTGCAGTTCGTTGAGCAGAATGGCAGGGACTTTCTGCCCCGCCTGATATTGTCCGGTGATCAGATCTACTTTGATTTCATGCTGACCTGCAGCTCGTGTGAAGCGTGTCGGAGGAGAATGATGCCGAAAGCCCGCATCGCTCATGCGGGCACGAATGGTGGAATACGCGTTATCGGCGAGTGCCTCTGGTGCCACCGCCAGATCGACATCGATTGAGCCAATGTGCTGCTTCCCCGGATAGAGCAAGTCAGGCACCCATCCTCCGACCACCACCAGCTGTTCGCGGAATGCTCCGAGCACATTCAGCGTTTCAACCAGTACGGAACGAGCTTCGTCTTCCTGGCAGACATTCATACGTCATCCTTGCTGTCGGCCCTGCTCCGCGGCTGTTCAAAAGTGGGTCTAATCAGTCTTTGATAAACTTCGTCTGCCGCCTCTTGTCCTCGCCCTTTGAGCTGTATCAAGTCAAGCCATGTCTGGATCGGCGATGTCCACGAGACGCGAGTATCATCGGAGAATCGCCTGTCTGTAAACACAGACGTATCATACGGCTCCCACAGAATCAGGTTGGCACCACTCTCCACGCGAGCGATACCTGTTTCAGCAGCAAGCTGATCCGTACGCAAAGTGAAAGCAGGCATCGGATCCACGTAGGCCGTGACGACGGGAGTCTTCACCATTGGAGCCAATTTCCACGCTGCCGAGAATCCAGATAGCGCTGTAGTGATATTGTTTTGGCGACACCAATCAAGGAACCGCAACTCAATCTCTGCTGGTTCCCCCAACGCAAAAAACTGGTGTCGCGAGGAAGGTCCGCGATATGCGCTTGACCATGCCTGCAACAGTGCGGCTGGATCAAGAACTTGTGTTCCTCGATTGCTATCCGCAATGTAGGCATCTCGGGTGAGAGTCTTGCGGACTTTTGAGACCAACCCAAGACTGACCTGAACGTCAGGTTGATCAACCAGTTCCTGCACGGACCAAACACGTTGAGGATGAGAGAGCAGAGCGCGGACGATGCGACTTGATTTCACCGAAAAAGGATCGGTTCCGCTGGAGAGATCCTGAGCGACGGGCTTGAATCCCTTACGAACAATCAGAAGCGGCGGATCCGTCTGCTGAATCCGGCAGTTTCCCGCTGAGTCACACCACGAAATACCATACGCTCGAGCCAGTTCCGCAACACGCTGCGTAATGACTGGGCAAACAATCAGCGGTACCAGATCTGGAGCAAGCTCGGCCATGCGATGAAAAAGCGATACAGCCACTCTTGGTGTTAGTGACTGCCGCTCCTCGATGCCAAAAGAGTATCTTGATCCGTTTGGCGTTTCGGCCGACACCAGGAGATCAAATGGATGCCCATTTGACCGCGCAGCCGGTACCGCTTTGACGTCGCTGAGCTGCGCCTCCGTCTCAAGAATGTCCTGCAAGAGAATGGGTAAACTAGAGATGTGAGCCACCTTCTCTTACTGAAAGCATAGATTTCACTAAGCAGTGAAAACTTCATTATGAGTGAAAAAATGCGGAGTCTCAAGTTTTTTCATAACTATCTGACATGTTTTTCGCTTCTTCCGGACCGAGGAGAGTTGAGCTGCTCGACGCTGTTTTCACCGGGTCAGGCCAAATGCCGAGTTGGGTGCCTCGCATTTGCCTGGTGAGGATTCTTCATGATTCGTATCGCTGGTCCGCCGGGCAGACTTCACCCAGTTCGATCGCGCGTTTCAGGAGTCGCAGGTAGCTGGCCCAGCAAAAACTGGTGACTCGGAAGTGGTCGGTCACCTCGCTCCAGCCAAGGTGCGAAAATCGCAGGCGAGTCGATCCGGAATGTTCCAGCAGCTCGAAGCGGACGATCGTTCCCGTCCAGTCGTAGCCAGCGTCCGTCATACGAAGCTCGAATACAGAGTCCGGCAGACAATCGGTGACGACCGCTTTCCAGTCATGCTTTGGATCAAAGTAGAGTGAGTATTCGTTGCCGGTCGCGGGCGTTCCGCTGCATCGAGCTGTCCACCACTGATCGAGTCCTTCTGCGGTTGCGATCATGCGAAACACTTCGCCTCGAGAGGCTCGGATGGTGAGATCATGGAAGATGTCAGGCATTGGCGACTCCTGTCTCTGCTTGTGCTCTGTCAGAGTTATGAAATCTGGGTTCCCGCCTGCGCGGGAATGACGGTTTGACCCATAATGATGTTTTGCTAAACCACTGTTGCATCTTCAAGCCAAAGAGTTTGCGTTGCGAGTAGTGGATCTTGCTAAAGACCCCCGAATCACAGCACTACCGGTTTGTCACATCAACAATCTGGGTTTAACACGGGAATGACGAACCCCTCTTCGTTGTTCTGACGAAGCACTACTTTCCAGCCACAAGATTTCTCAGCAACTGATTGTAGCAATCGACAACGGAATTCCATGAGGCGTTGTTACGAACCCAGTCGACTGCTGAATGAGCCATTTGCAGGGCATTCGAAGAATCAGATAACTGGTCCCGAAGCATCGCGGTCAGCTGAGTCACGTCGCCGACTGCGAACAGTCGCCCTGTCACGCCATCCTGCACCAGGTCCCGACATCCGTCGACGTCCGAAGCAATGACGGGAAGCCCGGCCGCCTGTGCTTCAAGGATGACGTTAGGAGCACCTTCCCATCGGGATGCCAGAACCAAAACGTTCGAAGCTTTCATGATGGATGTCAGATCGGCTCGCCAGCCGCACAGGGTCACTGTGGAGTGCAGGTGATGGCGAGCAATCTCTGACTCCAGCAGGCCTCGCAGCGGGCCATCGCCGACAAACAACAGTCGAATCCTGTTGCCATCAGCGCTGCGCTGCCTGATCTGCATGACCGCGTTCAGCACATCGAGCGGCGATTTCTGTTCCGTCAGCCGACCAGCACACAGCACGACAAAATCGCTGGCCGACAACCCCAGACTATTTCTGTCTACTGCCCGTATCTGACTGATCTCTTCAACATCGACTCCATTTGGGATCGCAGTAATCTGCTCCTTCGGAATCCGGCACAGGTCTGAATGTGCCTGCGCAACAGAATGACTGACTGCGACGTAATGCGTGACGCAACAGCGAGTCATCCGCTCCGTGATGGACACGCTTCTTCGCCTGTCAGCGACTCGAACCCCCGAAACCACTGCACTGACACCGAGTCCTTTTGCGGCGAGCCGACTGACAATATTGGCCTGATGCAGAAACGACAGCACAACATTCGGTCGGCGCGTTTTCAGATATCGACGGAGTCGAAAGATGGCTCTAAGGTCAGCGAATCCACCGCAGCCAAGTGCCGTCACTGGGATCGCCGCGTCGTTCAGGGGTCTTGCGAGCGGACCTGCGTCACGAAGACTGACAGTATCAACCTTCCAGCCTCTGTCGCTCAGTCCTTTGGCAACCTTCACGAACGCCCGCTCCGCGCCGCCAATGTCCAGTTCGGTAATCACCATCGTCAATCGCGGAGCATCTGCAGACGATGTGGTCACGAGGACAAGTCTCCGGGAAACTGGCTGTGCCGAACGATGTCAATGATGTGATTTGTTGAGCGTTGGAACGAATCAGCCGAGTGCCGCGTTCAGCAACCGCCAACCGTTTCAAAGAAGTCGTTACCTTTGTTGTCGACAAGGATAAACGCTGGGAAGTCGACCACGTCAATCTTCCAGATTGCTTCCATGCCAAGCTCCGGAAACTCGACCACTTCCACGCTTCGAATATTCTCTTTGGCCAGGATCGCAGCCGGACCACCAATGCTGCCGAGGTAGAATCCGCCGTGCTTCTGGCAGGCCTGAGTCACCTGCTTGCCTCGATTGCCTTTTGCGATCATCACCATGCTGCCGCCCCTCGACTGGAAGAGATCGACATAGGAATCCATTCTTCCGGCGGTCGTCGGGCCAAACGAACCGCTGGCATATTCCGCTGGCTTCTTTGCCGGCCCCGCGTAGTACACAGGGTGCTGACAGAAATACTCGGGCAGCGGCTGGCCAGCATCCAGTCGTTCCTTCAGCTTCGCGTGAGCAATATCGCGAGCGACAACGATGGGACCGCTGAGCAGCAGTCGTGTCGTCACAGGATACTGGTTCAGTTCCTTCAGAATTTCCGGCATCGGTCGGTTCAGGTCGATGCGAACTGCCTGAGTATCCTTCTGGTCGCGAAGTGATTCCGGAATGTACTGCAGCGGATTGGTTTCAAGCTGCTCCAGGTACACGCCCGATTTGGTGATCTTTCCTTTCGCCTGACGATCCGCGCTGCAGGAGACGCCGATCCCAACCGGCAATGATGCGCCGTGTCGAGGCAATCGAATGATTCGCACATCCAGAGCGAAGTACTTCCCGCCGAACTGTGCACCGATGCCGCACTTGCGAGCCGACTCAAGCATCTGAGCTTCCAGTTCCACATCACGGAAGGCTC
Source organism: Planctomycetaceae bacterium (assembly GCA_016795145.1). GTDB lineage: Bacteria > Planctomycetota > Planctomycetia > Planctomycetales > Planctomycetaceae > SXXK01. The sequence continues at coordinate 5,177 of JAEUII010000393.1, forward strand.
GACCATTCGGACTGCCGGTAGTTGGGAGGTGATCCAGATACTTCGTCGATGCCAGCTTCACGGTCTTCAGTGTGGCTTCTGCTGAGGTGCCGCCAATGACAAAGGCGAGGTGATATGGAGGGCATGCGGCAGTGCCCAGCGTCACCATCTTTGCGGTCAGAAAGTCAACCAGCGTTTTGGGATTCAGGATCGCTCGTGTTTCCTGATACAGGTACGACTTGTTGGCGGACCCGCCACCTTTCGCAACGAAAAGGAACTTGTAGTCATCGCCATCGCATGCTGACAGATCCAGCTGAGCAGGCAGGTTGGTATTGGTGTTCTTTTCGTCCCACATCGACAGCGGTGCATTCTGCGAATAGCGCAGGTTGTTTTCGGTGTACGCCTGATAAACGCCCTTTGACAGAGCCTCTTCATCTCCTGTTGACCAGACGGCATGTCCCTTCTTGCCCATGATGGTTGCTGTGCCAGTGTCCTGGCAGAAAGGCAGAACGCCTTTGCTGGCCACGTCGGCATTCTTCAGCATCGTCAGAGCAACCATGCGGTCATTCTCTGACGCCTGCGGGTCATCAAGAATCGCTGCGACCTGCTTCAGATGAGCAGGGCGAAGATAGAAGTTGATATCGTGAAATGCCTGAGCACTCAGCAGAGTCAGAGCGTCCGGATCGACACACAGAACTTCCTGCCCTCGAAACGACTCGACTTTGACAAAGTCCTTCGTCAGCAGTCGGTAGTTGGTATCATCGTTGCCAAGGTTGAACAGCGGTTCGTATGCAAAGGGAGGAGTAGCCACGGAGTTGACTCGTTCATCAAAGAGGACTGGTTCCGGAATAGAACAGAAATTTAGCAGTGATGGCTGTCGAAATGAACCGTCGGTCAGGGATCCAAAGCGCGTTCCAATTCTCACGAACAGCCATATTCGCAGAGCCGTCGGCGTCGATTGTGCTATGGCTTCCTAACGTCGCGGTAGAGTTCCGCGAGCGGCATCAGGACGCGATCCAGTTCCTGAAGATAGGTCGCTTCATCCATCGATCCTTTGCGCCGCTTCAGGTCTTCCAGTTGAGCCTCCAGCGCATCGCGGGTGACTCTTTGTTCCGGCGTTAACTGGCGTTCTTCTTCACTGCGAACGAAGAAGAGTTTTGCGGCCATCGAGCCGTCGATCGGGGCATCAGCCTTCAGGTTCTGAGCCGGTTTGTCGCCCACGTACATATCGGCCTTGATACCTTTGGCATCGCCGTTGTCTTCCAGTAATGCATGTTCTGTCGCGAGTCGTCCTTCGGTCTTGTAGAACTCCGCCGTTCGACGCGATGCGTACAGCCAGGCTTCCAGCAATGACGTCTGGCCATCACGATTGGAGTCCGCGTCGAGTCCTGCGATCGCTTCCGAAAATGTGTCGCCGAAGCGGCTGTATTGAATCTGGTTACCATCTTTCGTTGCCGTCACGATGACTCGGCCAGGACCGGACAGAGCATTCACGAACGGCGATGAACAGGACGAACAAAGCACAATCGCGAGAGGTCGAGTCACCGACTTGCAGGAATCCGCCAGTTGCTGATCTGTCAGGTCAGGACCTCGCAGCGCTAATGCGGCGGACTTGCGATTGAACGTGCCATGTCCGACGAAGATCACCCAAAGCGGCTCCGTCGTTGGTATGGAGCCGTGCTGCTGAATGGCATCCAGCGTTTGCTGAAGCTCAGACTTTGCGGCGTTTGGTGTTTCGTTTGCAGGCGCCGGATCAGTCGTCGCTGGTGCGTCTGTGGCAGCAACTTTCGCTGGTGCGGACTTCCCGATAATCGTGGACGTCACACCGCTCGCCGCTGCCGCGTTTTCCAGACGCTCGGCCCAGCGAGAAAACTCCGCGGCAAACCGATCCTCCCCCGGAGCACCGATGATCAGAATCAAATGTGGAGTCGCCTGGTCAGCAGCAGGCTGAGTGGCTGCTGGTGCATCCGGCGTTGCCTGAGAAGCTGCTGGTTCCTGCGTGGCTGGAGCAGTCGCAGCGTCTGACTTTGCCGCCTCGACCGCTGCTGGCTCCTGAGCCAGAAGCGGCGATGTGCATGCAAAGAACAACAGTGAAGTGAAGAACCAGCGTATGAGCTTCATGGCAGTCCGCTCCTCCGACGCAACGTCCAGTCGGTGACCAGACAGGCAAGAGCTGTCGCAAAGACCCACCACGAATGCCAGATCGGCCATGACCAGATTTCCGTCAGCGGTGCGGATGATTGAGGAAGGCTTGCTGTCAGCGTCTCCAGCTCATCCAGCTCGATGGTCTTTCCTTTGGTGATGCGAGAAACCTCATCCAGCAGTGTTCGATTGACCGCGACTGATCTCATTTCTTTTTGGTCGGGCTGATACGCCCAGCCAAGCGATGCGGTCAGCGGTTCGTTCGACGCCGGACGATCGGCCGTTGCTTCCTCTGCAACAAGAGCCGTCGCAGTGGCTTTCCATGCTCCCGCGACAGTTGTCGAGATCGACGATTCAAAAACACCGGGCTCCGTATCCGAAGGCTCCGCGGTCATTTCAAACTTCTGACCATCCGGCGATGTGACCTGAAACTTCACGTCGGCATTTTCGCGAGGTTCAAAGTCGGCTCCTCGAACAAACGCAGTGAGCCGAACTGATCCGGAACCCAGCGTCGGGTCGTCGGACACATTCACATCCAGCCGTTTTGGAACGTCAGCCACCAGCCATCGCATCATCTGCCGACAGGCTCGAGCATGATCGCTCAGGTCTTCGGTCGGCAGGCCGCCCCCTTCGACCGGTTCACGTTCGCCGGGATCCAGAGCAGCCGAGCCTGTTGGAAGACCCTGCAACTGTCGGAGTCCTTCGCTCAATCGCCATCGCCACAGATCGCCGACACACAGAGCGGCTGTTCGTCCTTTGCCAAACCGCTGAACCACCAAAGCGGGCCACGATGTTTCTTCTTCATCTTTGACTTCCGCCATGATCACCGCGCCGGGACGAATGAACCCCGCCGGATTCACCGTGATGAATTCCGGCATCGAGAGCAGTCGTTCTTCTTCCGAGACTTCATCCGAGCGAAGTCGGATCCATGGCTGCAGCCAGCCGTCGCGAGTCAGGCTGAGGCGAACACCGGCCTTTGGAAACGGCATGTCGCGACTGACATCAATCGGCAGCGTCTCTCCGATCGGTGTTCGATCAAATCCGCCCTGACGAAACGACTCCTGCCCAGCCATCATCAGCAAACCGCCACCGCGGCGGGAGACGAAGTCGTAAATGAGCTTCATCTGGTCCGCAAGGAAGAAGCCTGCTTCCACATCATCAATCACGATCGCATCGTATTGAAACAAATCCTCGGCAGCCTGAGGGAACCCGCCGCGAAGTTCCTGATCGTCCTTCGTTCCTAAGCGAATCAGAACTGGTTCATCATATTCCTCAACCGTGTCAGGGTCCGCCTTGTCGAATCCTCGAAACAGCGAGTTCGCCTGTTCGCCTTCACGGCCGCGGAAATCAAACTTCGCTTCCTTCTTTGCAATTCGAATCAGTGCGACGATCTGCAACTGCGGATCAGTCTCCACAGCACGACGCAGGAATTTGAAGTCCCAGTTCGGACGTCCGGAGACGTACAGAATTCGTCGAGGACTTGTGCTGCGCTGAACGGCGATCAGTTGTGAGTTGTTGACCAGCGTTGCTTCGGCTTCGAGTTCTTTCCCAGCTGTGTCCTGAAGGGCCGTCTTGATCTGATAAAAGACCGCACCGCCTTCGGTCGGACGATGCTTAAACTTCAGCGGAGAAGGGTCATCGATCGCGCGAGTCTGCGTTTCGAGCGGAAGACCGGAGGCATCGCACAGCGTGACGGCAATCTTTCCGGACTTGACGTTGGCGACTTCCGGCTGAACCTGAATCGTGACCGGTGCATCGTCAAATGCTGTCTGCGTCACAGAGTGCGTTCCTGTGGCAGAATCCGGAAGCGTCAGGCCGTTCGGAGGCACAACAGAATACACGGGCGGCATTCCGGAAAGGTCCGACAGGTCTTCCACGGAGTCCGTTGCGTTGCCGTCCGTCAGCAGGATCACTCCGGCAAGTGGCTGACCTTCGAAACGCTGCTTGAGCTGTCGAAGAGCCGTGTGAAGATCGGATGCTGTTCCGTTGAATTCGACCGGTTCGAAATGATCCACCTGCTGCAGGCGATCAGCGACTGTGTAGCGACGAAGTTCAAAGTCCTGGCTTAGCCGGTTCAGCCAGCCAACTGGTTCTTTACTTTCGCCTTGCTTGAGCTTGTCCTGAAACGCCTGAGCCCGCGAGACGGTTTCGGTGTCACCGGCGACAAGATGGCTGCGACTGATGTCGGCAACAACAGCAATCACGTTCGCACGCGATCGTGGGCGTGAGCTGCTCCAGAGCGGATTTAGAAGACACAGGGCAAGCAACGTCCATCCAAGAATTCTCAGAACCGGACCGATCGGAGCAATCGTCAGCCGTCGTCGGTTCAGCCACAGCGCGAGCAGGCCACCGAATACCACAAGTCCGACAGACGGCCACAGCCATTGGCGATCACCAATGACCAGGCTGCTGAACTGAACGAGCCTCAAGAAGACCTGGGACAATCCGAAATCTCCGGATCAGACGGTGCACAATTCGACGGTTGTAAGTCGCTGCAGGCGGGAAACGCGGTGGATAGACGGAATGTGGGCACTTCCAGGCCGAATGTAAACTCACTTCGCCCCCTGGCAGCGGGAAAACGTCAATGCGGAAACGGTCACGACTCACACAGTCGACGTCGTGCCGCTCTGCTGTTTCTCCCCAACCCGAAACGTCAGTGAGGGATGCACGCTGCTCAATAATGCACAGTGATCCCTCGCTGACGCAGCGGGTTGGGATGAGGAAACGACAAGCGGCCATTTGACGAGAGGCCATACGCCGCCTTCCGCCCACAACAGTGCAGTCGGTGCTTTCCGACCGAAACTCCGCGAGGTCACATGCGTCATGGACAGTGATTGAGTACAGTCATCGAAGGAATGGACTGCTCAGGCACCTGAGGCGTCCGTCCTCGTTCTTCAACTCTTCAAGAATCATTACAGGCTGACCATATGTTCCCGAAGCGACTGTTCCTTTTCGCAATCGCCATTTCAGCGACTCTCGCGGCGGCAGGCCAGCGGTCTGTTGCAGACGACTGGCCTCAATGGGGCGGTCCGCAGCGCGACTGTGTTTGGCATGAGACAGGCATTGTGGAAAAGTTCTCGACGACAGACTTGCTTCCTCGAATGTGGTCGGTGCCGATCGGGGAAGGCTACGCAGGGCCCGCGGTCGCCAATGGTCGAGTTTACGTGACGGACAGAATCGTCGACGAAGGAGTCGAGCGGATTCTGTGCGTCGACGCCGAGACTGGCAAAGAGATTTGGAAGCACTCGCACCCTGTTCGCTACACTGTGAGTTATCCCGCGGGTCCAAGAACGACGCCCGTGATTCATGACGGTCTGTGTTACACGATCGGTGCCGAAGGGCACATGTTTTGTTTCGATGCAGCGACCGGTGAGATTCGATGGTCAAAGGAATTTCAAAAGGACTTTGGCACGAAGCTTCCGACATGGGGCATGGCCGCGTCACCTCTGGTTGATGGCGATCGACTGATTACTCTTGTCGGCGGAGATAATAATGGTCTCGTCATTTGTTTCGATCGCAAAACGGGGAACGAAATCTGGCGAGCTCTTTCGGCTGGTCAGGTCGGTTACTGCCCGCCGGTAATTTATGAGTTCGGTGGCCGGCGCCAGTTGATCATCTGGCATCCAGACGCTGTCTCATCGCTCGACCCGGAATCCGGCAAGGTGATTTGGGAACATCCCTGGTCCATCCGATACGGCCTCACTGTGCCCATGCCGCGGAAACTGGATGATCGACTCTTTCTGACCGCGTTCTACGATGGACCATTGATGCTGAAAGTCGCAGCTGATTCCGCTTCCGTGGTGTGGAAGGGCAAAGGAACGAGTGAAATGGATACGGATGGCCTTCATTCCATTATGCCAACGCCTGTGGTTCAGCCTGACTATATCTTTGGTGTCTGCAGTTACGGCCAGTTGCGATGTCTGAAGACGGAGACTGGAGCTCGCGTCTGGGAAACGCTGCAGGCCACAGGAAGCGGACGATGGTGGAACGCGTTTCTGATCCCGAATGGCGACCGTATCTTCCTTCATAACGAACAGGGCGATCTCATCATCGCGAAGCTCACGGGCGAAGGTTACGAAGAAGTCAGCCGTGCCAAACTTGTCGAACCAACTCGCCCCGTTCAGCGACGCTCAACGATCTGGTCTCACCCGGCTTTCGCAATGAAGAGCGTGTTTGCGAGGAACGATAAGGAACTTGTGAGAGTGAACCTCGCGAAGTAGTCCGCGCTCCTCAGCCGTCAGGGGAACTCCACATGGTCACAACTCGCAGAATGATGCCGAATTGGTGTGATCGTCTTGTCCTCACATTGATCACCGTTCTGGTCTCGGCATCAGCTGCGCTTGCGGATGATGTTCGCAAGCTGTCGGCTGCGATCGAAGAGAAAGTCGATGCTGCTGTTCAGGGACAGATTCAGCAACAGCAGCTTGTCGGTGTTGCTGTGGGAGTCATTCAGAATGGCAAAGTGGTTTTGACGAAGGCGTATGGATTTGAAGATCGAGACGCAAACGTCCCGCTGACGACTGACAGTCTGATTCGCTGGGCATCGGTTTCCAAGACGCTGACTGCGGTGGTTGCCGCACAGTTGATGGAAGAGAAGAAGCTGGATCTGTCGGCCGATGTCCGTTCGCTGGTTCCGGAGTTTCCGGACAAGGGTGAGCTGATCACCGTGCGAGACTTGCTGTGTCATCAGAGCGGCATCGTGCATTATTCAAACGGCCCGGTGGTCGAAACAAAGGCGACGTACACTGCGGAACATCCGTTTGAAGACGTCATTACGGCGCTGGACAAGTTCAAAGAGTCACCGCTCGTCTGCAAGCCGCGGGAGAAGTACTCATATTCGACTCACGCGTACATCCTTCTGAGCGCGGTGACGCAGCGCGCGGAGCAGAAGAAGTTTGCCGATCAGGTACGCTCACGAATTTCTGAACGCCTGAAACTCACGACCCTCCAGCCTGACTACCAGTGGCAGCCGATACCTCATCGAGCGGTTGGTTATGTGTTGAAGTTTGGCAAGATCCAGAGATCAACAGATACAGACGTCAGCTGGAAACTTGGCGGCGGAGGCTTCATCTCCAGCATCAACGACATGGCTCAATATGCCGAAGGTCTGCTTGGCAATCAGATTCTCTCGAGTTCCGCTAAGCAGGTGTTTTGGGAGCCGCAGACAACGAGTGATGGCAAAGTCACGGAGATGGGTCTGGGGTTTTCTGTCGATGGCACTGGTCCGCAGTTCCGCGTATCGCATAACGGCGCGCAGGAGAAATCCAGGACTCGACTGGTGATGTATCCCAATCGTCGCAACGCGATCGTGGTGATGTCGAACTGCGAGTATGCGGATCCTGGAAAGATCTCTACTGCCATCTATCAGGCGCTGTCCGCGGAGTAGCTGACTACCGCGCCTGTTATTGACTGTTGTTCCCCGTGCGAGGTGGAACAGAGCGGCAGGATTCTTTCGGGGCCGAACCGGCGATCCCAACCCGTTGCGTCAGCGAGGGATTTCGCGGCGAAACCTGCTGCCTTTTTATCCCTCACTGACGTTTCGGGTTGCGAATGCCGTCAATAAATCAGTCGCCAGATTTCCGCAAAAAGCTCAATTGACAGCCCTCTGGACTCGATTACTATAAAACCAAATCTAAAAAACCAAACGAAATGAAAAAGAAGTTCAGACAAAAGAGATCGCGGCTGGTCTCAGGTCATCGGGAGGATTCGAAATGGCTCGTCCAAAGGCAAAAGAACTGACGGAACGCGAGCTGGAAGTCATGCACGTATTCTGGGATCGCGGTGAATCGACGGCGGCCGATGTGCGTGATGTTCTGGCTGAACAGGGCCGGGATCTGGCCTATACGACGGTCGCGACACTCGTGCGAATCTTGATGGAAAAAGGCTTTCTGACACAGACGAACGAAGAGCGTCCGTTTCGATTCGTACCGGCTCGAACGTACGAAGAAGTTTCGGGCAGTCTGTTGGGCGATCTGGTTCAAAAGGTCTTCGCAGGTTCTCGCATGCAGCTGCTGATGCGACTGTTTGAGCAGAAGAAGCTGACTCCGACGGAACAGGCAAGGCTGCAGGAGATTCTGGATGCTGTGAAGAAGAAGTCCTGACCGTCGTTCAAACAGGAATGGTCCCAACCACTGCGTTCCTTCAGGAGATTTCAATGAGCCCTTCAAACAACCTTTTGATCTGTGGGCTTCTGCAGGTCACGCTTGTGGCTCTGGCCGGCCTGTTGACTCTGCCTGTTTTCAGACGACTGCGGCGCAACGCAACGGTTGTTTTGAAACACACATTACTTGGCATTGGTGTGCTCACTGTTGCGGCATTTCTTCCACTGCCAAGCTGGCTGAGCATGAATGAGCAGGATGTTCCAGCAGAGATACCGGTCGTCGCTCACGAGATGTCTGCGGACACTTCAGGACCGAAGTTCAGCGTTCCCAAAACGGCTCCTCAGCCATTCGGGCTTCGTGAATATCTTGCCGCCGGACTCGACGGGCTGCGCACGATGAACGCTCCGGCGCCCGTTCTGTCGGCGCCAACAGAGACAAAGTCGGCCGCGGAGAACTTGCCGTCGTTTCGTGAACACTGGTTTCTTTGGCTGCTGGGTGGCGGCATCGTTTTGGGATTGCTGCGACTTGCTGGCGGGCTTTGGGGCGTTCATTGTTTGATTCAAAGCAGCCGTCCTCAGCGTGATATGGCGTTGAGTGAGATCGTCGACTTGCTGGCCGCCGAGATGCGATGCACGGCAAAGATTGAGGTGCGTGAATCGAACCAGATTGCGACAGCCGCAACGGTCGGCTGGAGAAAGCCTGTCATCCTGTTGTCTGCTCAGTGGCGAACATGGACCGACGAGCAGCGTCGCAGCGTCCTTGCTCATGAGATTGCTCATATTGCTCGCGGAGATTTTGCGACATCGCTGATCGCTCAGGTCGGGCTCATTCTTCATTTCTATCACCCACTGGTGCACTGGTTGGTTCAGCAGCTTCGACTGGAGCAGGAGCTGGCCGCGGATGCTGTGGCCGCTCAGGTTGTCGGAGGCTCGCGAGTCTATCTGTGCTCGATTGGTGAACTTGCTCTGACAAATACACGGGAACACGTGAGCTGGCCGGCTCACGCCTTTCTGCCAACCCGCAGAACGTTTCTGAGGAGAATTGAGATGCTTCGAGATTTGAAACTGTTTTCCGGGCAAACATCGCGCGGCGTTCGTACCGCTTCGCTGTTGGCAGTGCTTGGTGTGACGGCCTCCGTTGCGGGTTTGAGACCGCCGGAATCGCTGGCACAGAATCCGCCGGCGAAGAAGGCGGCTCTTGCAGGATTGGGGCCAGGTGAAACACGGGCCGTTGCCAAAGCAATGGCAAGTGTCAGCCATGTGCCCGAGGACGCGGTGGTCGTGGCAACCGTCAATGTCGCAGACATCGCGCCTCTGTATGACCTGGCTCGTAAGACAATGAACGACTCGAAGGAGGGCGGTATTCCTCCGGCGGAACCAGCGGAACTGAAGTTTGCCGAACTGATGAGGAAGTGCCGTCAGGTCACGCTCGTTATCTGTTCGATCGATCGTGGGACTCCGGATCCGGTTGCGATGAAGCTGGAGTTTGTCGATTCAACTTCTCGCGATACTGCGATTGCCGAATTGAAGAGAGGCAGAACGTTTGAAGCAGGCACCTGGGACAACGTGGCAGTTGAAGTCGCTGACCCACTTGCCTGTGCGCGAGTGGGTGAATCAACAGTGCTGTTCGGCCATGCTCCGACAGTCCGAAAGATGCTGAAGGCTGGCGATGCGTCCCTCTCGACGTTGACTCAGTCTGCACCGTGGAAGGCAGTGGAACAAGGAACGATTGCCCTTGCCGTTGACGCGACCAGGCTGAAGCAGGTCATGGCTGGTGCTCCGCAGGATCCTGCCACCGCGATGTTGTCACCCCTCTGGTCGCAGGCCAGTTCTTATACTCTTGGAATCAACCTGAAAGATGACCTCTCGTTGGCTCTTCAGACGGAATCTCCTGACGAGAAGAGTGCGAAGATGCTGGAAAATAGTCTGAACGGCGGACTTGCTCTGATCAATGGTTTGTTAGCCAACGCTCAGGTTCAGCTGCCCGAAGACTCTTCAGACAAAAAGGTCATGGAGGTTCTGTCCACGATGTTGAGTTCCCAGCAGTTCGAGCGAAAGGGAACCAGCGTGACTCTGAAGCTGGAAGTAGAAAAAGGGACGACCGAGAACCTGATCACAGAGACCTTCGTCCCGGCAATCATACGTGCCCGTATGGCGGCTCAGAGATCTCTGCAAGCCAACAATATGAAGCAGATCATGCTTGCTCTGCATAACTATGCTTCGGCCTACGGACACCTTCCACCCGCGGTCGTCATCGATAAGGAATCTGGTGTTGCCCGCAGCTGGCGTATTGAGATTCTTCCTTATATTGAACAGGCTCCGTTGTATGAGGCTTATCGCAAGAACGAACCCTGGGACTCAGAAGCCAACAAGGCTGTTCTTGCGAAAATGCCATCAGTGTTTCGGCACCCATCGCAGCCTGCCGACTCAACGTTCTCCAGCATCTTTTTGGCATACGGAGAAGGATTGTTCGCAGAGCCGGGAGATAAGGAAGGTCTTGATTTCGCCGATGTGACCGATGGAACATCGACCACGATTGCTCTGGTCGAAGCAAGGCAGGAGATCCCCTGGACGAAACCGGAAGATGTCAAGATCGACGTCAAAGCCGACAAGCTGCCTCAGTTTGGCTTTGTCCCGGAAGGCTGGCATGTCGGGATGGGCGATGGTTCGGTGCGATTCCTTTCCCGCACTATTGACGTCAACCTGCTGAAGGCCATGCTGACTCGGGCTGGTGGCGAAGTCCTTCCGTAACCGGATCCCGGCTCATAGCAACTTTGCTGGAAATTATGCGACGTCGGCGTAGTTTGACGGCCATCGGCTGCGCTGTTTGAGCGATCGACTCTGCGACTGGGTTGGCAGCAGAGCGATCGCTTTTTGCGTTCCCGGAAAGGCGTTTTGCATTTTTCCATCGGGCCTGCAACAATTCGCGACAGGGAAGCCCCATGGAGTGACTGGCAGGGACGTTCAGAAATGGCCAAAAAGGCAAATTTACCCGATCCGCTCGGCGAGATTTCCGAGTCGATCGTTCGCATTCTGGAAGAGCACTCACAGAAAAGTGCGGCTGGAAATTCGACGTTTTTGACGTGGAAACAGCTCCTGTCCAGACTCTCTGGTGTCTCCGCCGACTGGGCTCGAGCCGCACTGCTTCGAACCCCGGCCAAAGGAAAAGTACTCGTCGCCATCGCTGACGATCCTGAAAGTCCGGTGGCCCTGGAGACTCAACGTGAAGACCTTGCACGGGACATTGCTCTTCTCCAGCGAGTGGTAAAGCGTTCAGATGCTGGCTTCAATGCGGCGAATCCTGTTCGTCCAGTTGCAGAACTCGTTCGCACACTGGATCGCTCTCTGCAGAAGGTTGCTGAAGAGCGATGGTCCGATGCTGCGTTTGTTCTGCCGGCGGGATTTGCTCACGCGACGGTTGTTGTAAAGAAGAAGAGTCAGTCTGGTCTGCATGAAGAGCGATATCCCCGGCTGGAAGTCGTCCTTTGTCGGGCACTGCTGAAGGCACTTCAGTCCCGTCAGTCGCGTGGAGGGGAAAGTTATCCCGCGTTGCTGACGGATCTGATTCAGGATGCAAAGACGGAACCCGACGATCCTCATCTTCCGCTGGCTCTACAGTTGCCTGAATTTGCGGACGCCGTCACATTGGTTTCCGGCCAGCTTCCTGATGGGCTCATGGCTTTTCGCTCGGACATGGAACAGTGTCTTGGCAGCGAATCTTTGATGCGGCGGCTGATTCAGGCGGCCTGTTCCGAAAATCAGCCCGAAGTCCGGCTTTCGACATTGTCGAAGCGATTGTCCAGACCATGGCAACAGATGTTTGTTGAAACCTGGCGAACGCACTTTGATCTGCAGCGACGATTTGCTGTTGTTGAATTGACTGCAGCAGGCTCCGACAAGCAGTCTGACTTGATTCTTCGCGATGCCCGATTCCCAAGACCCGAGAAGATTGTTTCACAGCAACTTGTGAAGACACTGGAGAGTCAGAAGGTTCTCGGTGGCAGCAATTATCCTCTGACGTGGTCAAAGCTGGTGGAGTTGTCCGGGACAAAGGCCGCATCGGACACTCTGGTTCGGGCGACTCAAACGGAACCCTTCGCTTCACTGGTGCTGGTTCCGTTCCCGTCGCTTCAGGAATCACCAGTCGTGTTTCAGGAAGACGCCGACGCACTTCTGGAATCAACCGTGTTCGTGGAGTTTGTCATTGGGCGTTTGACGTCAGCAGAGAACTCCGTCGTTGCCGCCGAAAAACTTGCTACGGTGCCTGGGCTCAACCCGTTGTTGCGTCAGCGATGGACTCAGCTTGTCGCGGAGATGGCTGAAGGCCGATCCCTTCCGAAAGGAATCGGAACCCTGATGATTAGCCGCAAGCTGCATTTCTTCCGACTGCGGGATGTTCGAACGGGAACGGACGCGGAAAGAACCGTGAATCCTGTTCCTAAGTCGCCCACAGTTGCTGCAGTGTCGAAATCGTCGAGCGTCCGATCGAAGGCGTCGTGAGCGACAGATTTCGTGCAGTCAGAAGTGATGAACCGGGCACAGATCGCGCTAGCAGGACGGAACTGCTGCCAGTGCAGACTGCAGTCGCTGCAGTGTGAATGGTTTTGACAGCACGGCGACTGGAGGCTGCACGGCTTCTTCAGAGTCCGACAGGTCGACGTGATTCCGGCCAGTGCAGGCGATGAACGGTATACGGATCCCCTGAGTATTCAGGGTTCGAATGGTCTCGGTCCCGTTCATGTCCGGCATCGACTCATCCATAATCAGCAGATCATACGCAGAGCCAGATTTCAGAACGGAAATGGCTTCCGCGCCGCTGGAGACGCTCTCCGCTTCGTGCTTCAGAACTCGCAGCATTCCAACGCAAACGGTTCGAACAAGTTCATCATCATCAACAACAAGGATCTTCATGACCGGGTCCCTCCACAGATAACGACGCTCAGGAACAATACGCGGATCCTGAAATCCTCACCAGTAAAATTTTGGAGCGCTCATCTGCAATTTTCTCTGTCAGGAGTTTGCGACTTCAACGTGCTCCAGGTGGCACAGTCTGCGTAGAAGATTCGTGCGATGACGATCGCAAATCCTGCGTACGAATCATGTGTGCGAAGTCCTTTTGGTGTTCGGCTGCATAGCCCTGAGTTTGTTGGCTCTCGGGATATCGAGCTTCACCGAACCGTTTGTGGTGACCGAAGAGTACTGATGGCCTTGTTCGCTTCGCAGATTTTGATCGTTAGTTCTTCTTCATGTCGCAAGGCTTGATGTGTCGCCGAGCTTTAAGAGAGTCGACGACGTTTGAAGCACCAGGAACTAACAGATGATTCCGTCCTTCAAAGCCGTCTTTTGCTTCATCACGCTTTGCATTTCGGGTTGTGGACTTTGCGAAAGGTGCTGCGATTGGGGGGATCTTTAGCAAGATCCACTACAGCAAGATCCTCTACGTCCAGGCCAAACTCTTTGTCGTGCAGACGCACTAAGCAAGTGGGATGGGCGAGCCGGATGAAAGTCGCCAGGGGCGTCCGGTGGCATCATGGATGTCCGTTGCGGGATCGATACCAAACCGATCAAAGATGGTGGCTGCAAGGTCAGCAGGAGTCACCGGATTCGTTTCCGGAAACGCGCCGATGCGATCGCTGGAACCGTAGACCTGGCCGCCCTGGATGCCGCCACCGGCCAGAAGAATCGAATAGCAGTCGGGCCAGTGATCTCGCCCGGCGGTTCCGTTGATTGTGGGTGTGCGACCAAACTCCCCGCAGGCAACGACCAGCGTCGTCTCCAGCAATCCTCGCTGGTGCAAATCTTCAATCAAGGCAGCCAGTGCGCGGTCTGCCTGGGGGAGCAGATAGCGGGAATGCTGAGTGAAATTGTCCGCGTGAGAATCCCAGTTCTGGCCCTGCTGGCGGAAGTCGTTGACGTTGATAAACGGAATACCGGCTTCCACAAGTCGACGGGCAAGCAGCAGATTCTGGCCTCGCAGGTCACGACCGGCCGCACCAGCCGCAGCGCCGTGGCCAGGTAATCCCTCGGGAGCTTTCATTCCATATCGTTCACGAATTGAAAAAGGTTCATCCTGCAGTTCCACGGCCTTTTGCAGTTGAGTCGATGACAGCAGTTCAACGGCCCGCGAACGGTTCTCCTGCAGTCGCATCATCGACTGTTCAAAAGCCGGCTGTTGATCCAGCGAATCCAGCAGCGACGTTCTGCGCTGGATTCTGATACCTGGCAACTCCGTCTGCTGACGCAACGCATCGACTTGATAACGAATCGTGGCCAGGTCTGCACTGACTTCAAACGGATCAAACTGCTGTCCCAGAAATCCACCGCCCTGACATGGTGTCGTCACGACGTTATGAATCAACCATGGCAGAGCCACATGGCTGATCGCATCGCGTGCGACAGGCCGCTCCCGAGAGATGACGGCTCCGTGCGACGGAAAGAACTGCGGGATAACGGCAAATTCTTCCCGGTCTCCCTGCGGTCCCTGTCGGCCGGTGAAAGTCTCGGTGGACGCGGAGTCATGCAGTCGATTCGAATGATGCATGCTGCGAACAATTGCGCAGTGATGCATGACGCGAGCCATCTGAGGAAGATGTTCCGAGATCTGAATGCCGGGCACTGACGTCGAGATCGGCTGAAACTCACCCCGCACGGTACTGGGAGCAAATGGCTTCGGATCCCAGGTGTCGAGGTGACTCGGCCCGCCGTAGTAGAAAACGAAAATGCACGATCGAATTCGACCTCGCTGCGGCGTCGATGATTCGTTGCCAGCGAGGGCCTCTGGCGATAATCCCGCCAGCGTTAGTCCCGCTGCACCGCTCAGCAGTTTCCCGAACAGCGTCCGTCGACTTTGCATCGCACGTTGATGCAGCCGCAGGCGGTGTGCAATCAGAGTGTGATTGTGTTGCATGAGAATGTCTTTCATGCGTGCGAAAGGACGACACCTGGGGTTACGTCGG
This sequence comes from Planctomycetaceae bacterium, assembly GCA_016795145.1. Lineage (GTDB taxonomy): Bacteria > Planctomycetota > Planctomycetia > Planctomycetales > Planctomycetaceae > SXXK01. Next base: position 20,354 of record JAEUII010000393.1, read on the forward strand.
GGAGGAGAGTGATTGCGGCAGGCCGAGGGCAGCGTGTGATTCAGAACGGGAAGATCACGATACGGTGTTCACAACAGAAGAACAAGCAGGACTTGAAGAAGAACGGTCTCGACCATTGATGTTACTCGTCGGTGCGACTTGGAAGCGAGGTTACTCAACGAACGCATCACGTGGTCGAAAGATCTCACTTTGATCGATGGTGATCAGAGCCTTCAGTGTCTCGGCTGAGATTTCGGGACTCAATTGTCGTATGGCTCCGTCCATGAGAGCAACAGGACGAGGAGTTCTCTTCAGCAGCGGAGTCACTGCTTTGCTCCAGTCATCGGCTTTCATATCAACAGCGTAGTCTTCCGGTTTTGTCCAGGGCACTGGTGCGTCGCCCTCAAGAAACGCTATGGTGTTCGAGATCCCGTCTTCAATTCGCATGTCTGTGGATTCACCCAGATCCGGCCAGGGCGTTCCGGGACCAGTAAACGTCACGTATCTGGTTAAGTGGGTTTCGGCGGAGTCACCAAAACGGCGAAAACAGTCTGGCATCATGTCGAGCAGCTGTGTGTTGTGGGGACTATCCCACGGTTCCTCCAGACGGAACCTGGAATACAGTGACTCGTATCCGAGGAACGGCAGAATGTGGACTCGCCAGCTCAGCTGTGTTGCTCGCAGAGGTGGAATCCTGACGCCACTTCCATTGCTGCGTTGTCCCGGCGGCAGGACTGAATGCGTGTCATGATAAGAATGGACAGCCAGGATGATCTGCTTCATTCGTTCGGCTTCCCAGCGTGAACTCAGAGATGCAGGGATGGGGCTGCCTCCCAGACTCTGAGCCGCCCATCGCGCGGTCGTGTGGGCATCGATGAGTTCGTGACCACTGGGTGAGACAACCGCTCGGAAGATTTCGTCGGGAACGTGTTTTGACAGGAACAGCTGATCGAGGGTCCCTGTGATGAATGGCAACACTCCGGATTCGTCGCAGTAGTCTGCCATCACCAGGCTGCTCAGTTCCGGAGAAGGATCCGGCTGAGTCCAGAAGATCTCTTTACTGCGGGGAACGCGAGCCAGCAGCATTGTTTGTCTGGTTCCATCATCACAATTGAAGAGCGTCTTTGGCATTCCGAGAAGTCCGTGAACTCCACCGGGGACCAGGTAACACGTCTTTTCTGACTGATCAGGATAGGAACGATAAAGTTCCGGCATGAAACTCATGAGCTGCCTGTTGTGTTCACTGTCCCACGGTTCATCAAGATGGAAGCGATCATAGAGCGGCTGCTGGCCGAGCTCTTTCAGAAGATGAACTCGCCAGCTAAGTCCCGATGGTGATCCATCGGTTCGTTTTACTGATGTTGGTGTCGCTGCATTACGTTCGCAGTACCTGTGAATCGCGACGCCAAGCGTCCGGAGCGAAGGCACTGGATCAATGAGCTGACCGGCATCCAGCGACTCTGTACTTCCAGGCGGCAGCGGAGGTAATTCCATCTTTCCTTCGATCGCTGTTGGCGGGGCAACCTTTGCAGTCAGACGCAAAGTCGCTGCAGGACTCTTCATCGCCTCGGACAGATCGAACGGCTCGTTGCCGGAAATGGATAACATCGCTCGAAGTTTGCCAGCATTCAGGTCCGGCGTGAGATGAACCACGGAACCGCCCCACGTTGCAGCCGCAATCACGGTGGATTTAGGCCATCCCAGCGTCTGCCACAGTAGTTCTGCCGATGGGTCCGGCGGCATGTTTACATCGTTATCGGGTTCTGGTTGAGTCCATGTCGTCGCGAAATGCGGTGCTGCGAGGTACACGGCAAGTGTCGTATTCAGGTCGTCGTGCATCGCTTCACGAGAGGGGAAACCTGTGACGTCCCATTGTGCTCCTGGAAAATGCAGCAGACGATAGCGACAACGACCTAGCGCGGACTCTGTCTGATATTCGGGCGGCATTTCCGGGATCAATGCGATGTTATGCTGACTGTTCCACGGTTCCTGCAGACGAAACTTCCTGTAGAGATCGTCATGGCCCAGGTAGGGCAGCAGGTGGACTCGCCAGGACAGCAGGGAACTCGTTCCGTCACCGATCCTGCGCGTTTGATCCTCCATTAGATCCTTCATGGCTTTCGAAATGCTGGCCAGCTGTTGGTCTGCATCAACATTCTTTGGAACCGGCTCATCTGCTGGTTTCGGTAGCAGCAGTCGGTCAGGCAATCCGTGAGCATCAAAGTCGAAGTGTTCACCACCGGTCCGGCTGAGTAACGCTGCCAGCTTCTCAGTGTTGGACGACGGGACTGTTGTTACGGCCCCGCTGCACAGCGCGACAAATCGACGGTCGTCCAAATCAGCAAGGGCTGCGGGATTGAGTGACTGCGAAGTCTGTTCAAAGTCCGGCCGAGTCCACGGCACTGCGGCATCCGGTTTCAATTGGACGAGTGCTATGGTTTGGTTGAGGCCATCAGTAATGTCACCCGCTTTCGTCCGACCTTCTACCGGGCCATCCAGCACCACGCTGGCAACGATGCAGGTGTGTCCGGTCGGGGCAAAGGGGTTGGCAAACACTTTTGGAATGTCAGTCAGAAGCGTCATATTGTGTGGGCTGTTCCACGGTTCATTCAGATGGAACTTTGAGTACAGCTTTTTCATGCCAAGTGATGGCAAAAGATGAACTCGCCACGAAAGCAACCCTGAGTCCGACACGGGGACGCTGGACAGAAGGAAGTCTGCGCCATCGGGAAGTCTGTGAGGAGAGGCTCTGTGCTGTCCGGCCGGAAGACTGTTTGAGACCTTCTCCAATGATGTGATCATATCGCTGGCTGAGTAGGCGATGACGGGGGCGGGATTCCTTTCAGCCATAAGTTCCAAAGGATTGAAAACCTCCTTTTTCATGGCCTGTTGTCGGTCAGCCTCGGCAGCCTCGGCTTTCATTCGTTCTTCATACTCCCTGACAAGCCTCTCCGATTCGATCCGATTTCGTTCCGTTGCTTCGACCCAGCGGCGTTCTGCCTCGGCTTTTTCCTTTCGAGCAATCTCGGCCTGCTGCTCGCGGTACTGCTTCACAAAGTAATATGCCGTGCCGCCGATGGCCCCGACCACAACAAAGAACGCGAGGCAGAGACCTCCGAGGACGAACATGAGTTGAAACGATGTGGGCCCGATTCGCTCGGCTTCGCTGCCCTTCCCGAGTTCTGACGCTGCAGGGAGTCTCCCGGGCTTTGTACTTCGCGACGATGAAGGTGTGTTTTCCGATCCGAAGTCTGAGGCTGCCATAAGTCCGTTCTCCATGCCCGTTCAGCTGAATGGGTGATGAGGTGGGGTGCCCGCCATGAGGGTGCTGAAGGCGTGCTTATTGCAGCGTATCTTATCGGCGTTTGCCAGCAGTCTCACCCTGATCGAGTTCCTCGGCGTGAAAACATCTCCGAATCAAAACAGAACGAGCCCGGTCTTTGCCAGACCGGGCTCGTTGATCTCTAAGTCATTGCAAAGGAAGAGTAACCGTTGATCTTTACTTCTTCTCAAACTCTGCGTCGATCACATTGTCATCACTTCCGCCAGACTTGGCACCCGCTTCAGGGCCAGGCTGACCGCCGGCCTTATCGCCGTACATGTGCTGAGCCAGAGCGTGAGAGGCCTGCATCAGTTCGTCGCACGCAGACTTGATAGCTGCAGCATCAGAACCTTCGGACGCCGCTTTGACTTTCGCAATCGACGCTTCGATCGCAGACTTCGAACCAGCGTCCAGTTTGTCGGAGTGTTCCTTCAGAGTCTTTTCAGTCTGGTACACGAGCGAAGACGCCTGATTCTTTGCAGCGGCCAGATCCTGTCGCTTCTTGTCCTCGTCAGCATGCGCGTCGGCATCCTTGCGCATCCGTTCGATTTCTTCCTGCGACAAACCGCTCGACTGCTTGATCTGAATCGTGTGCTGCTTGCTTGTTGCCTTGTCCTTCGCTGACACGCTCAGAATGCCGTTCACGTCGATGTCGAACTTCACTTCGATCTGAGGCACGCCGCGTGGAGCAGGAGGAAGTCCATCCAGAGTGAACTCGTCCAGCAGTCGGTTGTCCGACGCCATCTTGCGTTCGCCCTGAAAGACTCGCACGGTGACCGCTGGCTGATTGTCGGCTGCCGTTGAGAATGTCTCCGTCTTCGTTGTCGGAATCGTCGTGTTGCGTTCGACAAGAACGGTCATGATGCCGCCTTCGGTTTCGATACCCAGCGACAGCGGAGTCACGTCCAGAAGAACAACGTCCTTCACGTCTCCGGCAATAATGCCGCCCTGAATGGCCGCTCCGAGTGAAACCACTTCGTCAGGATTCACACCCTGATGAGGCTCCTTGCCGAACATCTCCTTCACAAGACGCTGGACCTTGGGAACTCGTGTCGAGCCACCGACAAGAACAACTTCGTGGATATCTGAAGGCTTCAGCTTTGCATCCTTCAGAGCATTCAGTACTGGCTGACGGCATCGTTCAACAAGCGGATCAATCAGCTCCTCGAACTTCGCGCGTGAAATGCTGAGCTGAAGGTGCTTCGCTCCTGTCGCGTCAGCTGTGATGAAGGGAAGATTGATGTCCGTTGTTTGCTGAGTCGACAGTTCCTTCTTCGCCTTTTCCGCGGCTTCACGCAGTCGCTGCAGAGCCATCGGATCCTTGCGAAGGTCAATGCTGTTCTCTTTCTGGAACTCTGCGGCGATATAGTTGATCAGAGTTTCGTCGAAGTCGTCGCCACCCAGGTGAGTGTCGCCGTTGGTGCTGAGCACTTCGATCAGTTCGTTTTCCACTTCCAAAATGGAAACGTCGAATGTACCACCACCAAGGTCGAAGACGCAGATCTTTTCTTCACGCTTCTTTTCGAGACCGTACGCAAGAGCCGCAGCGGTTGGCTCGTTGATAATTCGAGCGACTTCGAGACCTGCGATCTGACCAGCGTCCTTCGTTGCCTGGCGCTGAGCATCATTGAAGTAGGCTGGTACGGTGATCACAGCCTTGTTCACCTTATGCCCCAGGTAATTTTCAGCCGCTTCCTTCAGCTTGCGAAGAACGAGCGCTGAAATTTCCGGAGGAGTGTGCTCCTTGCCGTGAACATTGACCTTCACATAGTCAGCCTGTCCGCCGACCACTTTATAAGGGACGAGTTTCTCTTCAGCCTCGACTTCACGGTGACGTCGACCCATGAAACGCTTGATCGAGTAGATCGTGTTCTGTGGGTTGGTCACCGCCTGACGCTTCGCAGGCTCGCCCACCAGAGTTTCGCCCTTCGCGGTGAACGCGATTACGCTGGGAGTCGTGCGGCTGCCTTCCTGGTTTGCGATCACTCGAGGCTCACCGCCTTCCATGATGGAAACCACAGAATTTGTGGTGCCGAGGTCGATGCCGATGATCTTTTCGCCGGAAACAGCCATGACAGTTGTCCTTGATGAGAAGCCGCGGGCCGATCTTGCTCGCCGGGGCTCCAATATTGCTTCGAGAACGCAGATCGGAAGCGTTGTGTTTTCTGTTGCGTTTTCAGCTCTGGATGTCAAAACAGGCCGAAAACTGAATGATCCAGCGAAGTAGCAGGTCTCATGCCATCAGATTTGTGATTCCATTAGTCCAACGATATCAATGACTTGTGACGCAAGTGATGGGGGCTAGGAAATCGCCTAGCGCATTTTTGGCAGTTGTCGAGCCAAGCCGGCCTTGGTGTCTTGGTGCCTTTTTGGCAATTGCTGCCCCGGTGATGTGGCTGCCACAATGGCTAAGCGACGGTTCGCGGTCGAGCGAATGCCGCAGTTTTTGCAAACCTCACATTGAGGCAGCGTCGAACAGTGCGATTTTCGGGGGACGAACAATGAGATGTCAGACCGATGTGAACTTCGTTCGGTTTTTGGACTTACACTCCGGGCTGCTTGACACTCAATTTTGCCGTCAGTACAAGGCCACCACTCAAAATTGAGGCGATGTTCAGGTCCACTGTGAAAAACGACTGTGTTTTTCAGCCTGCCGGACCACGCAGTTTCGCTCGTTGGATCGAGTGGGGTACTGAAGGGGGCCGGACAGCACTTCTGAGCAAGCGCCGAAATACCTGACGCGAAGCAGGGTTGGCCGATGGCAAAGAAGACATCTGCGAAAGCACCCATGAAAAAGATCGCAAAGAAGGCCCCGGCGAAGCCTGCGCCGAAGCCACGTCCCGCAGCAAAACCGGTCGTTGAACAGAAGCCGGTAGCGAAGAAGGCTCCATTGCCTCCCGCCGCAAATCCGCTGGTTCGGCCACTTTCCGGCAGGCCTTCCGATTTGTCTTCGCAGATTCCTCCGGAGATCGAACTGACTCATGTGGATGAGCAGCTGGTGGCTCTTTTGAATCGCCGAGCTGCTCTGTACCTTGAGAAAATGAAGGGTGTTCATGCCCCTTCAAAGGTCATGTTCAGTGATCTCGACCAGCAGACCGTCTGGAGCATGATTGATCGAATCAATCAGGGACCGTTGACGTCTGCGGAGCTGAAGACGATCTTCCGTCCGCTGCTGAGCGCTGGTCGTCAGCGCATTAAGCATACGCGGGTTGCGTACCTCGGCCCGCCGTTTAGCTTTACACACCAGGCCGCGATTTCTCGCTTTGGTGAGTCAGCCGATCTTGTGCCTGTCAGCACCATCGCCACGGTGTTTGAAGAAGTGAATCGTGGCCATGTCGACTTCGGCCTTGTTCCGATTGAGAACAGTACCGATGGGCGAATCGTTGACACGCTCGACATGTTCACTCGACTGCCGATTCGCATTTGCGGTGAGGTGCAGGTTCATGTGCATCACAACCTGCTGGCTCGCTGCGATCGCAGTGAAATCACTGAGATTTACAGCAAACCACAAGCCCTGTCGCAGTGTCGTGACTGGCTGTCCAAGAACATGCCGCATGCTCGTCTGATTGAAGTGACCAGCACTTCAACGGCAGCTCAGCTGGCACGTGATAAGCCAAACGTTGCTGCGGTTGCCAGCCGACAGGCGGCCATCCAGTACGATGTCCCGGTCGTTGCTGAGTGTATCGAAGACAATCAGAACAATGTCACTCGATTCGCAGTCATTGGTGACAGTGTTGCAGAACCAACCGGCTCTGACCGCACGGCGATTCTGCTGCAGATTCCACATAAGCCAGGTTCACTGTCTGATGCACTGGAGCCGTTCCGTCGGAACAAGATCAATCTGACCTGGATTGAATCGTTCCCGCTGCGTTCGCCAGCGGTCGGTTATCTGTTCTTCCTCGATTTCGAAGGACACATTTCCGAGTCGCGCATCAAGAAGACTTTGAAGGATCTGGAAGCATTGCCGCCGGATCGTCTGGAAGTCCTTGGCTCATATCCTCGCAGTGAACCACTCAAGTAGACCGTTGCACAATCTGTGCGTCACACGGGAGCCCCAGTCTGTGGATTGGGGCTCTGCATTTTGAGTCTCGCTGCGAATCAACTTCATAAGGGTGTTGTGCTGTTATGCGTCGTTATTTGATTGCTGGTAACTGGAAGATGAACACGACTCGCCAGAGCGGAGTGGCTTTGGCAAGCGAACTCGCCGCCGCTGCCGCGAAGGAAGAGGCTGGGGTCGAAGTTTTGGCATGTCCGCCGTATCCGTATTTGCTTCCAGTCGGAGAAAAACTGGCCGGCAGCGCGGTTCGCCTGGGGGCACAGGACGCCTATTTTGAAGCACCGGGAGCATTTACGGGGGAAATCGCCGTCGAAATGGTGAAGGACTGCGGTTGCCAGTACGTCATTCTGGGCCACAGTGAGCGTCGCCATGTGATGGGTGAGACCGACGCAACCATCAATCGTAAAGTCCGAGCTGTCATTTCTGGCGGTTTGACTGCGGTTTTGTGCGTTGGCGAACTTCTGAGCGAGCGGCAGGCTGGCCAGACTGAAGCGGTTCTCGACCGCCAGATGGATGGCGGATATTCTGGGATTTCTGAATCTGAGGCCGCCAGCATCGTGATTGCTTACGAACCAGTCTGGGCAATCGGAACGGGCGTTACGGCCACGCCGGAACAGGCGGAATCTGCCCATGAACATCTTCGCAAGTGGCTTGCTCGCCGCTACAATGCTGCGTTTTCCGAAAAGGTGCGAATCCTGTACGGAGGCAGTGTGAAGGCGGATAATGCGGAATCACTGCTCGGGCAGCCGAATGTGGACGGGGCTTTGGTTGGCGGCGCAAGTTTGAAAGCCGCGACCTTTGTTCCGATCATCGAGGCGGCTCGAAAGCTGGCGGCTGGCGGCTGATTTTCAGTTGGTGATGTCGTACAGAATCGAGCCGTGCTCAGCCATGGTTCTCGGAGAGACGGACTGACATCCGTCTTTCGCGTTGAAATTGAAACCATTTTGACACGTCGGGCATCCGACGTTCTCCTGGAGTCTTCAGTCCGATGACCTTTCTGATCTACTTGCTTACGTTTATCCTGGGCTTCGTCAGTCTGTTCCTCATTTTGCTGGTTCTGATTCAGCGAGGCCGCGGCGGCGGGCTGGCAGGAGCAATGGGCGGAATGGGTGGCCAGAGCGCGTTTGGTACTCGCGCGGGCGACGTGTTCACTCGAATCACGATCGTTCTTGCCGTGATCTGGATTCTGCTGGCCGGTGGAATCGGCATGATGATGCGAAGCGAAGCCTCTGCCGCAAAGAAGAGCTCTGCCCTGTTTTCTGATTCTCCAAATGCTCCAAAGCAGGAAGACAAGAAAGAAGGCGACGACAAGTCTGCTGATGTGAAGTCTGACGAGAAGAAGGAAGACGACAAGAAGGCAGAGCCGGCGAAGGCTGATGCCGATGCCAAGGCAGAAGACAAAGACGCTCCGAAGGCAGACGGCGACAAGCCTGCGGAAGAAAAGAAGGACGCTCCTGCTGACGCAAAGCCAGCTGACGCAGCAGCCACACCAGAGAAGCCAGCGGATGCGAAGCCAGCGGATGCGAAGCCAACCGAAGAGAAGCCAGCAGAAGCACCAGCAGCTGATGCACCAAAGGCTGACGCTCCAAAGGAAGAAGCACCAAAGACTGAGGAGCCAAAGACTGAGGCTCCGGCAGCTCCAGCGGGCGAGCCAGCACCTGCACCAACTCCAACTCCGGCCGCTCCTGGCAATCCTTAGCACATCGTCATCGTTCCGGATCCGACAGTGATCATGACAGGTCGGTCCTTCGAAATCGATCAGCAGGGCAAAGTCATCGCTTCAAGGTGGCTTTGCCCTCTGGTGTTCCGAAGCCTCGAAATCGCAATCGCGGGTTTCACCAGTTTCTAAGTGTTTGCAGGAAGGTTGTCCTGTGCTGTTGAGTATGACGGGCTTTGGGCATTCTTCGTCGGATGACGGCGGTGTCCATGTCAGTACGGAGATCAAGTCGGTCAATAACCGCTACTTGAAGCTGTCTGTACGTATGCCTGATACGGTGGCTCGATTTGAAGCGGATATTGAAAAGCTAATTCGGTCACGTGTGACTCGAGGATCTGTTCAGCTTTCGATCCGTGTGCGATTTGTGGGCGGTCAGAGTGAGCATCGAATTGACGGTGATCTCCTTCGCGGTTACCAGGACCAGCTGAAGGCTCTGTCATCCGGAGATGAATCGCCGCGCATTGAAAGCCTGCTGACTCTGCCCGGTGTTGTGGTCGAAACGGAATTTTCTGACGAGATCCTGAACTCACTCTGGCCAGTGCTTGAGAAAAGTCTGTCGGAGTCGCTGGATCATTTTGAAGACTTCCGTCGCCGCGAAGGGGAATCCATGCGGCTCGACCTGGATCGTCAGTGTGAAGTCATTGAAACCGAAGTGACGAAGGTTGCGACTCTGGCTCCGATTGTCGTGAATGAATACCGCGACAAAATTCTGGAGCGTGTTCGCCGGCTGATCAACGATGCTTCGATCACGATCAGTGAGAACGATGTCATCCGCGAAGTCGCGCTGTTTGCGGACCGTTGTGACATCAATGAAGAAATCACACGGCTCAGAAGTCACACCGAACAGTTTCGACGGCTTCTGAACGGGGAAACGTCTCAGGGACGCAAGCTCGAGTTTATCGGGCAGGAGATGTTCCGCGAGATCAATACGATTGGCTCAAAAGCCAATCACGTCACGATCGCCCTGGGCGTCGTGGAGATGAAAGCAGCGATTGAACGCATGCGTGAAGTCCTGCAGAACGTGGAATAGTGCGGACCAATGACCTCATCAGTGCCAAAGAGGATTGTCATTCTCTCCGGGCCGAGCGGAAGCGGAAAAACAACGCTCGTTCGGAGACTGGTAGAATGCGCTCCTGTGAAGCTGGTGAAGTCTGTGTCGGCGACAACTCGTCCTCCTCGCCCGGGCGAAGTGGACGGAGATGATTACTGGTTTCTAAGCGATGAAGAGTTTCGTCGCCGTCTGGCGAAGGACGAGTTCATTGAGCACGCTGAAGTCTTTTCTTCGGGCTTTTTCTATGGGACCTTGTGGTCCGAACTGGAACGAGCCTGGGGGCTGGACGGATGGGCATTCCTGGAAATTGACGTCCAGGGGGCCATGAAGGTGGTGCAGCAGTACCCGGAGACTGTTACGATTTTCCTTCGAACACCATCTTCAGCGGAATTTGAACGCCGCCTGAGGGCTCGAGGGACGGAATCCGAAGAAGTGATTCAACGTCGGCTGGCCACTGCGGAGAAAGAACTGCAGCAGGCTCACCGTTATCGATATGTGGTTGTGAACGATCAGCTGGAAACCGCGGTCAGCGAGATCTGTGAGATTCTGAAGGCGGAGGAGAAGGCTCGAAATGCTTGATGATTTTCGTGAAGATGACATCGTCCGCAAAGTTGGGGGCCGTTTCAAACTGTCGTCCCTGATTCAGAAACGCATGGTCGCTCTCAACCGCGGAGCACGACCGCTTGTTGACCTGCAGACCAAGAACCTGATGGAAATTGTCGTTGCTGAAATCATGAACGACAAAATCTACCTCGACACATCAGGCAATGTGAAATCCGTCCAGGATGACTCAGCCCTGGTCGACAAACTCGACAAGCTCCTGGCCGACGATGGCGGCCCAGGGATTGATGACCTCTAATCGATTCAAAAGTCATCACTGAGATCAATGGCAAGAGGCCCTGAGGATCCAAGCCGGATGCTCGGGGCTTTTTCTTTGAGTGTGTTCCCCCGATGGTGTCGCGAGAACCAAACGATGTCCAGCAACCTGAAGAATCGCGAAGTCCTGCTGGGAGTCTGCGGAGGCATTGCCGCTTACAAGTCCGCGGACCTTTGCAGCAAACTGGTTCAGCTGGGCGCACATGTTTCCGTCATCATGACCGAATCGGCTCATCAGTTTATCGGGGCGACCACGTTTGAAGCTCTCACCGGCCGACCGGTTCACAGTGATGCGTTTAAGGTGAAGGAACACTATCAGGGCGAACACATTGGCCTGGCTCGCCGAGCCCAGATTGCTGTGATTGCACCTGCAACCGCACAGACCATTGCCAGACTGGCCCACGGTCTTGCGGATGATCTGCTGAGTACAACACTGCTCGTTTCAACCGCGCCGCTTCTGATTGCTCCCGCAATGAACTGCGACATGTGGGACAAGCCAGCAGTGCAGCGAAACGTTTCTCAGTTGAAGGCTGACGGCGTTCACCTTGTCGGACCCGGAGAAGGCTGGCTGAGCTGTGGTCAGGTTGGTGCCGGCCGAATGGCGGAGCCTGCAGAGATCCTTCAGGCCATGGAACGTCTCCTTTCATAGATCGTCGAGACACACGAGAACTCACTGCATCGTTTTTCAAATTGGACTTCGTTGAATGACCAGCACTTCGGAGCAGGCGACAGAGATTCGTACGCTTGCGGCAAATCATGGAATGATCATCGAAGCAGACAAGAGCGAGACGCTGGCGCATTACTGCCAGCTGGTGTGGAGCTGGAACGAACGTCTGAATCTGACACGACACACCACCAACGAACTGTTCGTGATCCGAGACCTTCTCGACACGGTGCGACTTGCGGATCATATCCCTCAGAATGCTACCGTGCTGGATGTCGGTTCCGGTGGCGGTGTTCCAGGGATTCCATTGGCCATTCTTCGTCCAGACCTTGCCGTGTCGTTGTGTGAGTCGGTCGGAAAGAAGGCCGCTGCACTGACGGAAATCGTCAAGCAGCTTGGCATTCCTGTGAATGTGTACTCCAGCCGCGTTCAGGACCTTTTGCCGCAGAAGCGATTTGCGTGGATCACCGTTCGGGCCGTCGGCGCGCTGGACAAACTGCTTCCATGGTTTCCTGATCTTCGCCAGAGTGGTTCAACTCTTCTGCTGATCAAGGGACCGAAGTGGACCGAAGAATTGCAGGAAGCTCAGAAGTCCGGGAATGCTCGCGGCCGGCGAATCGAACGTCTCGCCAGCTGGGCTTCACCGGGGCGCGATGGCAACAGCGTTCTGCTCCGCGTTCAGTGATTGTTATCCGATCGCGGATGATAGCTGACTGACTGCATCGATCGCCTGCTGAATCTCATCGTCCGTCGTGAACACTCCGGGGCTTAGTCGCACCGTGCCACCGGTCGACAGAGTCTTTAGAGTTCGGTGAGCCAGCGGCGCGCAGTGCAGACCGGCTCGACACTGAATCGAAAAGCTCTGGTCCAGGATCATCGCCACTTCCTGACAGTCCATGCCTTCGATATTGAAGGACAGGATCCCGGCGTTGTCTTCCGGAGACGAAAACACTCGCACGTTCGGCAACGATCCGCAGGCGTAGTGCAAGCGTTTCACTGCACGATCAATTCGCACGTGCAGATTTTGAAGCCCCTGCGTTTCGATCCACTGCACAGCCGCATTGAGCCCCGCAATCCCAGGCAGGTTAAGATTACCCGATTCAAACCGCGCCGGAATTTCATCAGGCTGCCGGAGTGATTCGCTGCTGGAACCTGTTCCGCCAAACCGCAGTGGTCTCAGCTGAGTCTCAAGCCCTGATCGAACAACCAGGATGCCCGTTCCGAGCGGCCCGAGCAATCCCTTGTGACCAGCGGCTGCAAGGAAATCGATGTCCAGTGATTGAAAGTGCACGGGCACATGTCCAACAGTTTGGGCCGCATCCAGCAGGACAAGAGCACCGTGCTGTCGCGCCAGTCGAATCATTTCGTGAACCTGCTGAATTCGTCCAGTCACATTTGACGCATGAGTCAGCACGACCAGCTTCGTCGCGCGTTCCCTCAGAGCTGTTTCGAATTCATCGAGCCGTATCAATCCAGTCGCAGGATCGAAGTCCACCATCGAGACTTCCAGACCAGCTGATTCCCTGAGCCACTCCAGGGGTCGAAGTACGGAGTTATGATCGAGCGTCGACGCGATGACTCGATCGCCCGGTTTCAGCAGCCCAAGTAGAACCTGATTCAGGCTGTCGGTGCAGTTCTGAGTGAAGATGACCTGGCGATAGTCCGGGACTCCCAGGAAACGAGCCAGCCGTGAACGACACTGAGTCAGCAACTCGGCCGCCTGACCACTTCCCGAATGACTGCCTCGCCCGGCCGCAGCACCCGTGCCCAGCCATTGAACGACAGCGTCCGCAACGCCGTCGGGCTTCGGAAAACTGGTCGCCGCATTGTCGAGGTACGATGAAAGCACTGTGCTGATTCCAAATCGCAATCGATCGAAGATCTAAATCGTAGTCGCAGGCCGATGAAATGAAAGAAGGCCAGGATTTCCTGGCCTTCTTTGGGTTTGACGATGCACTGCTGCAGGCAGGAACTCTAGCGAGTTCCACTACAGTCCGGTTGTCGGTAGTGGATCTTGCTAAAGACCCCCTGCTTGGAAATCATCAGCTCTGGCCAGGCAACCACAGTTTTCCGGCAGGAGCATTCGCTTCTGCACCTGGAGTCCAGAGACCGCCTGAAGCCGACGTACCGATCTGAGCCAGTCCGCCTTCCAGTTCTGACGCCAGTTCCGGACAGCCTGCGGAATCAAGCTGCTCGATGATGACCTGTTCGATCTCCGGGATCTTATGCAGGTAGCGATCACGGAACTTATGCAGCAAAGTCTTCAGCTTTGGATCCGACGGATCATCCAGCCGATACGACAGTTCTCTGACATCCAGTTCCAGCTGAGTTCGGAAAGCCTCTGGTCCCGGTTCAACAGCCTCGCGAGCCTGCTCAAGACATGAGTACGCCAGATCCGGCTGTTCTTCAACTCGAGCAATCGCTGCTCGCATCAGACAGGCTCGACGAGCACCAAACGCTGCCATACACGCAGGACGCTTCATGATCTCATCAAGTGCCTTGCGGACGATATCACGCAG